>CAZAGU010000038.1:0-23347 GCA_964484805.1 uncultured bacterium
AGCCTTCACTGGTATGACATAAGGAAGAAAATCCTGAAAATCAAAACTGGGTTCCTGCCTTCGCGGGAACGACAGCGTAGGGGGCGTTTAACGCGCCCGATGAATGTGAAGGTGATTCTCGAACTCTCATGAGATTGCTTCGTCCGGCTAAAGCCCTTCTCGCGAAGATGAAATTTTTCGTCCCGGGATGCAGTCGCTCCCGGGCTACGGCTCTATATCCTTAAATATCAAAGGGATTGCTTCGTCGCTTCGCGTCCTCGCAAAGACGAAGACAGAAAGATGCGCCGAGTTGTCTGTATCTGTGAAACTTGTCGGTTAAGGACAGAGTACTCCCGGAGGCTACCCGGGCAGGTTTTTAGGGTTGTCGAATGTGGGATAGATGCGTTCATTGCAATTCCCTAAGGAAAATTTATCTTAATGTCTTCGTTATGGAACTTGGCAATCAGGATTGCCAAGTTCCATTGCATCACCAGTAGCTTCCACGCGAAAATTAATCAAATTGAGGCGAATATTTTCCATAATAACAAATTGTGAATCATAGCGCTTGACAAAATGTTAGTCGTGCCGTAATATATATGGGAAGACGAGAAAATTTGTGTGTAACGGAGAAATTATGGCTGTGACAAAAGACCTAAGCGCCAGTCTGGAAGATTACCTCGAAGCGATTTACCACATCATTGAGGAAAAACATGCTGCCAAGGCTAAAGACATTGCCACTAAGCTCGCCGTGAACAGCTCCTCTGTTACTGGCGCGCTGAAGGCTCTGGCAAAGCGTGAGCTTGTGAATTACGCACCCTACGATTTGATTACTCTGACACCCGCTGGTGAAGATGCCGCCAAAGAGGTCATCAAACGCCATCAGGCGCTCTACAATTTTTTCGTTTCAGTGCTTTCAGTCGATGAAACTGAAGCTGAAGAAACCGCTTGTAAACTGGAGCATGAAATTCCGTCAAGTATTTTGCGTCGGTTAATCGCTTTCGTGAAATTTGTTGACACATGCCCCATTGGCGGAGCAACCTGGGTTGAGAGCAAGGGCTTTTTCTGTGATCGTCATTCTGAAATTCTGAATTGCCCAGACTGCCCAGATTATGACTTGAACGTTACATCAGGCAGTTGACATTAGGAAGATTAGCAAACATAACACTCTGATCCAACCAGAGAATCTAAAGATTGTAAAATCTGTCCAATCGTTGCTGATGAACGAAACGGACATTGAACTTGCAGGAGAGAATACAGTGCCGCTAACTATGGTTGAGCAAGGAAGAAAAGTTAAACTCGTTACCATCAGATCAGGGCGCGGTTTGCGCTCACGTTTGGCAGAACTAGGTTTAATTCCCGGCGTTGAATTAGAAATCATCGCCAACAGCTTGGATGGACCCTTTATCCTTGGTGTTAAAGGTAGCAGGGTTGTGATCGGTCGCGGGATGGCTTTGAAAATAGATGTCTTGTGAAAAGTGTCGGTATGAGGGATCCGGTTAATACGATTTCTCCGATGACTTTGGCAAGAACGATCAGAGTTGCTTTGGTGGGCAATCCCAACTCTGGCAAGACCACTATTTTCAACGCTTTGACTAAACAGCATGAGCATGTTGGCAATTATTCCGGCGTGACTGTTGATAAAAAAGAAGGCAAGTTTAATTATCACGGCAAACTAATTACAATAACCGATTTGCCGGGCACTTATAGTCTGACCGCGCAATCTTTGGATGAACAAATTGCTCGAGATTTTGTCATAAACGAAAAGCCGGATGTTGTTGTTGATATTATAGACTATTCCACCATTGAGAGGAACTTATACTTGATGTTGCAGTTGATTGAGCTAAAAGTTCCTTTGGTTCTCGTATTGAATATGAGCGATGTGGCGAGACAGCGCGGGATTTGTTATGATTTGGAAAGACTGAGCGAAAAACTTGGTGTCAAGATTGTCAACACAGTTGGTTATCGCAAAGATGGCATAGACGAAATTGCAAAAGCGGTGGTGGAAATTGCAAATTCTGAAGAAGAAATCTTTCACCCGCGAGTGAATTATGGACGAGACATTGAACGATTTATCAAAGAGTTAAGCGATTATATTCAAGCCAATGAAAGCTTTGAGAAAAATTACAATCCTCGCTGGGTTTCACTGAAACTGCTGGAAAATGACGAAATTATTTTAGGGCAGGCGAAGGATGAAGAGCTACTTAAAAAGGTCAAGAAATACTCAGCAAGACTCGACAGCATTTACAGCCAGCCCCCCGAAATAACAATCGCTGAACGGCGGTACGGATTTATCTCAGGATTATGCAAACGCACAGTTATTTCAAATGCCAAATCAAATCTGACACTTTCCGACAAAGTCGATAGAGTACTGACCAACCGTTGGTTAGGAATCCCGATATTTCTTGTCCTAATGTATGCTATGTTTCAGGTGACATTCTCACTTGGCGCCTACCCCATGTCATGGATTGAATCATCTTTCGAATTTCTCAGCAATGTAATAAATGGCTTTTGGGTGGAAGAAACTACAAGCCCTCTCCGATCACTGCTTGTTGAAGGTATCATCGGTGGTGTGGGGGGAGTGCTGATATTTCTACCAAATATTATGTTACTGTTCTTGGGCATCAGTTTACTTGAAGATTCTGGCTACATGCCGCGAGCTGCATTTGTAATGGACAAGACCATGCAGAAATTAGGTCTGCAAGGTAAGAGCTTTATTCCTATGCTGGTTGGTTTTGGTTGTTCTATTCCCGCGATTATGGCAACAAGAACCATTGATAACCGTCGCGATAGATTGGTGACCATGATGGTCATTCCTCTCATGAGTTGCGGGGCGAGATTGCCTATTTATTCATTGATAATCCCGGCATTTTTCGCTAAGCAGTTTCAGGCGCCAATGTTGTTTGCGATTTACATAATTGGAATTATACTTGCTGTGTTAGCGGCGAAATTGCTTAGAGTAACATTATTCAAAGGAGAAAATTTTCCCTTGATTATGGAGTTGCCGCCCTATCGGATTCCAACCTTGCAGAGTATGTTTGTCCACATGTGGGAAAAATCATGGCTATATGTTCGCAAAGCTGGCACTGTGATTCTGGCTATCTCAATTGTTCTGTGGGTTTTAACATCTTACCCCAAGCCTCCCGAAGCTAAGGACACCGGAGCCACAGAGCAAATTGCCATGGAACTAGAGTATTCAGTAGCGGGAAGGATTGGCAAAGCGATTGAGCCGGCAATCAAGCTCATGGGCTTTGACTGGCGACTCGGGACGGCGATGATTGGAGCATTTGCTGCCAAAGAAGTTTTCGTTGCTCAGCTGGGAATAGTTTTCGCGGTTGGTGATGAATCAGGAATGGATGTGACACTTCGGGAAAAATTGAAAAAAGCTTACACTCCTTTCGTCGGTTTTTTGATAATGTTGTTCATGTTAATTACCATGCCATGCGTGGCAACCTTTGCGGTGACCAAGGCGGAGTCTGGGAAGTGGCGGTATGCCTTTCTGCAATTGGGAGGATTAACAACGGCGGCATATCTTATCTGTGTGATTGTTTATCAAGGTGGCAGATTATTCGGAATTGGTTAAAAAATCAGGTGAAAGATGATTGACACATTAATAGTAATTGCAGTTGTGGCGCTGTCGCTGGTTTATCTGACTATCAGACAGATAAGACGGCGCAAGATGCCGGGCTGTTGTGAATCTGGACAATGTCCTTTTCGAGAGGAAAGCATTGTCAAGCTTAATATCACAATTCCCAAAAAGAAAGAATGACCAGCCAGTGTTCGCATTCGGTAAAAACAACTGTTGATAATTAGTTGTTTTTCAGTTATATTGCTTCCAAGCATCATTTATTACTTGCCAGATGATCTCACCACAGGTGCTCTGTTTTTGCAGATTTAAGTCGTTCAAGCACAACCAGACATCCCCACAGCGACCCTGAAAATGAACCTTGACAAACACGCGATGATAAGTTAGATTTCAGCTTATCATCAGCATTATTTCATTCTGTCAGATTGTGAAGATTTGTTAAATCGTTTGAGTTATTGCTCGTAGCTTTAGGCGAAGGGAGAAGCTGGGGCAGTAACCCAGAATACCTTGATATTCTATTACGTATTATTTGTCTGAAAATTCGGTTACATTAAATATTCAATCCTCATTGACACACGTGAAACCGCATAGATGAAACGAGATTGAAAGATAAAATTTGATAGTTCTGTCGCAACATGAGTCAGTACTTAGCCATGAGAAAAACGGTTCAAAATGGGGCACAGATGGATAAGCTCAATGTCAAACTGTTTCTGATTGGGATTTGCATTCAAACGAGAGAAGCGATTTCCAGTTTTTACGGACATAATGTTGATGAGAGCGTGTCAATCAATATTATTTCTGTCGCAGACCTCTCTGAGCTTCATGCCATATTAGATCACTCCGCCGCAGTGATTGTCCTCGGCAAAGAAATCCCTGAAAGTCAGGTGTTAAAGCTGATTGACGACTTGTTCACCAAATCAGCGCCAAACATTACTATCATAAAGAGCACAGAATCATCTCTTAACTTTGAGAGAATCAGCAGTGCTATCGGGCAGATTATCTCTGATTTCAAACGCCGTCGCAATCGCTATTTTCTCAAGCTTCAACGAGATATTGCAATAACACTGAGTACAGCCTCCAAAACTAAGCCATCGCTTGAAAGCATTGTGGATCATTTGCTTGAACTGCATGAAATTGATGCTTGTGGTATTTTTCTGCCACAACCAGCGTCAGATTCATTTGAACTTGTTGTTGGCAAAGGCTTTAGCGAAGAGTCAATTGACTCACTGAAAACTACTTCTGAGGAATCACCTTTAGGCAGAATTTTTTCCAATGGGGAGTATAATTCTCATCGATTAAAAAGTATCTCCGAACAGACTAAAAAGATTTTTAAACGAGAACTGATTATCAACAGCGCGATTTTCCCGGTCATAAATGACGGTGAGATTGTGGCAGTTTTATGTATTGCCAGTAGGAGTTACACCACATTCAGCGAAGACCTACTTGATTTTCTGGACCTAGTTACCATTCAAATTGCAGGGGCTCTGTCCAGAATTCAGATCGCTGAAGATTCTAAACTTAACCAGACCAACCTCCAGACACTTTTCAGCACAATTGATGATTTCATTCTAATCTTAAGCCTTGAAGGCGATATTCTGGATTGGAACAGAATCGTCCAAACCCGACTTGGATATTCTGATGAGCAATTAATGGACATGAAGGCATTCGATCTTTGTGATTTGGATTACAGAAAAGAATCAGGTAAAAATTTCCTCAAAATGCTGAATGGTGAACTGGAAGTCTGTTCGACAGTGTTTATAACTTCCGATGGTGAGCTTATTCCTGTTGAATGCTATGTTGTGCGTGGTGTGTGGAGTAATAGAGAGGTGGCATTCAGCATTGTTCGAGATATTACTTCACGACTGAAAGCAGAAAAGGAACTGAGAGAATTTCAGGATGTGTTCTATAAACTCTCAGAGGCCTCCCAAGATGCAATTATTATGCTTAACGCCGAAGGTAACATTATATTTTGGAACCATGCTGCCAGCTCAACTTTTGGCTACACCAACGAAGAGGCAATTGGAAAAAATCTTCATGAATTTCTCGCACCAGCTAGATTTAAACCCGCAATAAACGATGGTTTTAATCGTTTTAAACACTCTGGCAAGGGAAACGCAGTAGGGAAGATTTCTGAACTATCTGCCTTACGCAAAGACGGCGCTGAGTTTCCGATCGAATTATCTCTATCAACTATTAGGCGCGCTGGTGAATGGACAGCGATTGGAATTATCCGGGACATATCTGACCGGGTGGCAACGCTTAACGCTTTGGAATCAAGCGAGATAAAGCATAGAGAATTGCTATCGAGTATCCAATCGCCCGTGGTGGCGCTTAAGGATGATATGACTATTTTTTACCTGAATAATGCCTATGCAGAATTTCTGGGAGGACGCATTGGTGAGTTTCAGGGGAAAAATCTATTGGATATGTATCCCGAGTTTGCGAGGCGTGAGACTTATCAAGTATATAAACAGGTGTTGGATGATGGAATTAACCGGGTCGTTGAAGGGGTTTCAGGTAGCGGGTACTACAAATCAATGGTATTTAGAACACCTTGTGGAATTCTCGCAATTGCAGAGGATGTTACAGAAAAACACGAAGCTCTGCGAGCGCTAAAGCGACGTGAATCTATTTTACATGCTGTTGCCAGCTTTTCTGAAAATTTCTTATTGCGAGGAGATCCTAATTATATCATAGAGGAGAATCTTGAGAAGCTTGGGATCGCAGCAGAAGTGAGCCGAGTGAATATTTACATAAACTCGGTAAATGATTCAGGTTCACTGACAATGTCAAGGTTACACGATTGGTCGGCTGAAGGTGTTGATGCTGTGATTTTAAATCCTGAGTTACAAAATATTGACTATATTGGACGAGGATTCAAGCGTTGGCTCGATGTTCTTGGTCAAGGTGAAATTGTGCAGGGCAATATTGACGATTTTCCACCTGCAAAGCAAGAAGTATTGCGTCTCCTTGGTGTAAAATCCATTGTCATTGTGCCAGTTTTTGTGAATAAAAACTGGTGGGGATTTCTCGGGTTTGAGCAATGCAATACCGAAAGAATCTGGACTTCAGCTGAAACCGATGCACTGAAAACAGCCGCGGCAACCATTGGAGCAGCAATTCAACGAGCAAGCGCCGAAAATTCCTTGCGTGAGAGTGAACAACGCTTCCGGGAGCTGGCAGATTTGCTTCCACTGCCAATATATGAGATTGATTTATCAGGAAATTTGACATTCTTAAGCAGGGCGGGTTTCGCGATTACGGGCTATACTCAGGAAGATTTTGCCAACAAACTTACTGCTTTTCAATTTATTCATCCTTCAGAACGGAGAATGTTACTTTCCAACATTAAGGAAGTTTTAGAGGGCGGGGATAATACAGGTCGTGAGTACACCATTCGTCGGAAAGATGGCACTGATTTTCCTTCGGTAATTTATAGCGCAAGGATAGAGGAAAACGGGGAAGTAAAGGGCTTGCGTGGCTTAGTGATGGACATCACTGCCGATAAGCTGGCAAAAGATGCCCTTCAACACGCGAAAGAAGAAGCAGAATTAATGAACACGCAACTCGAAGAAGTGCTCGACAAGGCGAACTTGTGGGCAATCGAAGCGCAACAGGCAGACGCTTCGAAAAGCGAGTTCCTTGCGAATATGAGCCACGAGATTAGAACTCCGATGAACGGCGTGGTGGGAATGGTGAGCTTGCTTCTTGATACTGAGCTTTCAGAAGAGCAACGTGAGTATGCCGAGACTATCAACACCAGCGCTGATGCGCTTTTGACAATAATCAATGACATACTTGACTTTTCAAAAATTGAGGCTGGGAAGATTGAGCTGGAATCAATTGATTTTAATCTTCGGGGAACAATCGAAGAACTCATTGATTTGCTCTACCCTAAAGCAAATGAGAAAGGGTTGGAGCTAGACGCAATCGTTGATCCGAAAATTCCGCCACTACTGCGAGGCGATCCGGGAAGATTAAAGCAGATTATCATCAATTTGGTGAGCAACGCGATCAAATTTACCAGCGAGGGTGGCATCGTTATATATGCCGACTTTGAAGAAGAGAATACCAGTCATGCGAAAATAATGTTTCATGTACGTGACACCGGCATTGGCATTCCTGAAAATAAATTAAAATCAGTGTTTGAGTCCTTCACTCAGGCGGATTCATCAACGACGCGACGTTTTGGTGGTACTGGACTAGGGCTTTCAATCTCCAAACGACTAACGGAACTGATGGGCGGGACAATCGGCGTTGAAAGCGAGCTCAATGACGGCTCAGATTTTTGGTTCACTGCCGTATTTGAAAAGCAGAAGGATCAACACATTGAGTATCCGGCAGGGATTGTGAACCTGAAGGAATGCAGGGTGCTGATTGTGGATGATAACTCGATCAACCGAAGAGTTCTTGCAGGATATTTAACCCATTGGGGTTGTCAATATGATCTTGCTGTCGATGGTATGTCAGCGTTGGAGATGATGCATGAGGCTTATTTGCAGAAGAATCCCTATAAGATCGTCTTGTTGGATGTGGGGATGCCGGATATGGATGGCGAGCAGGTTGGCTTGAAAATTATGGCAGACCCTAATTTTAAGAATACGAAAATGATTTTAATTTCCTCATACCAACATCGGGGTAATGCGGCTCGGTTCAAGAAGATGGGCTTTGACGCATATTTGACCAAACCAATCAAACAGTCAAATCTTTTTGACTGCCTGAATGAAGTTTCACAAAAAATACTCGGGATTAAATCATCCAAGCCAACACAAATGTCAACGTTGATGAATGAAACTGTGAACGGTAATCGTTGGCAGGTTTTGGTTGCTGAAGATAACCCGACAAATCAACTTGTAGCCCAAAAAGTGCTTGAAAAACTTGGCTGTCAGGTTACCGTGGTGGAAAATGGACTGGAAGCGTTAGAGGAACTGTCAGAAAATAATTATGATGCCGTCTTTATGGATGTTCAAATGCCTGTTATGGATGGTCTGGAGGCAACCGTGAAAATACGAACTAAAACCTCCAGCGTTTTAAACCACGATGTTCCGATAATTGCCATGACAGCTCACGCCATGAAAGGTGACCGGGAGCGTTGTCTAAATGCTGGAATGAATGAATATGCTTCTAAACCCATTGATCCGAGGGAGTTAGAAGCGATTCTGGCAAATCTGGGCAAGTACCATAAATCCGTGCCTGAGCAAAAACCAAAGGCGCTGCCTAAGAACTCAGACGTTGTTTTTAATAGTAAAATACTCAAAGAGCGGCTTGGTGGAATGGATGAGTTATTACCGGAAGTTTTGCAGGTATTTTTAGAGGATATTCCTGAACAGTTAAAGCGATTGCAACGAGCGAATGCCTCGCGTGACATGAAATTGGTTGCCGCTTTAGCCCACAGAATTAAAGGCGCGGCTGCTAATGTTGGCGCGGAACAGTTAAACCGATTGTCTGGTCGGCTCGAGGTGCGAGCGCCAAAAGAAGATTGGGAAGAAATCAACGAGCTGTCCTTGAAAATTGAAGAGAGTTTTGATCAATTTGTTCAATTTGTAAAATCGAAAGGTTATTTGTAAATTGTTTGAATGTACTGGAAAACTCACTTTTTGAAAAATTTGAGAGAATACATGGAAATGTTACAACGGATTCTAATTGCTGAAGACGATGCTACCTCCCGTCGAGTACTTGAATTAGTACTGGGGAAATGGGGTTTTGACGTTGCATCGGCAGTTGACGGAAATGAAGCGCTCGAAAAGGCTCTTGCACCAGATTCGCCTGACTTGATGATCTTTGATTGGATGATGCCAGGGTTGGAAGGACCTGAAGTCATCCGGCAAGTCCGAGCGGCGAAATTTAAGTCTCTGAAGTACATAATTATGCTAACAACCATGGACAGGAAAGAGGATATCGTAACGGGTTTGAAGGGTGGGGCGGATGATTACATCACCAAACCATTCAGCCATGGAGAACTGCGAGCGAGAATCGATGTTGGAATTCGAATACTGGAGCTAAGTGATGCGCTCTCATTGCGCATTCAAGAGCTTGAGGTGGCTCTGGAACAGGTCAAAGCTTTGCAGGGAATTTTGCCGATATGTATGCACTGCCATAAAATCCGCGACGAGGATGAAGTATGGCAACGGTTGGAGAAGTATGTCGAGCAACATTCTGAAGCCCATTTCAGCCATGGTTTATGCCCAGAGTGTGCCCAAAAGTACTATGGCGATTTGTTGAACGACAAAGATGATGATCTTGCTGAAAGTTGAATTTTATCTTTGATGTCAATAAAAGATAACAGGTTGAGCATTTAACCGCACTGCCTGTTGTCTATGCTGAAACTCATTGATATTCCTTTCTTTGGGATGTGTATTTATTTAAAGAATAATACGATGAAAGAAATTATCTGTGAGCCTTACAAGTTTAATTATCTATGTGAATGTTCCTGAGCCTTCATGTTTCATCCAAACCATTGACGACAGTTTCTGAATCCGCATAGTACAACACCGCCCTTTTCACTTTACGACCAGTGGAAGCCTTCAATAGCCGTGCATATTCCTGAATCTGTGCCTTATGCTGTTCTGGTTGAGGCACGCCGCTCTTATAATCCGCCAGGCTAAGTTCGCCCTGCTCATTTTCCCAGACGACATCAATCGCGCCGTTGGTGACAATATTTCCATCCAGTGAACTGATTGGAGTTTCACGCATCACTCGCCGGGCGTGGATGATTTCTCGCCAGAGGTCGCTGGAGAGGGTGTTCATAAGCACTTGCCTGACACTTTCGACCGCTACGCCTTCTGCGTGACACATTTTTCCCAAGAGCAGGTTATCTATCTTTTCCTCAAGTTTACAAAGGCTAAGATATAGATGATAAGCCCGCCCAATTGCTGTCGGGTCGTCGTCTGAAAGCTTGGGTGATGCTGGCGCTGGCGCTTCCTCAGGGTTAAACGGCTGAACATGCGAGCTGGGGGAATGATAGCTGGGAAGGGCGGCAACGGACGATTTTAACCGTTCATCGCGGTCAACGCGCCATGCCTCAAGCTCCTGCCAGTAATGATCAATATTTACGTTGCCAGTAGCTGTTGTCTTGTGGTTTGCCGGGTTGGGGCTTGGTTTGAATACTTCTGTGCGGTAGAACGGTGCGTCCGTGTCAGTTTGATCTGACGAGTTGAGAAATTCATTTAACAGCATCGGATAAAACACATCCGTTTCGCCATCTTTATTCGGTTTGAAAAAGAGCGGAATAATGAGGTGGTCGCGAGCGCGGGTCATTGCCACATAGAGCAATCGTAATTTTTCCGCTTGATCGGCGGCGAGCTCCTTTTCTTTAAATTCGTCATATCCTTGGGTGCTGAAAATGCCGCGGCTCCCTGCGCCAATAGAGATGTGAAGCTTTTTGTGAACCCGGTCGGCGATGTCGTTAATCTGGAATGCTTTTCGTTTCCCGCCGATGTTGGCGAGGACGACCAGCGGAAATTCCAGCCCTTTGGCGGAGTGAATCGTGATGAGGCTGACACCACGCTCGCGGACTGGCTGGGTTTCCCCTTCGTCGTCACGGTTCTCGACTGTACTGACCAGCCAGCGCTTGAAGCTCCTGAAGCAGTTGCCATTTTCCTCTGTCCAGCGCACTGCCAAGTCGAGAATGCGGTTGATGGCGCTGATGTCATTGTCTGGGTTCGGCTGAGTGAGAATCATCGCCATTCCCGCCGAGCTTTCCAAGGCTTTTTTTAGCAGTAAATTCACAGGCAGGTCATTACGGCATAGATGCAGGTCATTTAGCAATGCCAGCGCAGTCTTGAGCTCATTGGAAATGTCGCCGGGAGTTTTCCGATAATCAAGCGTTGGATCGGTTTTTTTCCAGTCATAAAGCGCCTTGTCGGAAATGCCAAACATCCTTGACCGAAGGCAGGCGATGACGTTCAATGAGTCCGAGGGATTGTCAATCGCGAGCACATAATTTGCCAATTCCTGAACAATCAGACGCTTGAAGAAATACTTGCCGCCTTCAACCTGATAGGGGATGCCGTTGGAGAATAGCACGTCGGTAAAAATGTCGATGCCGGTTGTGGTTGGCAGGAGCAGGGCGCAGTCCGTCCATTTGATGGGTCGGAATACTTTTTTTTCCTTGTCGAAAATCGTCCAATGCTCATCACGCACCGCTCGGCTTAAGGTATCGGCGATGGCTTGAGCTTCGAGCATTCTTAGGTCATCAGCCCGCAGGGCAGTTTCAGCCGTGTCTGTATCTGGCGTGATGACCAGCACTGAAGGTGACGGCGTTGGATTTTCACGGGCGCTATCGGCATGGATGGGAATGTAGGGGATGGACTGGTCGCTTAGATTTTGCCATGCCATGGTGAAGAAGGCGTTTACAAAATTTAGCACACCTGGCGCGGAGCGGAAGTTTCGCGAGATCACTCCGAAATTGCCGATAGTGTTCAGACGCTCAACCGCGATGCCGTAAATCTTCGGGTCAGCCCCGCGAAAGCGATAAATGGACTGCTTGGGATCGCCTACTATGCACAGCCTGCCCGGTTCGAGCGCTTGCTTGTAAACATCGACATCGGTGGCGACTGGAGCAGCCAGCCGCAGGGCAATTTCCATCTGCAGGGGGTCGGTGTCCTGAAATTCATCAATCAACACGCGCTCGTAGTGGTCGAGGAAATGTTGCATGATTTCCGGCGTGTCCAACACATGCCGGGCGCGGATGAGCAAATCTTGGAAGCTGATGACGCTGTTGTTCAGTTTCTGAGTCTCGATAGATTCGATAAGCGGCTCGAAATGTTGGCAGAGTTGTTCAAGGATGGTTGAGCGGATGAAATTCAGAAAAATAGATTTTTGTTCCCTTAGTTCTTTAACTTGTACTTTGAAATCCTTCAGTACTTCTTTGGGTTTCCAGTTTTTCTGTGTTCCGATGGTATATTTGAGCCTGCCAATGGTGTCCAGCCATTCAAGGCACTGCACGCTGTATGGGTCGAAGTTCTTTGGAATGTCATCCGTGGCGGAAGTGATCTGAATATATCCACCATCAGATGCGTCTGCATGTTTTTTCGCGATTTCCGCCAATTGCAAGGCGAAATCGACAAGTTTCTGATACTCGATCTGCCAGACTGACGGGTCAAATATATCGGTCTTTGCCTTTGGAAAATCTCGCTTGTCATATAAAATATCCACCAAGGTCAGTAAGTCATTATTATTGCCTCCTAAAGCCTGAAAAACACCCATCAGCGAGATAAATTCTTCGCTGCTGTTCTGGAGAAATCTGGCGAATTGTTCTCTGACTAGCTCGGTCTCCTCGGTGGGCGTGATATGCTCAAATTCTGGGTCGAATCCTGCCGCGATGGCTTGCTCACGCACTAAAGAAGCCGCAAATGAGTGGATAGTAGAGAGCGCGGCTGCGTCAATGGCATCCAACGCTTCGATAAGCCGCCTGGGTGGTGGCTCTGTGTCCGAGCCGGAAAGAACTTCCCTTTCAAGCTTTGTCCGCACCCGATCCGCCAGCTCACGGGCGGCTTTTTCCGTAAACGTAATTGCGGCGATTTTTAATATCGAAAAACGCTGCACTAGCGCGGTAATGCGGTCAACCAACAGTGTCGTCTTGCCAGTTCCAGCCCCGGCTTCGATGGTGAATGAAGCATTCAGGTTTTCTCTGAACTGCTGACGAGTGTTTTCATCCTGTTGAAAATTATTCTCGGTCATACGTCAATACTCCTGATGGCGAAAATGGGGTAGTCATCATTGACTCTGGCTGTGACTTTGTCGCGGCTGAGGCGTGAACATGTTTCAATGAAACGACAGGATTTGCATATTTCATTTTTTGGAATAGAAGGAAATGGTGGAAAATGTCCTTTCTGCATTGCCGAAGTGACTGTTGAAATCAGCAGGCTGAGGTTTTCCTCCATTTCTGCGAGCTTCTGTCCGTTGATTCCACCACTGCTCGCTTTGCCGTCGCGACCAATTGTCAGATATTCAGATAGGCTGAGACTGTCTTCAAGGTTTGAATCTTCCGACAATAACGCTTTCAGATACAAAGGTAGTTGCAGGTTGGCTCCGCCGTTTAATTTGTCAACCTTGCCGGGTTTGGAGCCGGTCTTATAGTCAATGATCCGCACGGCCTTCTTGTCCGCTGTCTTGTCAACGCGATCCACACGACCCACAATTTTTATCTTCGTCTCGGTTTCGTCATGTTGAAAGGTCAGCTCGCTCGCTAATTTTAATTCCCCATCGGTGTATGTGAATTCGTCCGCCGATGGAATGTGTTTCCTTAAGAACCGTTCCAATCGTAAAAGCAACCGTTTTTCTTCCAATATCCAAACTATGTCAGGCGCTTGGCACTCAGGATGTCGTCGCCGAAGTTCATTTTGCACAAGTTCAGGCAATTGACCAACGAACCAACTTGTGTTTTTAGATTTCAATGGCTCGCTGCTGTCACGTTTGGCGAGATCGAATAGCTTTTGCAAAATGCTGTGGATGATGCTGCCGAGCAAAGATGGCGGCAGTTCGAGCATCGTTTCAGGTTCTTCGAGGACATCAACTTCCAGTATCCGCGTGATAAAATATCGGAATGGACATTGACAATAGGCTTCAAGCTCGGTGACAGTGAAAATATCCTTCGTGTATTCAATCGGCAAAATGCCGTCCCATTCACTGAGGAAATTCTCGTTTGCTCGGGCAAAGGTCGCTTCGAGAGCATTCTTGTACAGTGGTATGGTTTGTATCATTAAAGCGCGCATGACGGCGGATCTATCAGGAGCTGGGATATTTGCCTGAACCCATTCCGAAGTAAACATTTCTGGGGATGTGATTTGTTCCGGTGTTAATTGTCCAGTTGAATTATCATCAGGGCTGGGTAAATCGTCCTCAAACTGCGGAAGCTGTGATAAAACTTCGCCATCAACCTGCCGTCCGAGGACAATTCTTGCCACGTCTAACAGATACCGTGACGGGAAGGTTTGCGCGCCTTTGTCAATGTCCCGATCTGGATAGCTGAGGTAGAGGTGAGTCTGTGCTGAGTCCACCGCCAGAGCAAACAGCAATCGTTCCTCAATGCGTCGCTTGCCTTTGAGGGGCAGGTCAAACGGATTTCCGTTATCCTTTGAGGTGAGTGACTGGCGCTCAGAATCTGGAAGAATGGGGTCGTCCTGTGGTGAAGTTGGCACGGATCCTTGACATAATCCGGGAATGAACAGTGCATCAAAGGCGACTCCGCGCGCTGCCATTCTATCGCAGATCATCACGCCGTTGTTCTGGCGATTATAACGCTGGATTTTTCCGGCGAGTGCTCGGCTAAGCAGGGTTTCATACGATCGACGGGTGCACTTGGCGGGAATTATGTCAAACTGGAAAAATCCGCTGATGACTGGTTCTACAGAATTGAAGGCATCTACCAGCAGAAAATCCTTTGCCAATGCCAGCGTATGGCGAGCGAAGGTGTCCAAGCTTGCGGATTCCGGGAAGGCATCGGCGTGACGGAACAGCCGCTCAATAAACTGCTCAAATAAATTAATCTGGTCTGTAAAATCCTTTGAGGTCTTGTCGTCATGATTGATGTATTTGGTGTAACTGTCAAGTTTAGCTGCCCAGTCTTTGTGCCCGCCTTCAATCAATCCCGCCTCGATGGAAATCCGCTCCCAGGCGATGACATCGGCGGGTATTGATTCGGTCTCGTCATTCAGATTCAAGCGGAAGTCCGCGATGAAGTCAATCAATTCGCGACGTTTGATCTGACGGCGGGTGATGTGTAAAAGAGTCGTTAATATTCTGCCAGCGGTTGAATTCACCAGACGACTTCCAAGGCTGTCGTAGTAGGGGATACCGGCTTCTTCGAGGGCTTGAATGAGCAGAGGGCGATAGAGATCAGTGTCCCATAAAAGTATCCCCACCTGATCCAGGCGAATGCTATCCCAGAGGCAGTGCTTGTTGATTCTGGAAACAATCGAGGCTACTTCAACCACGGGATTGCCAGCGCGCAGATAATGGATTCTCCTGGAAGGTGGGCAAAAGGCATGGCTTGCTTCTTCGGGTTTGTAGCGGAAAAGTCGTGTGCCGAAGCCTTTGAAGGCGCAACCGCCAATAGGGTTGAGTTGAATGTGTTTTGCTCCCGGCAGTTTAAGCAAGGCGTTGACCGCATTTTCTGAATAATCAAAGGCGCTGCCGTAGGTATCATTGGGTTTGTAATAGGGAACATAGAACGAAGTGTCAATTTGCCCGGCAAGACGACGGACTAGCTCAAACTGGCAACCTGTGAAGTCATAGAAGCCATAGAAAATCAAGTCTCGACAGCCGAAGATTTGCTCAAATGCTTCAGCGAGGTCGTTGATTTGATCCAATTGACCATGGTCTTCGAACTGTCCCATAGCGTCCCGGTAGCTCTGATAAAGGTTTCCCAATGCCAGCCATTTCTCAGATTTTACACTATCGGGCATGGTACTGATTCGAGAGGCGAAATCGAAGGAAGAATCGTCCATGTCGGCAAAAGTTGCCGCTAGTGCCCTTTGGAATCCAGGTTTGTCGAGGATATTGCTGAAATACCCTTCCTCGCAATTATGAGTTGCCATGAGTGCACAAACTTCACTGGCTAGTGCCGGTTTGTCAGGTTTAACTTCGTCGGTGTGCTTAAACAAAGCCAGAGTATTGCGCAGTTTGTAGTAGGAAATCAGATGGATGTTGAACAGCGATCTGGCTTGATTCAAAATAGAATTAGTGAGGTAAGTGCTCAACAAACGTGAGCCACAGACGACCACAATGGGTTTAGTTGAATCTTGTGCCCGGCGTTCCGCAATCGCTTTGAATAAGGCAGATTCAAGCTCGGAGTGAATCAAGCCCGTAAGGACTTGTGTTTGAGGAGTATAAAGCTCGGTCTGGTCGCTCTCTCCAGGGAACTTTAAAGCCTGTTGGTCGTACATAAGGATCCGTTCCTGCTGATTTCAGCCAAATTTGTTAATAGCATCACAATTTTTTCTGAAAGATGCCTTAGATTACTCTTTAAGAGAAGATAAGCACATAAAGTGAAATTCAAAATCAGTTTTGGGTGTTGATGAGTTTATTGGAATAAATTCCATTCGAAAAATTTTGAATTTTTAACATTCTTAACAATGGCATAACAATTGCATTTTACATTGTTAGTAAACGTCACTTTGCGTTAAGGAGGAAAAAAATGCCACATTCAGCACTGCCAAAAAAACTCCTCTTGCGGGAGTTGATTCCTATTTGTGCCAACTGCGGAAGGATCAGGAACGAAGCTAGCGAATGGGAAGTTTACGAAGGAGACGTTTCGGATATCGACCACATGAGATTGACTCATGGGATCTGTCCGATATGCGCTCATGAACTCTACCCTGAAATTTTTCCGACGGTCGTTCAGATGTCGAAGTGCTAAATTTAGTGTAGGTAGCTGTCAGCCGCAATAAATAGCGATTTAATCCAAGCCATTAATAATATGTAGTGTCTCTTTCCCGTCTCTATGTCTTTTTGTTTGTTGCGTTTTCAGCAGTGCTAAAAAATGACATCACGGATTCAATTCCACTATTTACAGCTTCCTGAACCGAACCTGTAAAAGCTATTTTCCCATTTTCAATGTAAGCAATTCTGTCGGCGATACGTTTGATGGATGCGATTTCGTGTGTCACCACCACAATAGTCAAGCCTAAATTATCCCTCAAATCCAGCAGTAACTTGTCCAACTGCAATGTTGTCACCGGATCCAGCCCAGCCGAAGGTTCATCGCAAAAAATCAGCGGCGGGTCGAGAGCCAATGCCCGTGCCAATGCCGCTCGCTTGCGCATACCTCCAGAAAGTTCACTTGGCAAAAGGTCAAAGGCATCCGAAAGCCCAACTTGCTTAAGCTTAAGTTTCACCACACGCTTGATAATTGAGTCCGGGAGCTGAGTGTGCTGTTCAATCGGAATGGCAATATTCACGCCGACAGTTTTTGAGCCTAAGAGAGCGCCATTTTGAAAAAGTACGCCGATTTTCTTCTGAGCTTCTTCCCGATCCTTTTCATTCATCGACCACCAATCCAAGCCAAATATCTCAATCAATCCGGATTTGGCGTGTTCCAAGCCAATGAAGTGCTTGAGCAGTGTGGTTTTACCAGAGCCGCTTCCGCCGATAATCGTGATGATTTCCTGAGGGTAGATGCTCAGGTTCACACCGTCGAGTACGACATGTTCGCCGTAGGCAGCCATTAAATTTTCAGCTTTAACTATTGGTGTGTCAGTCATTTGCTTGTTTAGCTTCATGCGTTAGAGATAAAAGAGTAAGCCGAGTACACTATCGGCGACGATGACGGCAAAGATTGATGCCACAACAGCTTGAGTGGTCGCTCGCCCGACACCCTCGGGACCGCCCTTTACTCGGAAGCCATAGAATGCCGCAAGAATAACAATCAGCCAGGCAAACACCACAGATTTGACTAATCCGGTGAAAATATCCTTGAGGTACAAGGCGCTTTGGGCTTCCAGCATGAAGGCTTGTGGGGTCAGGTCAAGAGTGTTGATGGCGATGACGAAGCCGCCAAAAATGCCAATCACCGTCGAAAGGATGGAAAGCAGGGGCGCTGTGATGATAATGCCTAATATCTTGGGAACGACAACATAGCGAATGGGTTTGAGTGCCATCGTAACCAGAGCGTCGGTTTCTTCGTTGACGGTCATGGTGGAAATTTCTGCCGCTATTGCCGCGCCACTGCGACCAGCAAGAAGGATTGCCGTCATCAAGGGTCCCATCTCGCGAGCCATGGCAACGACGATGAGATCTGCGACGAAAATATTTGCGCCGAATTGCCGTAGTTGTGCCGCAGATTGCAGAGTCAGCACTACGCCAATCAGGAAGGAAATAAGCGCGATTACCGGTAATGCGCCCACGCCGATTGAAAGCGCCTGAGCTGTGATGGCGCCTTTTCTGTGCCCACTCCGATCCCAAAGAGCTGTAATTGACCACCAGAAAGATTCAGAGACTATCAGCATTAGATTGCCAACCATTTCGCCGAATTCGATGGCTTTTTCGCCGATTGTCACAATCCGCGTTTCTTTTTTCCTTGTGATGCGAAATTCTGGAGCAGGATAGTAGTAACGCGATAGCCCGTTCTCGACCTCTTTAGTTGTGTTTATAAAGTGAAGGTCTTTGCCAAATACGCGCGTTTCAACCTCAAGCTCGGCAAGTAATGAAACGCCGAGGCTGTCAATGTCATTCACACCGCTTAAATCAATCTTGACTGACGCGCCTGCCTGCGCCTTGATTCGTTTGTTGAGTTGTGCAAGCAAAGTTGGATCGCCTCCACGACGGAGTGACCCTTGAATGAAGATGACTCCCTCTTCCTCGCGAATTTCATTGTTATGTTTAGCTGGATTTTGCATAAGTTTAGAACACGAAGTAACTGATACGAACAGTAACAAACTGTTCTTGAATCGTCCAACTAAAGGCTGGGTTATGACTCATTCTGAACACATGCTCCAACGAGACATTTCGAGTTAAACTCAGCGTAGTTGTGTTCTCAAGATCATAAACAGGTTCTTGCAGATCATCAATGGGGAACAGCACGTCGATTTCTGTCGTGATCGAAAGATTCCGCCAGATAGCTAGATTGGAAATGAGCGATGACTCAATGCCACGAACGAAGATGTTGGGGATTCTTTCGTACACGTTACTAGCTAAGCTTGACTGCCGAAATACATCGTTGTTGTAGGTCTGCCGGTAGCCGAATCCGGTGCGAAAACTGATGCGAGCATTGTAGGTGCGAAGTGGTGTGATGTTTGCCCCGATGCCTTCCTTCAAGCCTAGCGGGAAAAGACTGGGCTCAAGTTTAATTTCCTTGATATTGTTCAAATAAGTGTCATTGGCGTTAAGGTCTCGAAGAATAATATTTCTTGGTGAATCAAAGCAACTGACGGTTTTAAAAGCATGGGTTGTAAGCTCAAGCCTGCCATAGCCTCCGAACCAACTTAGCAAGTAATAAACAAAGGTATTTTTCAGTTGGATACGATCTTGCGTGATCTGAAATTTCCCGGTTTCTGGCCGCAATGATCCAAGCTCAATGAGTGAACTAGCGAGATAGTAGTAGGGCATTTTTTCATAAGTGATGCGGCTGTCAAACTGTGCAAGCACCGAGATGTTTGTTTTGGAATTTTTTTCAGTTACGTTGTTAGCGGAATTCCAGACCACTGTGCCGTGCATAACGCCGAACATCTTCCAATTTTGATTGACTCGCTGTCTCTGTGTTGAGGACAGAATCCCTGAGCCGATAAAATCACCAGTCTGTGAGCTAATTACAACTGTGTATGGAGTGTAGGTGCTCTCTTCAAGTAGGACAGTTGTGAAATTAACGTAGGTATTTGGGTCATACCCGCGCTCAATGATCTTGAAAAGACCCGGTGAAAGTAATTGTGTTTCTAAATGTTCACCAAGTTCAGGGTTGATCGCAGGAATAATTCCCATATTCTGAAAGGTTTTTGTATCGTAAATCTGCAAGTCTTCTTTGAAGCTGTTTCGAGACTCATCAATCACTTCGACCGTGATTGCGCACCAATCAGGCTCAAGCATATAGGTTTGTTCGCGTGTAATGGTTACTTCGCGGCGAATACGCTGCTCAATGATGCCAGACCCAATCAGGATTGTATAATTCCCAGGTTTAAGGAACATACTTGATCCCATGGGCGTTTCGTCGATAAGCTCGCCATCCTGAAAGACAGCATACGGTGGCTCCATGCTCGGGCTGGTCATCGCCGGGATGAAGATTCGTCCCATACCTTTCTGGTCATCTCTGCCTTCAGCATAAAGCTGTTGCCAAGATGGAGGCGAGAGCCATGAAGTGTATCTGTCGTCTTGTTCACCTATTTCGGCGGCGTAGCAAATAGTTATGCCCAGCAGACTGAACAAATAAATCAGGCACAAGGCGGTGAGAAATCGCTTCATTTCTTCACCTTTAAACTATCGGTCTCAGGTGGTTTGAAGTGGTTGACAATTTTAATCAGAAATTCATCTGCTTCCTGATTAATGATGTCACTTAATGCCTTGGCAAAAATGGTCATACTATTACTTGCCAGAGGCATCTCACGGTCGAAGGAATGGCGCACCACGAGTTTGTTTTTTGCTCGATCATAGAACTCGAAGGTCATCTTCAAATGGGCGGCTGTGTATCCTTCACTTTCGTATTTTTCGATCTGCTGAATTTCACCGCTAATCTCGTAATCTGGCTGTATCGAAAGAAACTCACGTTTGCACTCATCAAATAGTTGGTAGGTATTGATATGCTGTGTTAACAAATCAGCCACAGCAACTTGCGGACGCACTGCCCAAAGACTGTACCGATAGTAATTAATCTGATGTGTTGAGTACCGGGCGATGATGCGTATCGAGTCAAAAGATCGGGGAATCTTGAAATTCAACACCTGAACGCGGTAGGGTATTGGCTCGGCGAGTTTAAGTTTCGCGTTGCGCCCATCTGCTTTATAGTCAAGAAGATAGTAAGTGGTAACTAAAATCTGACGTGTGCAACCAACAAACGTCGCCAGAACAGCGAGTATCAGCAGAAAGGACACCAGACGATGCTTTTGGAAGAAAATGAATAACCGGCGGATATAATTCAGGTTCATTAGTTTCCTCCAATGCGAATTTCTTTTTCCCGTGTTCCTCTAAGCAACAATGAGGGATCTTCAGAAATGAGTCTGGAAAATTCGTTGAATGATTCGAGGCTTTCCCGTAACACTTCCAGCGAAGTCAACAAATCGTGCCTGCCTTTTAACAACGTGAGATCAACATGGTTAAATGTTGTCTGTGCCACCGATAGCGCCTCTGTGAGACTATGCACAGCCACTGCGATATCGGCATTCTTAATATCTGTTGAGATGCTGTCGAAATTGGCAAGTGTACGCATGACTTCCGGGCATTCTGTGATGTCGCGAATGTTGGCTGTGGCAATCTCAAGATTTTTCATGGAATTGTTCAGTGGATCTCGATTGTCCAAGAGCATATTGTGGAAATCATCGAGTACTAGCGCGGTGTTATCAATTAATTGAAACAGTCTCTCGCGATTTTCGCCACCAGTCAACACCACAAGATTTGTGAGAACCAATTCCAGCTTTTCAGAAACCGCTTCAGCCTTGCCTGTGATGGACTGGAAAGGCGATTCCCCAGCCGGAATTTCTGAATCGGGTGGAAGGATGTTGGCTTCAGAAGTTCCACCAGTCAGTTCGATGATTTTTAAACCTGTCAGTGATAGTGAGGTGATTTCTGCTTCGACATCGGTTTTTACAGGTGTGCCGCCTTTGAGCGCCAGAACAACAACAATCGTTTCGATTTCCTGTTGGTCAATGAAAATTTTATCGACTCTCCCCACTCGCACACCATGGTATTTCACCTGAGCGCCAATTTCTAATCCGCTGACAGATAAATCCACATAGCGGACGGTGTAGGTGTCCCATCTCTCGAGCAATTTGGTTCCTGTAACAATCAGGATGAGAATGACAAGCACTCCACCAGAAATTACAAGGAAAAAACCGAGACGAGTCTTTTGAGCTCGTGTTACATCACGCATTAGTTTTCTTTTGTTAATGAAGAGAACTTAAATATTCAGGAAACACCCTCCGCGAGGTCAGCTCATTCTGCTTTTAATACCTCTGCCAGACTTTCAGTGGCGAAGAATTCTGCCACAGGAGTAGTGATGATCTGCAAGGCGCCGTTGAGAATTTCATCGAGTCGGTACATAGAAACGGGAACGCGGTGATCGGTGACTCGATTCTGAGGATAGTTATAGGTGCGGATTTTTGCGGAGCGGTCGCCTGAAGAAACCTGGCTACGGCGTTGTGCGGCGCGCTTTTCCTGCTCGGCATCTATCGCGGCTTTGTACAAGCGAGCCCTTAGCACTTTCATCGCCTGTACTTTGTTTTTATATTGAGATTTCTCGTCCTGACAGGTAACGACAACATTCGTTGGCAGGTGAGTGATGCGAATTGCCGAATCGGTTTTGTTTACATGCTGACCGCCGGGACCCGATGAGCGATAGGTGTCAATCTTCAGGTCTTTCTGATCAATTTCAATATCAACTTCTTCAGCTTCCGGGAGCACTGCCACTGTTGCCGCGGAGGTATGCAATCTTCCTGAAGTTTCAGTGGTTGGTACGCGCTGAACGCGATGAACCCCAGACTCCCATTTTATCTTGCCGTAAACACCATCGCCGGTGACATTCAGGGTCAATTCACGCACACCTCCGAGGTCGGAGAAGTGCCCGTCAATTACTTTCACGCCCCAGCCTTGGAGTTCAAAATACCTGGTGTACATTTTATGGAGGTCGCCAGCGAACAGGGCGGCTTCTTCGCCACCGGTGCCTGCCCGGATTTCCACGACAGCATTTCGTGAGTCTTCTGGCGCGTCAGGGACAAGCTTAAGTTTTATTGTGCTTTCAAGTTGAGCAAGTGCTACTTCTTTTTCGGCGAGCTCATCTTGTGCCAACTCAGCCAGTTCAGGATCAGTTAAGGCATCACGCAGGCTCTCGATGTCAGCATTCAGGTCTTTCAGGTGAGTGTTCAGATTGCGCAGATCGCTGAGTCGGCGGTGTTCTCGAGCAAGCTCGGTCATTTTTTTAGTGTCATTCAGCGCTTCCGGCTGAGACATCTCCAGCTCAATGGCATCAATTCGGGGTTCGGTATCGTTTAGCAGAATTGCAAGGTTCATTGGTTTGTTGTTCCGTGGACAGGCGTTATGCCTTGGTTTGTTAAATCAGAAAAAACTACCTCAGTATAAATATATAATATATTTCGGTTATGCCTTTAGCTCAGCAATCGAAATGGTAGTTCTTTGAATACAACG
>CAZAGU010000039.1:0-23339 GCA_964484805.1 uncultured bacterium
CCCTGGATGCTGTTCACCAGAGGTGAACAGTGGCAAGCCAATGACCAGCCTTCGCTGGAACGACAACACCATTTCCCGTCGTTGCGAGAAGGGCGTTAGCCCGACGAAGCAATCTCATGAGAGTTTATAAGCTTCTAATTATTGTAAAGATAAACTTTTATGAGATCGCGTCGTCACTTCGTTCCTCGCGATGACAGTGGGGGAGGGTGTTTCTGAATATGACAAAATGGGATTGTGTCGAGATTTGACAGTAAGGAAGAATGACCCTGAAAACGTTTTTTCTGGGTTCCCGATCAAGTCGGGAACGAGGAGGGGAAAAGAGGGGATGAAAGCCCTGGATTCCAGCCTTCGCTGGAACGACAGAGCTTTGATAAACTTGGCAGTCGCATTTCACCGAGAATGCTAAAACAACCAAACTCCTCATTCCCAACTTGATTGGGAATCCAGATTGAGAGTTTATGTGTATGTCGTTAATGCACAACAGATTAAACAAATTTAACAGATTAAGTGCAATCATATTTGAATCTGTTCAATCCGTGAAATCTGTGGATAGTATTTTTATGGAAGAATGACCTAATTAACGTTTTTAAAGCACTGGATTCCAGCCTTCGCAGGAACGACAGCACATGATGCGTTTAGCGCGCTCGATGGTGGCGAGGGTATGGCTCGAACTCTTTTCAGATTGCTTCGTCACTTCGTTCCTCGCAATGACGGGGAGGGGTGCTTCGCAATGACATAAGGAAGAATGACCTGAAAACGCTTTTCTGGATTCCCGGTCAAGCCGGGAATGAGGACAGAGTTTTATCACAAGAACGCGGCTTATTATACAAAAACACAAGGGTTTTCCCTGAACGAAATAGTCAAGTAATTTATGTCAAACAACCTTTACCTTATCCCCCTGATCCCGTTCATCGGTTTTCTGATCAACGGGCTGTTTGGGAAGAAACTGGGCGACAAGTCCGTCGGCATCATCGGATCGCTGACGGTGGGTGTCTCGTTTGTGCTATCATTGCTCGCGTCGCTGGAACTGTTGGGGCTCGACCCTCATCACCGCGTCATCGAGCAGACGTTGTTCACTTGGATCACAGCCGGCGATCTGTCGATCCCGTTTGGTTTGTTGCTCGATCCACTGTCGATGGTGATGATTCTCGTCGTTAGCGGCGTGTCGTTCATCATCCACATTTACTCGATCGGCTACATCAAGGGTGATTCGAGTATTCCGCGCTACTTCTCCTTTCTGAACCTGTTCGTGTTCTTTATGCTCGTGCTGGTTCTGGGCAATTCCTATCCGATCATGTTCATCGGCTGGGAAGGAGTGGGCTTGTGTTCCTATCTGCTGATCGGCTTCTGGTTCACGGACAACCAGAAAGCCACCGCCGGTAAGAAGGCGTTCATCGTCAATCGTATCGGTGATTTTGGCTTTTTGATCGGCATGTTCCTGATCTTCGCCACCTTCGGCACGATGACCTATTCGGGTGTCGCCGAACAGACGGCGATTTACACCGGCTCGACCGCGATTATCTTCTGGATGACGCTGTGTATGTTCTTCGGAGCGACCGGTAAATCCGCGCAGATACCGCTCTACGTCTGGCTTCCGGACGCGATGGCAGGACCCACGCCGGTTTCGGCGCTCATCCATGCCGCGACCATGGTCACAGCTGGCGTGTATATGGTGGCGCGAAATTCGTTTCTGTTTGCGCTCGCTCCGGCAACGATGGACATCGTCGCTTGGGTTGGAGTGCTCACGGCGATTTTTGCCGCGTCGATTGCGCTGGTGCAGAATGACATCAAGAAGGTGCTCGCCTATTCGACCGTGTCGCAACTCGGCTACATGTTCGTTGGTGTGGGAGTCGGCGCATTTTCGGCTGGCGTTTCGCATCTGGTGACGCACGCCTTCTTCAAAGCCCTGCTCTTCCTCGGCGCGGGCGCGGTCATCCACTCGGTACATCATGCTCACGATCACGCCGGATTCCATGGCGACCCGCAGGACATCCGATACATGGGCGGTTTGCGCAAGAAAATGCCAACTACCTACTGGACTTTCCTCGTGGCTTGCTTGGCAATTTCCGGAATCCCCGGATTTTCAGGCTTTTTCAGCAAGGACGAGATCATCTGGCAGTCCTTCGCCATGGGTCATCCCGCTATCGGTGTGATTGCGATGATCGCCGCGGCGATGACAGCGTTCTACATGTTCCGCCTGCTCTATATGACATTCCACGGCGAATGGCGCGGCAGGCGCGATCAGGAAGCTCATCTGAAGGAATGCCCCAAGGTTATGACCATGCCACTGGCGGCGCTGGGTGTGCTGTCGATTATCGGCGGTTGGATTATGATTCCCAAGGCGCTCGGCGGTGGAATGCAGTTCGAGCATTTCCTGCATCCGGTGTTTGCGACGGCGATTGAGACCATGGGCTCGCATGGCCACCCATCTCACGCGATGGAATATCTGGCGATGGCGGTGTCGGTGTCGCTGGCAGTTGGTGGAATATTATTCGCGCGGGCGTGGTACATCAAGAATACTGCCGCCCCAGCCAAGCTTGCCAAGAAGATGAAGGTTACTCACAAGGTGCTGTTTAACAAGTGGTATGTGGATGAAATATATGACTTCGCGATTATCCAGACAGTGCTGGGGATCGGCGAAGGCTTGTGGCAGTACATTGATGTGAAATTCATTGATGGCATTGTCAATTTGTCGGCGAAAGTAACGGATGCCATTGGCAACGTGGTTCGGCGGGTTCAGACAGGGCTCGTCAGCAATTACGCGCTAATGATGACGCTGGGCATCATTATCATTGTTGGATATATGGTCTGGCGGTAGGCAGAACGGAATTTGATGTTCAGATCAGCATAGATGTTTACATTTGAAGCATTAGTGAAATTTGATACACCTTAGGGGGTGTTGGACAAGAAAATTTACAGGTCAAGCAAGACATGCAACGGGAGGCGCATCATGGACATATACATGTTGAAGAATTTTACACTGCAAGAGGTATATTTCGGCATAGCAGACGGTGAAACCCAAGCGACTGTCAACAAGCATAAGAACAATCCAGATAGCCCGGTTGGGCACTGGAAGTTCGGCAAGGAAGAGATCAAATGGGGCATAGTCGAGGACGGGTTGTCTGAGATGTACGCCAACGCTTTCATCCAGGCACTCCGCCGCGAGCCGCAGGACGACGGCTGGGTGGTAGTATTCGGAGGGGAATAAGGGAAATGGGGAAGGAAGCGGATTTTACTGCAAATAAATGAGTAAGCCAAATGAACATAACAATCTTGGTCCGGATCTATTTACCCAGATAAATGGTAATTCATGGCTGACTAAAGGTATCTTTTCCGAGCATTACTTAAGGGAAAGACTTAAAACGACAGTCCTTTGGCCAAATGATGCTGACATTCAAGAATCATTTTACAAATGTAGATCTCTGGTTGAAAAGAACAGATTTCGGCTGAATAATGCAAGTGAAAGCGACACTCGAAAAGAATTGATCGACGTTGTTCTCGGTCAACTCGGTTTTAGCAGTATTAACGAGTCCCCGATCCCCGGCGAAAGCAGGAAACGACCAGATTATCTGCTCTTTGAAAATGAAACGAAAAAGGAAACAGCATTAGCGCTTCCAAATGATCTCCGCTATGCCTATGCAATGACGATTTGCGAAGAGAAATCTTACGGGACACCGCTGAGTGGGTACTCTTCGAGAAGCAGAACAGAAAAGTTGCCATCTCTGCAATGCTATTCCTATTTGTCAGATGTTGTGGATCAGGCTAATCAACGCCCTTATTTCAAGTGGGCGATTCTAACAAATGGCGCTGAATGGCGGCTGTACGGCAGAGATTTTTCGAGCACGTCCTGTTTTTCGATTGATCTCGAAGAAGCTGTAAAAAGTCAGGAACAGTTCAAGTATTTCTGGCTGATCTTCCATTCGGAATCCTTCGTTAAGAACGAAAATGGATCGTGCCGGCTGGATGAAATTAATAGTGAATCACTTAGTCACCAAGCCGAGTTAGAGCGAAACCTCCGAATTCGAATAGACAAGGTGCTTGTTACCCTTGGCAATGGATACTTTCAAAATCCGAAAAACAAGATTAAGGAAGTTGATCTTGATGATCTATACAAAAGCTGTTTGATTTATTTGTATAGATTACTTTTCGTCCTTTTTGCTGAAGGCAGAGGACTGCTCCCGACCAAACGGAATGTGTCAGGGGGAAAAGAAACGTACGTCGAAGAATATTCATTATATCGTTTGCGAGTAAAACTTTTCAAGTCGCTTGAAAAAGAAGATGACGTTTTTGACAGGATGTCTAAAGAAGTTGACGAGCTCTTTCTGCTTATTAACGGTGAAAACGAAAAACTTAATGCGCGATGCAATATCACAAGGTACAACGGCGGTCTGTTTGACCCGAATAAATACCCGTTGCTCGAAAAGTGGAAAATCGGCAATTATACACTCACAGAGGTGCTGAAAGGACTTGTCTTTACTCCGATAATTTCTGAGATTGGCGATAACTTTGAAGTGAATTTCGATGAATACATTGATTATCACGATTTGGAAATCAGGCAACTCGGATCAATTTATGAAGGGTTGTTAGAGGACAAGTTTACTATTGTAGAAAAGAGCAATCCTGCGCGATTGAAAATCGAACAGACGAGTGAAGAGCGCAAGGAAACCGGATCATATTACACACCAGATTACATTGTCAGATATATTCTCGAACAGACTCTGCGACCAATTATTCGGGAGATAGAGCAGTCTGAAGCTGTGCGTTTGGCTAAGGAAAACAACCTTAAAGATAATTCGTTCGCAAATCTTGTTTTAGAGATTAAATTGCTCGATCCTTCAATGGGGAGCGGACATTTTCTGGTGCGGGCAACGGAATTTCTCGCCGATGAAATTGCGCTGAATTACACTACTGAGGAAGCCGTCTGCACTGCGCCTCCGGGAGTTGCTCCAGATGATGCCGAAACAGCATACTGGCGGCGGCGAGTTGTCGAGAACTGCATCTACGGCGTTGATAAAAATCAACTAGCTGTTGAACTGGCGAAATTGTCGCTCTGGTTGACGTGCATCTCTTCAGATCAACCGTTGAATTTTCTCGATCATCACCTTCGAGGTGGAAATTCTCTCGTGGGGAGCAGGATCGGCGAGTTCAGCCAATATCCGACCAAAAAAGGCTCTACCGCGTTGCTATTTGACGTAAAAGGACTAAACGACTCAATTTCGCTTTCGGTGGAAGAGATTGCCAAAATCTGTGCTCTCAAGAGTGATAATATTGCCGTCGTCAAGCAGAAAGAAGAGATTTACACAAAGAAAGTACGCGAGGAACTATCTCATTTCCGCGCCATTGCTGATCTAAGAACCAGCCTTGATATGGGTGCGGATGTCAGTCAAGAGGCATTTTTTGAAATCGGCTCAAACCTAAATGAGAATAGACAAGTAATTCCAACCGATGCTTTGCCCGTTGATTTCAGACAGCATTGGGAAAATGCCAAGGCGAAAATTTCCGCAGACAGCTACTTTCATTGGGATCTGGAGTTTCCGGAAATATTCCAGAGCAAAGGCGGTTTTGATGCCATCATTGGCAATCCCCCGTATGTCAGGCAAGAGACTTTAGGCGAGCTGAAGAGGTATCTTGCTCAAAGATACAAGAGCTATATGGGAACGGCAGACCTGTATGTTTATTTTATCGAGAGAAGCCTTGAACTGCTGAAGCCTGAAGGCAGGCTGGGGTTGATTGTTTCCAACAAATGGATGCGCGCCAGATATGGACAGAAAATTCGCGAACTCGTCAAGAAATATCGGATTGAAAAGCTGGTGGATTTCGGCGAACTTAAGGTTTTTGAAGGTTCTGCAACCTTTCCGCTGGTCATGATTGTCGCTAAAACGAAACCCAACGGCGGAACCTATTATGCGCCCATCCGCACTCTGGATTTTGAGGAGCTTGAGGACGAGGCAAAGGTGGTCGCATTTGATATTGAAGAGGATGCACTGGCAGTGGGTGGGTTCTATCTGGCGAAAAAAGACCTGACGGATATTCTGGGGAAAATCAAGTCACTGGGAACGCCGCTCGGTGAATACGTGGACAACAAAATTTACTACGGGATAAAAACAGGGTTCAATGAGGCGTTTGTCATTAACGGAGCTATACGGGAGAAATTGATTTCGCTGGACTCGGCTTCAGAAGAAATCATCAAACCCTTTGTCAATGGCGATGACGTGCGGCATTACAAGGTGAACTTTCGGGATAGGTATCTGATTTTTACGCGACATGGAGTTGATATAGAGGAATATGTCGCGGTGAAAGAGTATCTGGAAAAATGGAAACCACAATTATCACCGAAGGCAACGGCAAAGGAAACAAACGGACGAAAACCCGGCAGTTATAAATGGTATGAAATTCAGGATACCATCAACTACTACGCTGAGTTTGAAAAGCCAAAGATTGTCTGGCCTGAGATTGCCAAAGAGAGTCGTTTTGCCTGGGACAATGGTGAGTATTACTACAATGCCACTTCCTTTCTTATCCCCAGTGCTGATTTAGGATTACTGGGAATATTAAACTCCAAATTGGTATGGGGTTATTTGAAGCGAACTTGCGCAGTTTTGGGTGACCCCGATAGAAAAGGCAGGCTAAGACAAAGAGCGATATACGTAAAGACAATTCCGATTGTCAAAACAATTGCAAATCCCCGCAAGACTAGAATGTACAAAACCATTGGCAATCTGGCAAAGCAGATCATTCAGCAGAAGCAGGACATTGACAAGACGCGCCGACTCGCCGAGATCCGGCGACTGGAGAAGGCGATAGACGAGGAAGTTCGCGAAATAGATGCGTTAGTTTACGAATTATACGATTTAACCGCTCGCGAGATTGAGATAATCGAAGCGTCGGTTTAATCAGTTTTGCTTTTGAATTAGTTCAGAGGCAATCGAAAAAGTGTTGTTATTATACAAAACACCATAAAACACCAGAACACAGGCATTTACACAAAGCCATTTTCAGATGGAAAAAGATTGCAAGAAGCGAAACCATGATTAGCCTTAAGGAAATAGCAGATCGCGTTACAGCTTGCTCAACGCCAGCCAAAATCATTCTGTTTGGGTCGCGAGCGCGGGGAGATGCTGATCTGGACTCCGATCTTGACCTTGTGGTGATTTATCCGCAAATCAAGGATCGTGGCAGAATGATGCTCGACATTCGCCGCGCAATCGGCAGTATTGGCGTTGGGGTTGATGTGCTGGTCTATTCGGAAGCGGAAGTTTCCGAGCGGCACGATTGGTCTTCAACGGCTCTGTATTGGGCTTTGCGGGAAGGCAAGGTGTTGTATGACACCGCCAGCGTAGAAACGGGAGCGATTGCCTGATGATTGATCCGCAGTCACTTTCCGGTACGATGAGATAGAGATCGAGACAATTTCGGTAAAAGACGCGCAAGTGTTAATTGAGGCGGTTTTCACTTGGGCTAAAAATACATTGCAACCATAAAACACAAGAACACAGGCATTTACACAAAGATTTTATGGATTTCCTAACCCTGACAATCTTCCTGCCCCTCGTCGGTGCGCTCGCAATTCTGTTGCTGAAGCGCGAGGCTGAAGGCGCAGTGCGCGGAATCGCGCTGACAACATCGGTCTTGACCTTCCTTGCGTCACTGCCGCTGTTCTTTATGTTCGACGCAACCAAGGGCGCTTACGCCGCCGGCTTGGGCGATCTCATTCAATTCGAGGTCAATCTGCCGTGGATCGAAACGCTGAACATCAATTACCACATCGGTTTGGACGGCATCTCGCTGTTGTTGGTGATGCTGACGACGTTCATGACGCCGCTCTGCATCTGGGGCTCATTTAAAGCCATCAACAAGCGGGTGAAAGGCTACTACATCGCCTTCCTGTTCCTCGAAACCGGAATGCTGGGCGTGTTCGCCGCGGTCGATCTGGTGTTGTTCTACCTGTTCTGGGAGGCAATGCTGATCCCCATGTATCTTTTGATTGGCATCTGGGGCGGGCAGAACCGGGTTTATGCCGCTGTGAAGTTCATCCTCTACACGCTGATCGGGTCGCTGCTGATGCTGGTTGGCATCATCTGGCTGTACGCGAACGGCGTGCCGGGGCAGCATACTTTCGACCTTATAACCCTGACGCATCTGGGAGTGATCCCGGCTTCGGCTCAAATGTGGCTGTTCGGCGCGTTTGCGCTGGCGTTTGCGATTAAAGTCCCCATGTTCCCATTCCACACGTGGCTACCGGATGCTCACGTTGAAGCGCCCACTGCCGGTTCAATGGTTCTGGCGGGGATTCTGCTGAAGATGGGAACCTACGGATTCGTCCGGTTCTGCATTCCGCTGTTTCCGCAAGCCGCTGTGCATTTTGCCGGGTTGATTGCTGTGATTGCGATTATTGGCATCATTTACGGCGCGCTGGTGTCGATCATGCAACCGGATATGAAGAAACTGGTGGCGTATTCGTCCGTTAGTCACCTCGGCTTCGTGATGCTGGGGCTGTTTGCCTTCACCTCCGGCGGAGTGCCGACGATTCAAGGTTTGCAGGGCGCGACGATTCAGATGATTAACCACGGGCTATCGACGGGGGCGTTGTTCTTCCTGGTTGGCGTTGTTTACGAGCGTCGTCACACGCGCTTGATAGCGGATTACGGCGGCATAGCCCGCATCATGCCCAAGTACGCGGTATTTTTCTCAATAGTCGCCTTGTCGTCGATTGGGCTACCGGGATTGAACGGTTTTATCGGGGAGTTTCTGGTGTTGCTCGGAGCGTTCAAAGCCAATCCTGTGTATGGCATCGTCGCGGCTTCGGGAGTAATTTTCGCGGCTGTGTATCTGCTCTGGATGTATCAGCGGGTGTTCTTCGGCGAGGTGAAGCATGATGCCAACAAGAAGCTCGTTGACCTGACTAAGTCCGAGTTTGCGATATTGTCACTGTTCCTGGTGTTCATCGTCTGGATTGGCGTTCACCCGAACACCTTCCTGTCGATCACCGAAAACTCGATGCAGATGCTGATAACGAGGTTGGCAGCGTAAAAACAGATAGAAAACATCGTGAAGGTGATAAAATTATGATGAGAACGAAAACAAGGGCTTCACTTCCCCGCGCGAAAATTCTATCACTGGCAGAACGCCATGGCGCGCGAAATGTCCGCATCTTCGGCTCGTATGCTCGAGGCGAGGAGCGACCGGACAGTGATCTCGATCTCCTCATCGACATCGAGACAGGGAGAACCTTGTTAGATTTGATAGGCTTTCAACAGGATGTTGAGGAACTGCTTGGGCGGAAAGTTGACGTTCATACTATCAGATCGCTAAGCCGATATTTTCGCGATGAGATTCTCGCAGAGGCGGTGGCGTTATGAATAGAGAGATTGCGTTCCTGAAGAGTATTTTAGATTCAATTGAGAAGATTGAGACCTATACCTCGGTTGGGTATAACAATTTCATCGAGAACAGCCACTGGCAGGATGCAGTTGTCAAGCGACTGGAAAACATTGGCGAGGCAGTTAAGCATCTGTCAAATGAAACCCGAGCTAAACATTCCGAAATTGAGTGGAAGCGCATTGCTGGAATGCGTGATCGTCTCGTGCATGATTACCTTGAGGTTGACTATGAGATTGTCTGGGGAGTTACTCAATCCGACATTCCTGCATTAAAGAAGGCTGTGAAAGATATTCTCGATTGGCTATAACATTCTGTGGCGAATAGCACGACTTTCGTATGACATTTCGATGATGTGGAGGAGTGATTTTAACATTAGTGAAAACTTGAGGAAATGATGAACTGGAAAACATTGACAAAGGGCAGTTGTTCTATTACCTGAAACTTCAGGGCAAACCTGTCAACACGGGGAGTCTCTGGGGTTCATAGAACGACTGAAGAGGAGGAGTCGTACACTCAGATTGATTTGAAAACAACAAAGACTTTTGACACAAAATAAACGCACATACATACTTGGCATTTCAGCGTTCTACCATGATTCAGCAGCGGCATTGGTCGTCGATGGCGACATCGTAGCCGCGGCTCAGGAAGAACGCTTTACTAGAAAAAAACATGACCACCGCTTTCCTGCCAACGCGGTGGCGTATTGCTTGAATGAAGCCGGCATCTCTGCCGATCAGGTTGACCACGTTGTCTTCTATGACAAGCCGTGGATCAAGTTTGAGCGATTGCTGGAGACCTATCTGGCGTTCGCTCCAGCGGGAATAGGATCGTTCTTCATGGCGATGCCACTCTGGCTGAAGAAAAAGCTCTGGATGGATGACCTTATTAAAAAGGAAACAGGATTCACAGGGCGAGTATTATATCCTGAGCATCATCAGTCTCATGCGGCTTCAGCTTTTCTGCCATCTCCATTCCAACGGGCTGCCATCATGACTATGGATGGCGTTGGAGAGTGGGCGACGGCATCGTGGGGAGTGGGGCATGATAACAAAATTGACTTGCAGTTTGAACTGCGCTTCCCACACAGCCTCGGGCTGTTATATACAGCGTTCACATATTACACGGGCTTTCGTGTAAATTCAGGCGAGTACAAAGTCATGGGACTCGCGCCCTACGGCGAGCCGAAATATGTGCAGACTATACTCGACAATCTGGTCGATCTGCGCGATGATGGCTCGTTCCGGTTGAATATGAAATACTTCAACTATTGCCAGGGCTTGACCATGACATCCCGCGCGTTCCACGATCTGTTCGGCGCTCCGCCGCGCAAGCCGGAATCTGAGCTGACACAGAAAGAGATGGATCTGGCGCGGTCAGTTCAGGATGTTACAGAGCTGATAATGCTCCGCATGGCGAAACATGTCCGCAAGGAAACGGGCGAGAAATACCTTTGTCTGGCGGGTGGAACAGCATTAAATTGCGTCGGCAATGGCAAGATTCTCCGGGCGGGGATATTCGATGACATCTGGATTCAGCCCGCCGCGGGTGATGCTGGCGGCGCGCTAGGTGCAGCGTTGTTCACGTGGTTTCATCATCTCGATAATCCACGTAAGGCTACCGGGAAGCGTGATGTTCAGAAGGGCTCATACTTAGGCCCCAGCTATTCAAACGATAGCATCGAAAAGTGGCTCGACAAACGAGGCTATAAATACCACAAGCTTTCATCTGCTGAAGCGCCGGCGAAAATAGCGGCGTATATAAACGATCAGAAAGTGGTCGGATTATTTAACGGCAGGATGGAGTTTGGTCCAAGAGCATTGGGTGGGCGCAGCATTATCGGCGACGCTCGAAGCACGTCGATGCAGTCTGTCATGAACCTCAAGATTAAATATCGCGAGTCATTCCGCCCGTTCGCGCCATCATGCCTTGTGGAAGACGTGTCTGAGATATTCGAGCTTGATCGCCCATCGCCGTATATGTTGCTGGTGGCGCCAGTTCGCGAGGAACGCCGGGTAAAGATGACCGCCGAGCAGGAGAAACTGTTCGGAATCGCCAAGTTGAACGTTCCGCGAAGCGATGTGCCAGCCATTACCCACGTGGACTTTTCCGCGAGGGTGCAGACGGTGGATAAACTTGACAATGCCCGTTACCATGAAATTATCAGTGAGTTCAAAAAACTCAGCGGGTATGGAATTGTAATTAACACCTCATTTAATGTACGCGGTGAGCCGATTGTATGTTCACCGAAAGATGCGTACCTTTGCTTCATGCGAACGGAAATGGAAGTGCTTGTGTTGGAGGATTTCATTCTCTTGAAAGAAGAGCAGGAGCCATTGAAGAACGATGAAGACTGGCGTTCACAATATGAGCTGGATTAAATGGGGGTTAAAATGATAAAATCGAATCGCGAACTGAGAAAGTTCGGACTGGTGATGTTTGTTCCGCTAGCGTTGATCGGCGGATTGATGATCTGGCGCGGGCGAATCGAAGGCGCATACTGGATGTTTGGAATCGCCGCATTTTTCCTTGTGTCTGGCGTGGTTTTCCCGAAGATACTGGCTCCGATTGAGATTGCATGGATGGCTTTGGCGAAAGTGTTGTCGGTGGTGATGACTTATGTTATTTTAACGCTGACCTTTTACATTGTGATTACGCCTACCGGTGTTTTGATGCGGTTGTTGGGCAAGGATTTGCTGAACAAACGCTGGAAATCTTCGCGTCCAAGTTTCTGGGAAGCCGTTGAAGTTGATGGGCCTGCCACACGGCCAGAAAAACCTTATTAAATCGAAATCAGGAGATAAATACAATGTCAGATTCAAAAATTGGATTAATTTGGGGTTTTCTGAAAGCCCGTAAAAAATGGTGGTTGACACCAATAGTCTTGTTCATCCTGTTGTTAAGCCTTTTGATTGTGCTCTCGGAGGGATCGGCAATCGCGCCGTTCATCTATGCGATATTTTAATAATGGGTGAAAAAACAAGATTAAAGCAGGCGCTGAAGGAATTTTCAGACACCTTAGCGGATTACACGCAAACACCTGACGGTCAATGGACGATAAAGGGTTTCATTGATGCGTTCAAGAATGTTTACACAATTTCCGCTGATACTAAGGTGATCTCCAAAATTCTGGAAATACATCTTTTTCCTAAAATTCTGAAATTTGCTGAGGATAATGGTTATGTAATTGTGTTGCCTAAAGCTCAAAATTATTATCCTGACATTTCCTTGGTCAAACGAGATGACGAGAGTGTGAAGTTTGCATTGGACATCAAGACAACTTATGTAAACCCAAAGAATCCGAGATTTTGTAATGGATTTACTTTGGGCTCACATGGAAAGTACTTTGAAGACCGGAGTTCGACCAAGAATATCCAGTTTCCTTATTCTCAATACTCAGGTCATTTTTGTTTAGGGATAATTTACAAACGTGCAGAAAAATCAATCGAAGATACCGAAACAACAAGCGTAGAAAATCTTAGTTCTATTGTTTCGGTAATTCAGGATATTACTTTTTTTGTTTGTGAGAAATGGAGAATTGCCAGCGATTCTTCGGGAAGTGGCAACACAGCTAACATTGGAAGTATTAAACATATTGGCGACCTTCGAGTGGGAAATGGAATCTTTAAGAACTTGGGCGAGGAAGTCTTTGACGAATACTGGGTAAATTATGGAAAACTGAGCATCCGAAAGCCCGGTGGAGAATTTAAGAAGTTAACCAAGCTTGAAGAATTTTTGCAACACAGAGGAATGGATGTCAGTCAGATTAATTCAGTAAAAACGGTAAAGAATCATCAAGATGATTAAAAGTCGCAAAATTTACGTGCCACCAATTAAGTGTCAGGGTATCAAGACAAAGATCGTTCCCCTGATTAAGGCAAATGTGGAATTTTCGTCTTCAGAATCCATTTGGTATGAGCCGTTTATGGGGTCTGGAGTGGTTGGGTTCAATGTCCAGCCGGAGCGAGCGTTATTTTGCGATGTAAACCCTCATATTGTGAATTTTTATAATTCCCTAAAGGAAAAGAAAATAACAAGCGCTGAAATCAGAAACTTCCTGACTGAGGAAGGCGAGAAATTATCACATGGGACTGGCGAGCATTATTACACGGTCAGGGAGAGATTTAACGACCTGTTTTCACCCTTGGATTTTTTGTTTTTATCGAGGTCATGCTTTAACGGGATAATGAGGTTCAATTCAAAAGGCTTTTTTAACGTGCCTTTTTGTAAGAAACCCAATCGTTTCAGCAAGTCCTATATTACAAAAATTGTCAATCAGGTCAAAACTGTAGAAATGTTCCTCGACAATAATGACTGGAATTTTAAATGCCAGCATTTTTCTGAGACCATTTCTGAGGCAACTGAGTTAGATTTTATATATTGCGACCCGCCCTATTTGGGGCGACATGTTGATTATTTTGATTCGTGGGATGAAGATGACGAGTTAAAGCTGAATCGGCTTCTCATGAACACCAAAGCATTTTTCATGATCTCCACCTGGCTGAAGACTCAATTTCGCGAAAACGATATGGTCGAAAAGCTTTGGAAGGATTTTCAGATTGTTCAGAGGAAGCATTTTTATCACGTTGGCGGTTTTGAAAAGAACCGAAACGAGATAATCGAAATTCTGATCATGAATTTCACACCTTTGCAATACCAATATGAAAAACAAGAGAATATACAGAGAAGTTTGGTTTTTCAGGATTAGCATGATGCTTTGGTCAAGATTTAATTTGCTGGTAATTTCTGAAACCCGTTTCACCTTAAACCCGTAACAAACAAAGTTTAACATACAGAAACCAATGTACTTTACACCGACTGATCTCATCGCAATCGCTCCAGAAATCGCAACCATGATTCTGGCGCTGGTGTTAATCCTGATCGAAGTGACCATCACTCGTAAAGATCAGGTTCTGCAAACCATCAGCATTATCGGGCTGCTTGGAGTCCTTGCGATTGCAATCATCGTTGATCCGCCTGTGGCAGGCGCTTTCAACGGTATGGTCGCCAGCGACCTATTCACGCAGTACATTAAAGTCCTGCTCGCCGCCATTACACTGTTTGTTGTGTTTATGAGCGGCTCATACATGAAATCGCTGAACATTCGCAGTGGCGAATACTACAGCCTGCTGATGATCGCCACCGTGGGCATGATGTTCCTCGCCTCCGCCGGCAATCTTCTGACATTATTCCTCGGCATCGAGACAATGTCTATCACGCTGTATGTGCTCGCCGGAATGCTCTCCGAACGCAAACAATCCAACGAGGCGGCGCTTAAGTATTTCCTGCTTGGCGCTTTTTCGACCGGATTCTTGCTGTTTGGAATCGCCTTGACCTTCGGCGCGACTGGTGGCAAATTTAACTATGTCGAAATTTACGAAGCGATTAAAGCCTTTAACACAAGCAATCCCGCACCAGTTCATCTCTATGCTGGCATTGGCTTGATAATGATTGGCTTGTTGTTCAAGGTCGCTGCTGTTCCGTTCCATTTCTGGTCTCCAGATGTCTATCAAGGCTCGCCTACACCTGTAACTGCCTTCATGTCCGCTGGTCCAAAAGCCGCCGCGCTGGTCGCCTTCATTCGGCTGTTTGGCTGGGGATTCATAGATATGTCCGCCGCCTGGATGCCGATTCTCTGGGCAGTTGCCGCCGCGACGATGATCGTTGGCAACCTCAGCGCGCTGGCTCAGACCAACATCAAGCGGATGTTGGCATACTCAAGCATTTCCCATGCAGGTTACTTACTGTTAGCAGTGCTCGCCGCGGGAACACATGCCGTTCGCGAAGATGCCGCCGCTGGCTTAATGTTCTACCTTGTCGCCTATTATCTGATGAACATCGGAGCGTTTTCCGTTGCCATTATGGTGAACCGGGCTGTCAAGAACGGAGAGTACGCCATTGATAACTTCAAAGGTCTAGCATCTGAACGACCGGCACTCGCTTTAATGATGGGATTATTCATGATCTCGCTGGCGGGATTCCCTGTCACAGCGGGGTTCATGGGCAAATTGTATGTGTTTTCTGCCGCTGTGAGCGCTGGGCTGGTGACGCTGGTTGTTATTGCAGTACTCGCGTCGTTGATTTCAGTATTTTACTATACCCGTATTATCGTTTTCATGTTCATGAAAACGAACGAAAATTCAACCTTGCGTGAATTTTCACATGCTCCAATGCTGAATTTTGTAGTGATAATTTGTACATTAGGTATCTTGATCTTTGGAGTGTATCCGGGTCCACTCATGAGGAGCATTGACAAGGGCGCAACAGCCATTTTCCCAGCGCTTACAACTCAGCCCACTGCGTCTGCTTCATTGAATGAGAGCCATCTGGGTGCAATGTAACTCAACGGGTCTGTATTCATTAATGAATCAAACAAAGATACCTTAGATGAGAAATTACTCACATAATGGCAAATTGCGTCGTCAAATTCATGGTAAGGTATTACTCGCCTTGATTCTGACGACGTTGTTGTTTGTTGCCCCCGTTTTCGCGTCCGATGGAAATGCGGAACACACGCAGACTTCAACCGTACAAGGGCATGAAGCAACAGGGGCTCAAGCCAACTCAGGGTATAATTTCCACGCCATGCAGAACGACATGGCGAGGGAGTTACCAATCTGGTCTTGCTTGCCATTCGTCGGCATGTTGCTCTCGATAGCGCTCTTCCCACTGATGGCTCCTCACTTCTGGCATCATCATTATGCGAAGGTTTCGCTTTTCTGGGCATTGTCATTCATTATTCCCTTCCTTTATGCCTATCAGAGCCTTGCCATTTACGAGATTATTCACATCTATCTGATTGACTACATCCCGTTCATTGTGTTGCTCTGGGGGCTATTTACAGTCTCTGGAGGCATTCTGCTGAGGGGTAATCTGGTAGGCAAACCCATTGTCAATCTGGTTTTGCTGACCATCGGAACGCTTCTGGCATCGTGGATGGGAACGACCGGCGCGGCGATGTTAATGATCCGACCGATTCTGCGAGCGAATGCTCACCGTGAGAAAAAGATGCACATTGTCATTTTCTTCATCTTTCTCGTAGCGAACATTGGCGGTTCCTTGACACCGTTGGGTGATCCACCGCTATTCCTCGGATTTCTTCACGGTGTGCCCTTCTTCTGGACATTGACTCATCTGATGCCTCATTTTGTTGTTGCTACGGTTATTCTGCTGGCAATATTCTTTGTCTTTGACACGATTGTTTACAACAAAGAAAAACCTGTTGCCCCCAAGCACGAGAAGATTCCACTCAGATTAGAAGGCTCACATAACTTCCTCTTCCTTGGCGGGATACTATTTTTCGTCTTGCTCTCAGGAACCTGGAAGCCCGGACATGTGATGGTCTATGGTGTGCACCTTGAATATCAGAATCTCACACGCGATGTCGGAATCATCTTCATGGGAATCCTGTCACTGTTGACGACGGCGAAGTTCACTCGCAAAGACAACGAATTCAGTTGGTTTCCGATACTTGAAGTTGCCTATCTGTTCGCAGGCATCTTCGCCACGATTATTCCCATGCTGTCTATGCTTCGCGCAGGCAGTGATGGCGCTCTGGGAATGATAATTGATCATGTTAAATCTCCGGCACATTATTTCTGGATCACAGGAATTCTTTCCAGTTTCCTTGACAATGCCCCTACATATTTGACATTTTTCAACCTTGCGCTTGGACGATTAGGTTTGTCTGAAGCCGAAGCAAGCGCTATACTGATAGCAGGGCAAGCATCGCCTTTCATTGTTGATTTGGTTGCAATCTCTGTTGGCGCGGTGTTTTTTGGGGCATTTACCTACATCGGTAATGCGCCAAACTTCATGACACGATCAATAGCGGAATCTGCCCATATCAAGATGCCAAGCTTTTTTGGCTACATGCTTTGGTCTATCGCGATCTTGATTCCAGTTTTCATCGTAATTACTTTGATCTTCTTTTTGACTGGTAGTGTACATTGACATTAGAGATGTGGGTCAATAAAAAGAGCAAACAAAGGAGCAAAATATGACTTTAGAAGAAGCACTTATCAGCGCGCTGGATTATGAACATCGTGTTCGTGATCACTACGCGCGAGCTGCAGAGCACACACTTGATCCTGTCGCAAATCGAATTTTCGCACGATTGGCAATCGAAGAACAGCAACATGTTGACTATTTAATGGCACAACTTAAGCTGTGGCGTGCAGAAGGCAAGATTGAGTTTATCAAATTGACGACAATTCTGCCAGATCAGCAGTGGATTGAGGAGGGTTGGAAAAAGCTTAAGGGTGTAAACTTAAAGAATGCGGATTCCACCGATGAGCTTGATGCTTTCGAACGAGCTTGGGAGTTAGAGAACGAAGTAGCGGAACACTACCAACGGTTGGTTGATGAGCTTGATGCCGAGGGGCAGGAGATGTTTGCCCGTTTCCTTAAGATGGAGTTGCTTCATAAGTCATTTGTGGAAATCCAGATTCAGGCATTGAAAACCCAAGGCAAGATGATTGATCTTGTTGTGATGTAGTTGACATATTTATTAAAATCCCCACTCAACCAGAAATTGAGTGGGGATTAATTTTATGTGTCAATCCATGCGGGCGAAGCTATTTCCTAATGTTGAAAATCTTGGGATGATTGGGACGGATCCAAGTCCTATTTGAGCTGACTGCGGAGTTTTACCGCTGTAATGTTGTCAAACAATTCCAGCCAGTTGCGAGCCCACGTCATCCTCTGATCTTTATCGTTTATTCCGATTCGATGGAAATCAGGCGCGGCTTCTCCTTCTCAATCCGATCCAATGTCAGTGTCAGCACGCCCTGATCGAAATTCGCCGCGATTTTCTCACGGTTAAACTGCTCTGGAATCTGAAAAGCACGACGGAATTTCCCATACTTCCGCTCGTTCAAGTGTTGCCTGCGGTTCTGCGATTCCTCATCAAACCATTTTTCACCTGAAATTGTCAAGATGTTGTCTTCGATTTCAGCTTTGACGTTGTCTTTGGCGATACCAGCAAGTTCGACCTGAATTTCCAGCTTGCCGTCTATTTCGACAATGTCCATGCGTGGTGTCCAATCAATGTCCGGCGTAGATTCCTCGTTTCTATCGCCAAACACGTCTTCAAGCATGTGGCTCATTTGATGTTGCATGGTCGTCAGTCCGTTCATGCGGTCCTGGAAAGGTTGCCAATTTACGACTCTCATCTTACTGCCTCCTGAAAATAAATTTGAAACTTTTCTGCAAAATTGAATTGATTTCTGCCTATATAGATAGCAAGCAATGTGCCAATTTCGTATAACATTACATAACAATATGTTATGTAATGTCTCATTTGGAAGTCTGCCAATAAGACAGTGCTGCGCATGTAACAATGCCATTATGGCATGTCATTTCCGTCAATGTGTCAAAACGGCATTTACAAAGTTTAACTTGACATTATTTGATAGGTTGTGTAACTTTAAATGTAGTTCTATATTTAAAAGCTTTAGCATTAATGTAGCAAGATTTAATTCACATACATTCGGTTGAATTTAAGAGCTGACATCTGACCGCGCTAAATATCCGAGTAATTGGATTATTAGCGATGGTTTAATGAGCCCAAACATCAACCACGAACACGAGAAATGGAGCTTGGATCATGAAAAACTGGCTGCTTGTCACGCTGATCCTTTTAGCAGGAACGAACGCCTTTGGCACTGCCCTTCCTGCACAAGACGCATCGGCAATGATTGCTCAAACCATCAGCGAATCGCCAGCAGGCATTACTGTTGAATTCAATTTCAACCGCGGCGATCTCCAGACCATTGACAACGGAGAATCGACCCGACTCTGGTATAACATGCCCGGCGGTACTGCCAACTTTGAGAGCGATGGACCCATCTTGCCGGCTTTCACCCGAATGATTGCTGTTCCGGTAGGATATAAAGTCGAAGCTGAGGTTATAAGACGCGAGGAAACTCGCTATAATGCAGAACGTGTTCTGCCCCGCGACGAAATGGTTCGCGATGTGCGGCGCGTCGAAACAAAAGCCGCGATTGATGTCGGCGATGTCGGCTGGATGAGATGGATGAGAATTGCCCCAGTCGCAATTCACCCAGCCTATTACGACAACGGAAACCACCAGATCGTCGCCGCTGATCGGATGACGGTAAACTTCCGGTTTGTGCCTGACGACAGCCCTGTTGGCAATATTCCCGACCCGGAGCGCTACTATTCTCTGGCTTTCGACGAATACTTTCAGGCTGTAATGCTCAACCCAGATCAAATGCCCAACACCATGCAGGGCGGTGGCATCCTCACGCGCGGTTCCTATCTTATCATCACAGACACATTGCTCGCACCATACTGCGAAGAGTTTGCCGAATGGAAACGCTGCAAGGGTTTTAATGTCGTAATTGATCCCTTCTATTATCATGGGCTTTCCGCGGAAGATCTCAGAACTCACATTAAGGATGCCTACGATAATTGGGCGCGTCCACCGGAATTCATTCTGTTGGTTGGTGACATTAACATGCCCGGCATTCAGATGCCTGCTTTCAGAATTGAAAATCCCAATGACCAACGCGAATACGACGTAACAGACCTTCCTTACGTTTTACTTCGTGGTGAGGACTACTTCCCAGAAGCCTTCATTGGCAGGATTTCCACAGATTCACCGACAACATCAGTGGTCAGGAATGTTTTCCAAAGAACATTAGACTACGAAAAACAAACCTACATGAAACTTCCTGGCGATGTTGGCTATGATGATTACATTCAGGCATTTCATAGTGCCACTATTTTCGCCGGCAATTTTGGCGATGGCAACAGACTGGTGCTAAGCCCGGTCGAAACATCACAATGGCTTGCCGAGCGTCTGACGGATCGTGGCTGGGATGTGGAAACTTTCTACTATCGCGGCAGGCAGGGTGATCCTCGCTCTTCAGGCCCGATCATTGAGTCAATTAATCGCCAGGTGAACGTCGTATCCTATCGGGGATGGGCTGACGCTCGTGGCACACATTATCCTGAATTTTACAAAGCAGACCTTGAACAACTCGACAATGGTCCACTTCTTCCGGTCTTCACATTCTTCGTCTGCAACACTGGTGACTTCGGCAACGACAACCAGAATCCCTGCTTCGGCGAATATGCAGCCTATCAGGGCAGTCGTCGTCGTCCAGCCGGTGCCTTGGCGTTTTATGGCCCCTCCGATCTCCACACCAGCACCAGATACAACAATCCAATGCTGGCAGGATATTATTCTAGCCTGATGGACTTGAACATCCGCACACTTGGCGCTGTTACTTTGGGCGCAAAGATGGAAGTCTGGCGTGGATTCCCTCACCAGCGTGTGATGAACGCCCCGCAGAATAATTACGTTGAGTTTTACTTCAGCGTGTACAATATTCTCGGTGATCCCGAAGTTCAATTGTTCTTCGATCCCCCAACCGCTCTATCGGTTGACTTCCCTGAAGAAATTGCCATCGGCACATCGCACCTGCCCTTCCGCGTTACCAGTGGCAACAATCCTATTTTCAAAGCGATTGTCCATGTAAAAGCTGGCGACAACACGATCAGCCTGCTAACAGACCTTGATGGTATCGCCAATGTTCCCGTGGATATTACGGAAGCTGGCGAAGTCTCCTTCACAGTCTCATCTCTTCAGTGTGCTCCCGTGCAGGACACAATCGCGGTTGCACAGGCTGCGGATATGATCGGTATTGCGAATATCGCAGTCTCAAACGAGTTTGGCGATGACAGGATGGTCTCTGGCAGTCTGGTTGATTTTACTGTAACGCTACATAACTTCGGCGAAAACGATGCCACAGGTATCACTACCTCATTAGTTACCGAAATTCCATCGGTCAACATTGACGCTGGCGAAGTTACCTTTGGCGACATAGCCTCCGGTCAGAACGCTGAAGGTCAATCGGCTTTCACCGTAACGATCACGCCGCAGGTTTGGCCCTACAGTCAATTACCGTTCTATCTGACGATCAACGACGACCAGGGCAACACCTACACAGCCCAGTTCAGATTGCCGATGGTCAACCACAACCTTCAGTACATCAGGCATGACTTTACTTCAGTTCCTGAAGCCGGCGCTGATGTTGAACTCGTCCTCACAATGGCGAACTGGGGCAATCTCGCCAGCGAGGAGCTTCGTGCGGAACTATACAGCTTTGACAATGCAGTGAGCTTCCCCGATGCAGAAGGTACTTTCCCGGCTCTTGAACCGGGTGCCAGGGGCACAAATGCTGATGATGCCTTCACCATCCATTTTGGTGATGAGATCATCAACGGCAGGCGGATTTCACTTAGGATGTCATACCTTGACAGCCAAGACCGCCCCGCTGGCGTTGAGACATTTACCATCAAGTTCGGCACGGTTACACCAGCGGATCCCCTGGGCCCCGATGCTTACGGCTACTACATTTACGAAGAGTCTGACGATGACCGCTTCGCGGACTTCCGACCAACATACAACTGGATCGAACTCGATCCTGAATTTGGCGGTCATGGCGCTGTTTATGATTCTCTGCCAGATGATTCAGTCCATACAATGAATTTGCCATTCACTTTCACATATTATGGACGAGATTTCAACGATCTCACCATCTGTTCAAACGGCTGGATCAGTTTCATCAACACGTGGATGTTTAACTTCCGCAATTGGAATCTGCCTAGTCTGCTGGGGCCGCACACTCTGGTTGCTCCCTTCTGGGAAGACCTGGTTGGAGAACTCAATGGTGGCGCGCGTGATCCGTTGAATATTTACACCCGTTACGACGAAAACGAAGGACGCTTCATTATCCAATGGAGCCGTGTAGTCGCCAGAACTAGCGACGCGGATCACACTGAAACCTTTGAAGTGATTCTCTATGATCCTGCCGTGCATCCCACAACAACAGGTGACGGAATCATTGACTTCCAGTACCTTGACTTCGCTCTAGTTGACTTTAACGAAGGCAACTATGCCTCAATCGGTATGGAAGACTGGAATCACTACCGTGGTTTGCAGGTAACATTTGCTGGTCAGTATGATGATGCGATTACGCCACTTACCGGCGGTCGCGCATTACGGATTTCCACCGAAACGCCCGATCCATATCTGTCAACAGGCGACGAGACCGCTGAACTGCCGACAGCATTTGGATTGAATGGCGTTTATCCTAATCCGTTCAACTCAACAACGCACATCTCCTTCGCGCTTCCTGAAGCCGAACGGATTTCCATCAGCCTTTGGGATTTGAACGGCAGATTAGTTCAGATCATCGCTGATCGGAATTTCAGCATTGGCCAGCATGAGATCACTTACAACGCGGATGCCTTGACTTCCGGGCTGTACATTATCCGGCTTGCCGGCAACGGTAAAGCGGATCAGCAGAAAGTGCTTCTGCTCCGTTAGTGATATTGTTCATCTAAATTCTCGCACGGGACACGGATTTGTCTGTGTCCCGTGTGATTATTTAAGTCAATTGGGTTCTGTAGGTTATTTTACAAGAACGCGCCTGCAAGAGCATGTCTATTTTCTTTAACGAGCGCCAAGTGAATTTGGATTCAATCAGAAACGATTTCACTCAAAGTGTTCTTTTCTTGTTAACCATAGGAAATGTGTGATGGAAAATGGTAAGCCTAAAATATCAAGAAAACTAGATTTTCTTTTTAAGATCAGTTTATTGATACTGTCGCCGATAGTGTTTTTTCTTATCTGTGAAATTTGCACACGATTATTTGCGCCGCAAATTCATGGTTGGATAGGGGACAATCCTCACAGAATTGATCCTGAATTAGAACGTGTGGTTCTGCCCAACATCGAGTCTTCATATATTGGGCCTGATGGCAGCAAAATAAATATAATCACCAATTCTCTCGGCTTACGGGCAGACAGAGAATATTCTGATAAAAAGGCGAGCACAATACGATTAGTTGGATTGGGGGACTCATTTACCAATGGTGCGGGCGTAAATTATAAAGAGACCTATTTGCAAGTGTTAGAAGACAATTTG
>CAZAGU010000040.1:0-23326 GCA_964484805.1 uncultured bacterium
GGCTACAGCTCCAACTTTCGCTGGAACAACAATACTTGGTGCTATCTGATTATTCCACCAGCGACGACAGTATCACCATCGTAAATCACAGCGGATTGCCCCGGCGTAACCGAGCGAATCGGATGGGTCGAACAAATGGTCAGCGTGTCGTCCGATCGTCGCTCTACCACCGCGGGAAATCCTGGGTCACGGTAGCGAATCTTCACTTCGTACTCGTTGCTCCCATCATAGGGTCGATCCTGCAGGCGATTGATCGAGTGAATTGTCAGCTCATTCTGAACAAGCTGAGTTTCTTCACCAAGTTGCACTCTTCGGGTTTTGGGGTCGATGTTGGTCACATAGTATTTCTTACCACCGCCAAGTCCCAAACCTTTGCGCTGCCCAATTGTGAAGAAGGGAAAACCCTCGTGCCTGCCGATAACATCGCCAGCCTGATTTACCATCTCGCCTTTCAGCTCGCCATTCGCCAAATCAGGCCTGCGATTCAACAACCAAGCCCGATAGTCGTTGTTCGGAATGAAACACACTTCCTGACTCTCAGACCGCTCCGCTACTGGAAGATTTTTCGCGCTGGCATACTCGCGCACTTCTGTTTTCGTCATGTCGCCCAAGGGGAAGAAGGTCAACGCCAGTAATTTCCTTGGCAGTTCCCAAAGGAAATAAGATTGATCTTTCAGTTGATCTGCCCCACGGCGTAAACAGACATCGCCTCGCGTGTTCAAGTCAATCCGGGCGTAATGCCCCGTCGAAATGCGTTCAATTCCATACGCTTGCGCTTTATTCCACAGTTTAGCCCACTTAATCCTCGAATTGCAATGCACACATGGATTGGGCGTTCTGCCTGCCATATATTCGCGCTCGAAATAGTCCATAATTTCGTGATGAAATTCGGCGCGCAAATCTACAACATGATGAGGAATCCCCAGCTCAGCGCACACTGCCGCCGCATCCTTGACGGGATCAGGAAAAACGCTGACATCAACGGCAGGATCATGGTCGAACAGCCGCAATGTGAAACCAAAAACACAATGTCCCGCTTCAACAAGCTTCGCCGCGGCGACCGACGAATCAACGCCGCCGCTCATCCCAACAGCGACAGAATATTTGCGTTCAGAATTAATGTTAAATGCAGACGAAGCCAAAAGATATTTCCTAACTAAAAGAAACCCGGTCGAGATTCGGCCGGGCTCAAAATGCAAATTATTTAGCGAGCCGTCAGGCTACTCCCGCCATGTCTCTGAGATTTTTCACTGAGTCAATGATAATCCCGGCAGCGAAATCTATGTCTTCGGGCGTGTTCTCGCGCCCCAGCGTCATCCTCAGCGATGAATGCGCCTCCTGAGGGGTCAAACCGATATTCAGCAATACCCTCGACGGCAGAGTGCTTCCCGACGAGCAGGCAGAGCCAGAAGAAACGGATATGCCGTTCACATCAAGCGTCATCAACAACGCTTCGCCTTCAACGCCATGGAATGTCAGGTTCAGGTTGCCGGGAAGACGGTGAATAGTGTGACCATTCAAAACGATATTATCAACTTCACCAGCGATGCGAGCGTGAAGCCTATCGCGCAATTTGGTTAGATACTCAGCCTCATGCGCCATCTCGCCTTTACAAATTTCTGCGGCTTTGCCTAAGCCAACGATGCCGGGCATGTTCTCGGTGCCAGCACGCACACCCATTTCCTGATGGCCACCGAAAACCCGTGGCTCAATCTCCAGCCCTTTTCGGACGTACAATGCGCCAACGCCCTTCGGTCCATAAATTTTATGCCCAGAGAGCGACAGCATATCAATGCACATCTCTTCCACATCAACCGGCACTTTTCCGAAAGACTGAACAGCATCTGTATGAAAAGCAATCCCCTTCTCACGAAGAAGCCTACCAATCGCGCCGATGTTGTTGATTGTGCCCACTTCATTGTTGACGTGCATGATAGAAACGAGGAAAGTGTCGGGACGCAAGGCAGCCGAAATGTCAGCAGGGTGAATCATGCCGTATTGATCCGCCGCCACGCGGGTCGCTTCAAACCCCAGCTTTTCGAGATATTCAACCGCGTTCTCAATCGCTGGGTGTTCAATATTGCTGGTGATGATATGCCCTTTGCGATCTCGATGCATTAACGCATAGCCGATGATCGCCAGATTGTCAGCTTCTGTACCACCGCTTGTGAAAAAAATCTCTTCGGGATGGCAGTTGATTACATTTGCAACCTGTGCGTGCGCGGTATCCATAGATTCTTTCGCTTGCCTGCCGACCGCGTGAACGCTGGAAGGATTGCCCCAACCGTTGAGCAAGTGGTCGCACATAATATCCGCAACGCGCTTATCTACCGGGGTTGTTGCACTGTGATCGAAATATATCTTACTCATTTTTCCAATGCTTAAAGTAACTTGAGGTGTGTGAACTATGGAGCTTTAAATGAGGGTACGCAGTTTTTCATCCAGTTGTTGGAGTGCTCGCCCCCTGTGGCTCACACTATTTTTTTCTTTTGGTGAAGCTTCCGCAAAGGTTTTCCCCAGTTCGGGTGACCAGAACACGGGGTCATAGCCGAATCCATCGGCTCCGATCTGCTGATCCGTTATGCTTCCTTTGCAACTCCCCTCCCACCAAAGCTCGGTGTCCTCGCCGACAAGAGCCATCACTGTGCGGAAACTCGCCGTTCGTTTAGGGGCGGGAAGGCTATCAAGCTCCTTAAGCAAGAGCAAGACATTGTCTTCGTAGGTGGCATTTTCGCCAGCATAGCGAGCAGAAAACACGCCAGGACGACCATCAAGCGCATCAACTTCGAGGCCAGTGTCGTCGGCAAGTGTCAGTATTCCAGAATGTTGGAAGCCTTCCCTCGCTTTTTCAAGGGCATTCTCCACCAGTGTGTCGCCATCTTCCGGAGGTTCCGGGTAGGGTGGAATGTCTTTCAGTGAAAGCACAGTCCACCCGCTTCCGTCGAGAATCTGACGAATCTCGCGGAGTTTATCGGGGTTGTTGGTAGCGGCAAGAATTTTTCGCTCAGAATCTGCCATAAAAGAATTACAGACCGAGCACTTTGTTCTCGTCATCACCTTTTGTTACGCAAACCATTTTTTCTTCGTAACGAATCGAGCCCTTTTCGGTGACTTTCGGGCGAATAACCTTAAACGAAAATATATCGTCTTTTGGTTTCAGCTTCTTGAGCATTTTCTCGGCAAAGGTCTTAGTCTTAGCCATTGTTCTATCCTTCAGGTTGAATTATCGAATTTTCTTCAATCTTCAAAGTTAATGTTTTACGTTCTAAATTGCAATAAAAAACCGCCCATCTGGGCGGTTTTAATCTCAAAATGACAAACGTATCAATTTCCACCGCCGGAGACCGTTTGCGAATGGCGATCCAAATCAAAGTAAGTGTCTTGGGTGTGGAAGGTGTCGCTGATGGAGTCTTCAAGCGCAGCTACCGGCACTCCGTTCACAGCCTGCATTCTGTCATGGTTGACTTCCATGGCATACTGAGAATCGGAATTATTCAGCGATTGTGTTGGCAACAACACTGCCACCCCAATAGCAAGGCCTGTCGCCAGTCCCGCTCCCCAGGCGGCCCAACGTGGAACCAATGACGCTCTGCGCTTAGTTCCAGTGGCATCGGTAGCCTCACGAATCCGCTGGCGCAACTTAAACTGGAAGTCTGGCGCCGGTTCGTAGGCTGGTAGATCACTCAGCATCGCTCGGAGGTCGGCAATCTCACCGTTAAAATCAGCACAATGTGAACATTCTCCTGAATGTTTTTCCATTGTCTCGGCTTCAGAGCGGCTTAAACTGCCATTTTTCCATGCGGTGTAGCGATCTTCAAAGGTTTCGCAACTAATCATTGGCTTTTTGTATCGTTTAAATTTTACGAAGATCTTTTAACTGTTCCTGCAATCGTGCTCGTCCTCTGTTGACCCGGGATTTAACCGTGCCTAGTGGGACTTTTAATATGTTACTGATCTCTTCGTATGAAAGTTCCTGAACATCTCGTAAAATGATGACTTTTTTAAAAACCGAAGGAAGTTTCTGAATTTCAGCATCAATCCTCTCACGCACACTCGAACGCTGAGCAGTCTCGGCGGGAGATTCCCCGCTGTCGGCAATCTCTATCGGTCGCTGACCGTCATCACGTGAACTCAACGAAGTCCAGCGACGAACCTTCTGACGGCGTAGCTCGGTTTTGGCGAGGTTGCCAGCAATCGTATATATCCAGGTCGAGAAGCGCGCTATTTCGCGGTAGCTGTCCTTATTCAGGTACAAACGAACGAACGTCTCCTGAAGAACATCCTGCGACAATGTCCAGTCATTTATAATACGATAAATGAAGCTGCACAATGGGCGCGAGTATCGCTCAACAATCTGCTCATAAGCTCGTTCGTCGCCACCCTGAAACAGCCGGATGAGTTCTTCGTCGGTCTGCCGTTCCTGATTGATGTCAGCCATTTTACTCGTTTTCAAAAAGTTTCAGCGATCCATTCACTTTGCGCGGCACATTCTTGATTGCACTCTTGAATGTCGTGTTCAGAAAGCCAGGATGATGAAAAGATTCGCCAGATAACAACTGCTCAATCGACACAATCTGCACACAGTCAAACTTCTGACCGAATATCTCTTTATGGTAATATCCCGCCTCTTTGGCATATTTCAACATGGGCTTAGTTATCTGATCTTCGAAACACGCGAAAACACCCATCTGAGCTTTCTCATGCTGAACAACATCGACAAACTCACGGATATTTTTAACATTCACGTTCCCGCTCTTCACCTCGATCAACGCCACATCTTTTTCTTTTTCAGAGCGATAAAAGGTGATATAGCCATCATAGCCACCATCGGCTGTCTTCTTCGGGTTTGACACACCACCGAGCATAATTTCTACAACCCACTCCTGAAACTGGAGCCTGCTTTTATCTGTCTCACGAGCTAGATCTCTGGCTGATGCCACATCCTTCGGGAAGCCGTCAATATGAATTTCCGCTGATAATTTGCGGAATTTTTCCGGCGAATCAACTTGCGGCTTGCGGATTCTGTCGTAAATCAACCGCACTGCCAGATGGGATATGTCCACTCCGATCCAGTTGCGATTCAATTTCTCAGCAACGGAGATCGCTGTTCCACAACCACAGAAGAAATCAGCAACCACATCGCCTTCATTTGATGAAGCCTCAATTATACGCTCCAGCAATGCCTCAGGTTTCTGGGTCGGGTAACCAAGTCGCTCGTCACTTAAATTGTGAATTGGTCTTATATCATTCCATATATCTTGCAATGGAATACCCGGAATGTCATCAATATACTGAATTAACCTTGGCATTCCGTCGGGCTTTTGGGGCCAATGAATTTTTCCAAGACTATCCAGTTTATCAAGTTCGTATGGTATCGTAGTCCAATGGCGACCTTTTGCAGCAACATCAATTCCTCGCCACGGTTCGCCGCTAGGTCCATGCGTGATCCCTGCGCCTGTCAGGTCTGTCCGTTTATACTTTCGCCCTTGCTCGTCTTCTTGATCAAAAAACAAATCAATATATGATTCCTCATATTTATGATAAACCTTGTTCCATGTATATTGATTTGGATTTTTTACATAGAAAAATATCAAATCGTGTATTGATCCCAGACGCTTAGCACTGTTATGCGCACTTGTTCTTTTCCAGACAATCTCATTTTTAAAGCTCTTCCCACCAAAAATCAGATCGCAGACAATTTTCAGATAATGGCTCATGGTCGGGTCGCAGTGCAGATAGAAACTGCCGGATTTCTTCAACTTGTGGTGCATGAAATGAATCCTGAGCGCCATCTTCGTCAGGTAAGACACTATGCCCTTTGACACATCCAGCCGATTCAACAGTTCTAGAAAACGATGCAGATCGAGGTTAAGCTCCATCAGCTCGTCCAGCTCATCGAGATAGGAAACATTGCTCCATGTATCCGCAAATGCTTCCTTCTGTGCCTTAGCATCGGTCAGATCAAGAGACTCAAACAAGATGTTGTAGTTGCGTTTGGAGTTGAAAGGCGGATCAATGTAAATCAGGTCTATCGTTTCGTCTTTGATCTTATTCTTCAGCACATCGAGGTTATCACCATAAAATAATCTTTTCATTGCCTTACCCTCATTTGCCTGATGTGTATTTCAGCAAGTCCGTGATTAACATGTTCAGCTCAACTCCGCCCATTCTCTCGCCACGCTTAATGTTTTTATCTGCATCCAGCAGACGCAATAAGCCATTTTGAATCTTCTCAGTATTCAAGCGACGCGCGTACCTCGACTGTGTTTGCATTACAAAGGCAGGCACATGTAAAACACTGGAAATTTTCTTATCCATCCCTTTTTTCTGAAAGTAATTTATTACCCACAGATTATAAAACATCCGGAAAAGGTCGCCGATGATCTGAGTCGGTTCAAGTTTCTGTAAATAAAGATTCTGGACTGCGCGAATAGCCTCGCTGGAATTGCCAGATACAACAGCATTGGTAAGCGCCCATCGCTCCATTGCAAACGACGCGCCGCCCATCTCATCAATATCCACAGCCCGAATCTGCTCGGTATCGCCAACCATCATCACCAGTCTGTCAAGCTCAGATGCCAGCTCGCGTATGGATGGCCAATTTATGGAAATTAAACGCCCTTCCGCTTTGCTGTCAATCGTCTTTTTCTGACGCTTAAGGTAACGGTTCATCCAACCCGTTAATTCGTTGTCGGTCAATTTTTTACATTCAATTGCATCGATCAGGTTTTTCACAGCCGAATTAAAGTCCGGTTCCTTTTTTCGCTTATATCCACCTTTCGACTTTTTTTCAGGATCAGCCCAGAGAATCAGGCAACCATCGCGTGGAGGATTAGTGAGATACCTGACCACAGCCTTCAATGACGCTTTGGTCAATTTTTGCGCCTGACGAACTTCTGTAACGCGGAACGAACCAAAAATTGGCGGGGTGAAGAGCACATCAGGAAGATTATCCGCCTCACCACCGTAAACCAGAGTGTAGTTCATCAAGCGTTCCTCTGGTGGCATCAAACGTTTCACCAGAGCAACGATTGCATTTTCAGCGAGATAGTCCTCCTCGCCGGCAAACAAATATGCTGGTCGGTATTTTTTGGCGGAAAATTCCTTAATAAACTCTGAATACTTCATCTCTCGGCTGCCATCCGGATGAAATGTTTCGAAAGTTCGACCATACCGGGAGTCGATTGCATCCGTTCTGGATGCCACTGCACGCCAACGGTGAAATAATCGTCGAAGTTCTGTACTGCTTCAATGACACCATCTGGAGCCTGCGCGATGACAGTCAAGCCGGGTGCAGGAATGTCAACCGACTGATGGTGGCTACTGTTCACGCGGGTTTTGACATGTCCGAAAATTTCTGTCAGAAAGGAATCGCCAACGAAATCCACTTCGTGGAAAACTTCTTTCTTGTCGGTGATGGGATGGTTCAGACAATTTTCCACTGTGGAGGCTATGTCCTGAATATTCTTGCCACCCAGTGCAGCGTTCATGATCTGGATTCCTCGGCATACACCCAGAAGTGGTGTGCCTTCTTTACGAGCGGCGTGAACCAGCATGAGTTCAGCGGCATCCCGCTTGGGATCCAGAAATTTTGAGTCTGTGTTCTCTTCGCCGTACAATGCCGGGTCAACATCTGCGGGGCCACCTGTCAAAATGATCCCGTCAAGTTTTTGAGCAAAGCCAAACGCCTCTTCTTCATCGCTTATCAACGGCAATATCACGGGCAAACCGCCGCCGTTGCGAACCAAATCCATGTAGTGAAGCTGTATGTAGTGAATCTCTGTTTTTTTATTAAACTCCCGTTGCGGATCATCCGCATAGCTGATGCAGGGAGAAATACCGATTACCGGTTTCACCTATGTCTTTCCTGTAGATATTCAGTGTTTAGTTAGTGAAAAGAATTTCGCCATCGCACATCGTCCAACTGATCTTCGCCTGAGACCAATCTCGCAAATCCTCGCTCACTCCCTGGATTAGTGTGAAATCGGCGACGTAGCTTTTTGCTGTCAGACCGCGCTTAGTCTCAAGGTTCGCGCATCTTGCCCAGCCAAGCGTCACGGCATTTATTGCCACTTCGGGAGGAAGAGCTTCCTGCCTGTTAAAACATGACAAAGGCGTAGCACCAAATCCCGTCTGGTTAATTGCGATGTGTATGTTCTGCAATGGATCGGGCGATGCCACTGGCCAGTCACTCCCCAGAACCAGTGGAACATCTCGATCCCATAAAGATCGCCAAATGAAGCAATTTTTACAACGATCAAAGCCGATTACTTTTTCGATCCAGCGTTGATCGTCAAGCAGATGAATTGGTTGAATAGATGCTACCACGCCAAGACTGGCAAACTTACCAGCAAAATTCTCCGGCATGAGCTGAACATGTTCAATGCGGTCAAGCCTTCCAGTCCGCCGCGGAATGGCCAACATCACTCTGTAAATTTGTTCGACAGCCCGGTCACCGAGGGCATGAATCGCCAGCCGCCAGTTTTTCGCGTGCGCATTCTTAATCAGATCGGTCAGGTCTTCATCCGAGTAAAACAGGCTCCCGCGCGATTCAGGTTTGTCGTTATATGGCTCATTCAGCGCCGCGGTTCGCGAACCAAATGAACCGTCGAGAAACATCTTCAGCGTATCACAGCGGAATTTGTTGCCTGCGCTCGATGGTTCGTCCTCGCCATTCCAGTTTTCGATGCGTCGCCAGCCATCAATCTGAATCTTCAGCTTGCCCTGTTCATCGAGCTTTCGATAAAGTGCTTCATTGCCCTCATCCACGACTTCACTGACCGAGGTCAATCCCAAGCTGAGGAAATACTCCTGAGCGGCGAGAATATAACCTACTCGCTCATTCTTATCAGGATGTGGTATCTTCTCCATCAACACACCAACGGCAGATTCCCGTAGCAAGCCATTGAGCTTGCCAGCTTTATCCCGCCCAAGATGCTCCTCGCCTAGTTCGGGATGTTTTTCAATGCTCGCTTCTTTTAACGCTCTATAGCTGGCGCAACAGCCATGAAGATCACGCTGATGAACAACAACCCGCCTGCCTGGGAGCCAACTTTCCAGTTTCTCGGCTGTGATAGACGCCTCCCCTGTTTCCCAGTTGAAAGCGATAATCCATCTATCGGCATTTTTTATGGGTTCAGCGTATTCCACAAGTGAGGCGTGTATCTGCTCTTCATTCTTGAATGCCAGATCAGGCAAAGTGAGCGACCGGCCTCCGACTGCCATGTGAAGGTGACCATCTCCAAGACCCGGAAGCAATAATCCGCCATCCAGATCAATTATCTCGGACTGCCCAGCAAACATTCTTTGAAGGTTAGAGTTTCCAACCTCAATCACCTTTCCATCGGCAATTGCCACACTATCTGCCCAGACGACTTTGTCTCTGAACATGCCACAAAAAATGCGCCCATTGGTAAGAATTTTCACAAGAGGTTGTTCTTTCAAGAATAGTTTATCCTCTCTATAGAGACACATTTGCCGGTTTCTTTGTCAACATCCACAATTACAGCGCATACATGCAGGTTTTTTTCAGCAACCTGAAAAGGCTGAGGTGTGTTCGTAAGAAACCGCCGTAGGGCGACTTTTGTTTCCATCCCAATGACAGAATCAAATGATCCTGTCATTCCCACATCAGTAATATAGCCGGTGCCTTTGGGTAAAATCCGCTCGTCAGCGGTCGGAACATGGGTATGAGTGCCGACGATTGCCGAGACTTTGCCATCCAGATACCAGCCCATTGCCTGCTTCTCTGCGGTTGTTTCTGCATGGAAATCAATGAAAATGATTTTTACATCTTCTTCGTGTTTGTTCAAGTAACTGTCCATAGTTCTGAATGGACAATCAATTGGCGGAAGAAATGTTCGCCCCTGCAGATTGAATACTTTGATGGGAATGTCCGATTTAGTTCTGACGACAACGGAGCCTCTGCCTCCTGAGCCGGGAGGATAATTAATCGGACGGAGTAGATTTGGAAGTTTTTTAAATTCCTTACGTAGTGGCGCTTTATCCCAGATATGGTTGCCACTCGTAATAACATCGATGCCGATTTCGTGAAACAGGTTCACTTGTTGGACTGTCATGCCTCTGCCATTATCGGCGTTCTCACCATTGGCAATGACCAGATCGGGCTTCTGCTCCCGGATCAGATTGGGCAGGGCAAGCGTCAGGATGTCTATGCCCGGCTGTCCAACAATATCAGCTATAAAAAGGAGCCGGACATTGCGCGACCGGCTCCCATTTTCTAAAGTAAGCCCTTCATCAACGGGCGTATTCAACAACTCTGAACTCACGAATAACCGTAACCTTTATTTGTCCCGGATACTCCAAATCGCGTTGTATTTTCTCGGCGATGTCGTGTGCCATGCCTTCGGCAATAGCATCAGATACTTTGTCGTGCTCAACAATTACACGAATCTCCCGACCAGCCTGCAACGCAAAAGTTTTGTTTACTCCGGGAAACTGGTTTGCTATTTCTTCAAGTTTTTCAAGACGTCTTATGTATCCTTCAAGGCTGTCTCGACGCGCTCCCGGACGTGCGCCGGAAATTGCATCCGCGGCCTGCACAAGACAAGCAATCAAGGATGTGGCTTCCACATCATCATGGTGTGAAGCGATAGCATTGACAACAATCTTCGGCTCCCGGTAGCGGTTGGCGAATTCAGCACCAAGCTCGGTATGGGTTCCTTCAGCATTGCGGTCAATTGACTTGCCAATGTCATGCAACAGCCCCGCTCGCGCAGCCAGCTTGGAATCAAGCCCAAGCTCGACAGCCATCAGTGCAGCAAGCCTGCTGACTTCGAGCGAATGTTGCAAAACATTCTGCCCGTAAGATGTCCTGTAGTGCAATTTTCCCAGATGTTGTATTAACATTGGGTGAACGGCATCAACACCGGCTTCAATGATGGCTTGCTCGCCGAGTTGAATGACTCGTTCATCCAGCTCAGCCCGAGATTTTTCCATCACCTCTTCAATCCGAGCCGGGTGAATTCGACCATCCTGAATCAGTTGCTCCAGCGCCAATCTTGCCACCTCACGCCGGAACGGATCAAACCCAGACAGCGTTACTGCTTCTGGAGTATCGTCAATGATGACTTCCACACCGCTAGCGGCTTCAAAAGCACGGATGTTTCGTCCTTCACGACCGATAATGCGACCCTTAATTTCGTCATTAGGAATATTGACAACAGTGACAGTAGTTTCAGCGGAATGGTCAGCGGCAGATCGTTGAATTGCTTGAACTATAAGTTCTCGCGCTTCGCGATTTGCTCTTAAGCGAGTTCGATCACGGATTTCCTTGATGAGTTCGGCTGACTCTTGTTTGGCGCGGTCAATTAGTTCATCTCGCAGAGCTCGCAAAGCTTCCTCGCGGGTCATGCGAGCGATTTCTTCGAGCTTTTGAGCGGCTTCTGTCTGAGAAGCATCAACAGCGAATTCTCTGTCTTCAAGTGATTTTCGTCTATCGCGAAGTTCACGATCTGCTTGTTTCAGTTCGCGTCCTCGCTTATCAATGTTATCAACTTTCTGGTTTAAGGTTCTCTCGCGATCACGAAGCGAATGATCCAGCCGATTTAATTCCGTTCGCTTCTTCTCAAAATCAGTTTCGAGCTGAGTTTTTCGTTTGAGGTGCTCGTCGCGGACTTCCAGAAGCTTTTCTCGCTTCAGGTCATCCGACTCTTTTTCAGCTTCATCGAGGATTCGTTGCGCCTGCTCCTCGATAGATTGGTGTTTTATTTTATCAATTCTGGTTTTTACGTACCACCCAGCTAAAAAGAACAACACACTACAAAGCAAATATCCCAGTAGAAACAATAAGGTATGAGTCATAATATATTTCCCGAGCCCAAGCGATAAACCCGCCCCGGACGCTCCGCAAAGAGAACCGGTTCTGGCACGGTGGGTGCCGCCCACACGCTTCTTGAACCCGCTGATCCGCTAACGGATTATGCCGGAAAACCGGCGTATGCGGTCTGCAATCCACGCATTGAAATTAGCTCCCTTCAAATGAAGTGTTGGTTCCATTTTGGAACGACACCGAGACGGGATATCAAAGCATCAAATTAGTTATGAAGAAATGCTCAATTGTTCTTCATTTCTTCATTAAAATAATCCATCAGACGGCTAGAAAAATCCTCGATGGTACTCGATAAATTTATATTTTCAGTCTGCTGATATAAAAGCGCGTTTGTCAGGTTCATGGCTGTAAGCATGGCTGTATCAACAACGGAACGACCAGGATTATCTTCATTAATCTGGGTCATTATATCGTGAACATACTTAGCAATCTTCTGAACCCGCTCAGGATCATCCACATCGCTTTTAATTTGCAGAGTATGACCGAAGATAACTACATTAACCGAATCATCTTGATTATGTTGCACAATCATTCAACATAGTTAAGATATTAGTAGAATTCTCACTATTTTCTGCCGCCATATTCTTTTACATTAGCTAAAAGCTAAATGCCTTCCAACTTTTCCAGCAGTTCGTCAACGCGTGTTTTGATCCGGTCTTCTTTCTCAAAGTCACGTGTATTTTGTTTTGCTTCATCCAAAAAAGATTGAAGCTGTTGGTTCTCAGATTTCATTTCAGCAAGCTCTTTTTCGAGCTCATTGATGCGAAGAGCAAATTCTTCGCGTGATGCCTTAACGCTTTTGTAGCGTTCCATTAATTCGAGTACCTGGTTCTCGATTTTATCAAAATTCGGCACATCCATGACTTGTATATCTTTCTTGTTAGATAGAGCGTAGTACTGCACCTGTTTCCTGCTTAACGGCTTCGATGATAGCTTCAATATAACCATCAACTTCGTGATCGGAAAGCGTCTGGGCAGAACTACGAAACATCAGGTGAAACGCCAGAGATTTCTTTCCTTCAGGGATGCTCTTCCCGCGAAACATATCAAACATTTCAATGTCTTGCAGATATTCGCCTCCGTGGCGGCGAATTGCATCTTCAATCTCACCAGCGCCAACATTATCGTCAATTACAAAGGCTAAGTCTCGCAAGGCTGCGGGGAAGCGTGGCAAATGCTTGAATTGGGGAGTTGTTCCGCTTAATTCAAGCAGTCTGTTGCCGTTGAGCTCAAAGTACCAAACAGGGAAATCAACCTCATATTTTTCCGCAACATAAGGGTCAATGCACCCGTAGATTCCCAACGGTTCCTCATCTGCTTGGTCACCAGCAAAAATTGCCCCGCCAAACTGGAAAGACTTCGGTACATGGTAAGAAATAAACCGAACCTTGTCAAGCGAAATCTTCCGTGTGAACTGCTCCAGCAGACCCTTTAGATCATAAATACCAAACTCACGAGTTGCATCCATCCAGGTTTCAGGCTGACGGTTGCCAATCACAATGCCACCTAAAGTCAGTCTTTCCACAATGTTATCCTGTTCCTGCCAGAAACAACTTCCCCACTCAAACAGCCTCACGTCGCGTCGTCCGCTCTTGATGTTTCTCGCCACAGACCGCAAAAGACCCGAACAAAGGCTGGGTCGAAGTTTTGCCATGTCATCGCTGAGTGGATTGACCAGCGCTACCCACTTGTTTCCTGTCTCAAATATCTCTTCATCGCCATTCGGAAGTAGTGTGACGTTAATGGCTTCCATCATTCCTAATTCAACCAAGGCGGTGCGGAAGCGGTCAATCATCTTGCGCTCGTGTTCGCGCTTCGGGTCAGGAATCAAGGGTACAGACGAGCTGATGGCGGCGCCTATTTTATCGTAGCCATACAACCGTGCTATCTCTTCGATCAGATCAATCTCGCGGTGAAGGTCGTGCATTCGCCAAGTTGGCGGTGTGACTGTCTTTGTGTCTCCATCACCCACCTCACAACCCAACCATGTGAGATATTCCGCCATATCTTCGCCAGATAAATCTGTCGCGAGAATTTTGTTTGCCCTTGCCACTCGAAAGTCAATTTTCTCTGACTGCCACGGCTTCGGGTAGTTATCAGCCAACCCTTTGTACAGCTTTCCACCACCGAGCTTCTGAATCAAGTGCGCGGCACGGGTTACTGCATAGGGCGTAGCTTCAGCATCCACACCCCGCTCGAAGCGGTGCGAGGATTCAGTCGAAATGGCGCGGTCGCGAGAAGTGATGCGGATTCCAACCGGCTCAAAGTAGGCGCATTCCAACAGAATATCTTTCGTGTCGTCTTTAATTTCACTGTTCTGCCCACCCATGACACCAGCAAGAGCGATGCCACGCTTGGGATCGGCGATCATCAGATCATCAGCGCCGAGAGTATGCTCTTTATCGTCAAGTGTGGTAAATTTTTCGCCATCTTCAGCCAGTCTGACGATAATTTTTCCATCGTTGACCAGATGATAATCGAAGGCGTGAAGCGGATGACCAACTTCCATCAGGACGTAATTTGTAACGTCCACAACATTGTTGATCGGGCGAAGTCCCACCGAGCGCAGGCGTTCCTGCATCCAAAGCGGCGAGGGTTTGACTTCAACGCCATCCATAACACGGGCAGAGTAGCGAGGACAGCGATCCGGAGCGTTTATTTCGATCTGAACGCGCTCGGAAGTGGGAGTTTCATCCTCATCAACTGTTGTTTCCGGCATGTTCAGAGGAAGCCGCAGGTATGCCGCAATCTCACGGGCGATGCCCAGATGACAGAGGCAATCAGGGCGATTAAAAGTTACTTCAAGATCGAAAACCCAGTCCCGCTTGCCAATATAATCTTCAACCGGCTTGCCAAGTGGCAAGTCAGCTGGCAGAACCATGATGCCGGAGGAGTCTTCGGAAAGCGCCAATTCTTTCTCGGAGCAGATCATGCCGGCGGACTCGATGCCTTTCAGCTTCCGACGAGCGATCTCGAATCCATCGGGCATAATCGCCCCGACCATCGCCAGTGGAATTATTTGCCCCTGGGCGACATTTGGAGCGCCGCAAACGACGGTAATCGTGGAATCGCCGCCAATATCAACCTCACAATGCGACAGGTGAACACTGTTCTCGACGTGTTCACACAAGACAACCCGACCGACGACAACATTCGTCCAGCGAGCGCCAATCTCGGTTATGCCATCGACACCAAATCCAAGGTGATCGAGGATTTTCCCAAGTTCATTTGGCTTCTGAGGGAAATCCACAAATTCACGCAACCAGTTATATGAAATTTTCATAGTACATGCCAGATTTTAATCTTAACCGTCACTACTAACAGAACTGCTCCAGAAACCGGAGGTCGTTTTCGTAGAACAGGCGAATATCGTCAACGCCGTATTTCAGCATCGCAATGCGCTCAACACCCAAACCAAACGCCCAGCCGGTGTATTCTTCAGGGTCAATGCCTACGCCTGTCAAGACATTCGGATCAACCATGCCTGAGCCGCCCATTTCCAGCCACCCGGTTTGTTTGCAGATTCTGCAACCTTCGCCGTGGCAGAAAATGCAGGAAATATCAACTTCAGCCGATGGCTCAGTAAAGGGAAAAAAGTGAGGACGGAATCGCGTTTTGATGTCCATTCCAAACAATGCCCGGTAAAACGCCAGCACTGTGCCTTTCAAGTCTGCAAAGTCAACGCCTTTATCGACATACAGGCCCTCAACCTGCATGAAAACAGGGGAATGTGTGGCATCGGGTTTATCTTTTCGATAGACGCGGCCGGGAGCGATGATCCGAATCGGTGGCTTCTTGCTCTGCATGACTCTAATCTGAATCGGCGATGTCTCGGTGCGCATCAGCAGATCCAAAGGCTTGCCTTCACCACGGTTTATATAGAAAGTGTCGGTCAGATCGCGCGCCGGGTGCCATGCGGGAGTGTTCAGCGCGTCAAAGTTGTAGAATACCGATTCTGCTTCGGGTCCGGTCTCAACAGCAAAACCCATCCCACGAAAGACATCAATCACCTCATTCAACACACTTGTCAACGGGTGGATGCCACCAGAGAATGTTTTACTTCCGGGCATAGTCAGGTCAACAGCCTGCTGCTTCTCTTTGCGCTCGAACACAACGAACAGCTCATCGATCATCGCTGTAGCGAAGGCTTTGAAGATGCCGAAGTATCGGCCATACTTTTTCTTCTCGGCGGGTTCGGCTATGGACCCAAAGGCTCGTGAAGCTTGAGCGATCGTACCTTTTCTGCCTAGGTATTTCACGCGCAGGGCTTCAACATCTGCTGTATTTTTAATAAATTTACTCTCTTCGAGCAAATTTTCTTTCAGTTCAACAAAATTAAATTTCATCATAAGTTCACCCTTTCGTAACGGGTAATAGAAATGCTTTCAAGCCCGTTTGCTGTTCGTTGCGTTGCGAAAAAGACACATCTTAAGGAAAATGATATGAATTTTCACTTTCAAAGGAAAAGCTGAGTTGGCTGTTTGTTAGGTTACTCCGACAAACAATCCTTTCCCTGCCTCCCTGACAATGATCGACAATCAATTCACAAAAAATGTGCCCTCAAATCGAACAGATCAAAAGTACAAAACGGGCGGATACCGCCCGTTTTGTATAAAAACTGTATTTAGCTAACCGAGTGTTATAGGGCTGCGCTTGCCTTCTCGGCTATCGCGGTAAATGCACCTGGGTCATTAACAGCCAACTCCGCCAGTATTTTGCGATCAATCGCGATTTCCAGCTTGCTCAAACCATTAATGAATTTGGAATAGCTGAGTCCGTTTTCACGACATGCGGCGTTAATGCGAATTATCCAGAGACGACGGAAATCGCCCGGACGTTTGCGACGGTGAGCAAAGCTATAAGCATCTGCGCGATGCACTGTATCGCGCGCTGTGCGTATCAGGGTGCCTCGGCTACCGTAAAACCCACTGGCTCTGGCTAGTATTTTATTTCGCCTCCGGCGGGAAGCTACAACATTTCTTACTCTTGACATCTTAAGGAGCTCCTCATTATACCTGAATCATCCGTCGAACCGCCAACATGTTGCTTGTGGCAACGAGACCCGATTTACGCAACCGACGCTTACGATCTTTCGATTTGGAGGTAAACTTGTGGCTTGCATAGGCATGGCTACGGGCTATTTTCCCTGAGCCGGTGGTGCGGAAGCGTTTCTTTGCCGCCCGGCTTGATTTCATCTTAGGCATGGTTTAACCTGTTCTCTTATTCAAGCGCAACTCTTTTGTGGCTACGCACGATTTACCAAAAATAAGAATATACAGAGTGATTCAACTGAATAAAAGCCTTATTCAGTGAGTTTTCACTTTGCGGTCACTTTTTCCAGGAATTAACCTCTAATAAGGTTATTTTTTCCCGACTAGTAAAATTGACAAGTTGTTTCGTCCTTCTAACTTAGGCTTGCCTTCAGGACGTGCAACATCAGCCAATTCGGCAATGATCTTCACTAAAACTTCTTCCGCGCGTTCAGGCCGTGTAACCTGTCGCCCCCTCATGAACATCGTAGCTTTAACTCGATTGCCTTCGCCAAGGAATTTTCGAGCCATATTTACTTTAACAACGAAGTCATGATCATCAATATTCGGTGTCATCCGAATCTTTTTGATCTGCACAACGTGTTGCTTCTTTCTGGCGTCTTTTTCCTTCTTCGTCAATTCATAACGGAACTTGCCGAAATCAATAATCTTACAGACCGGTGGCTTTGCCATCGGAGCAATCTCAACCAAATCCAGCCCAGCCGCCTCAGCCATGGCAAATGCCTTTGTAAGTGGCACAACCCCAACTTGTTGGGCATCGGCACCGATCAATCGCACTTCGGAAGAGCGTATCTCTTCATTGACGCGAGGGTTCATCTTGAAATCGCGGTTTTTTGGAGGTACTCTAGAGTTTATAAGTCACCTCCCTAATTCCATGCGAAAAAAGAAAGCACAAGGTCTCGATTTCGAATCTCCATCGTTTGATAAAAACAACTTTATAATGCTCGCCTTTCATCTATCTCGTTCTTCAAGCGATCTATCACATCCTGATCGCTGAAAACGCCAAGGTCGCCAGCTTTGTGACGCCTCAGCGATATTTCCCGGTTCTCTGCCTCTCGTTGACCAATTACCAACATATAGGGAACTTTCCCTTTTTCACAGTCGCGGATTTTCCGACCGATCTTTTCAGCTCGATAGTCAACCCTGCACCGCAAACCCGCCTGAGTCATTTTCTCAGAGAGTTTCTGAGCGACATCATGCTGGTCATCCGTGATGGGCAGAATGACAGCCTGCTCAGGAGCAAGCCACAACGGGAAATCACCGCCGTAATGCTCGATGATGATCCCAACAAATCGCTCAACAGCGCCCAAAATCGTCCGGTGAAGCATGATGGGGCGATGAGGTTGATTGTCAGCGCCGACATATTCCAGATCAAAGCGTTCCGGGAAGTTAAAATCTAACTGCACGGTGCTGAGTTGCCAGCTTCGTCCGAGGCTGTCGTTGACGTGGAAGTCAATCTTAGGCCCATAAAATGCGCCTTCGCCTTCATTTACGTCAAACTTCTGATCTCTTGCTTCCAGTGCCTCGCGAAGAGCAGCCTCCGCACGATCCCACATCTCTTCAGAACCGATCCGATCTTTTGGTCTCGTTGACAATTCTAAAGATATATCCGAAATACCAAAATAACCAAACGCTTCAAAGACTAATTCGATCATTTTTCCGATTTCTTCAACAAGTTGCTCGGAAGTGCAGAAAATATGGGCATCATCCTGAGTAATATGCCGCACTCGGAACAATCCATGCAACGTCCCGGATTTCTCATAGCGATGAACTATACCGAACTCAGCCCAGCGTTGGGGCAAGTCTCGGTAGCTCCATTGCTGAGATTTGAACATCAGAACCGCGCCCGGGCAGTTCATCGGCTTGATCGCATATTCACGGTCTTCCTGAGACGTGAAATACATATTGTTGCGGTAGTGATCCCAGTGGCCGGATTTTTCCCAGAGATCGCGAGACATAATCAACGGCGTCATCACTTCGCCGTAACCGCGCTGCGCGAGAAGCCGTCGCATGAAGCCAAGTACTTCCTGAACAACGATTGCTCCCTTGGGATGCCAGAACGGCGCGCCGGGGGCTTCAGGATGGAAGCTGAACAAATCAAGCTCTTTGCCAAGCAGTCGATGGTCGCGCTTTTTCGCTTCTTCAATCTGCATCAGATGGATTTTCAGGAGCTTCTTGTTTGGGAAAGCAACGCCGTAAATCCGCTGAAGCATGGGGTTGCGCTCGTCGCCGCGCCAATATGCGCCGGTCAGTGCCGTCAGCTTGAAAAACTTAAGATAGCCGGTTGATGGCAAGTGAGGCCCTCGGCAGAGATCGGTGAAATCGCCCTGCGTGTAGGTGGTAATCTGCTCGTCCAAGCCTTCGATCAGTTCGATCTTGTAGTTTGCGTCCTGCGCCTTGAAGAATTCTATTGCTTCTTCAGGGGTAAGCTCTTTGCGCACAATCGGCAGATTGGCATCAACGTAGCGTTGCATCGCCGCTTCGATTTTCTCCAGGTCATCGGGTGAAATTGCCTGTGGGAAGTCGAAGTCGTAGTAGAAGCCGTTGCGGATGGCAGGACCTATGCCCAGCTTGGCATCGGGGTAAAGCTCAAGGACGGCTTGCGCTAGCAGATGGGCGGCAGAATGCCAGAAGATTTCCATCGCGCCGGGTGAATCGAGCTTAATCAGCCGATAGTTTCCGCTCGTGCCCAGGGCATCTTGGAGCCCATAGAGGCGGTCGGGGCCTTCAGCACCGATGATGCCTTTTGTGTCATCGCCCAGAGCATCTTTCAGTGGGGTGCCGGGGTGGATGCCGCCGTCGCCAACAATTATATCTATGTATTGGTCAGCCATGATCTCGTTCAGTTATGTTCGTGCTTTCCTGAATACTAATGATATTATTATTTGAACTTGTTTGAAAGCTTTATCTTTAAAAATGCCAGACTTTCTCTGAATACCTGGGAGGGGTGGGGTGAGGGAAAAATCGTTACATCGTCACATCTTGATGTTATGCTTATGTAATTTCAGGAGATGCGATGTGACGGAATGGTGACGGAACGGTGATGGAGCTTTAATTCACAGCAGATTAAACGGATTGAACAGATTAGGGAAAAATGCAATTAGGAAGAACAACTGATTGGACGTTTTTAAAGCACTGGATTCCAGCCTTCGCTGGAATGACAGCATAGGGGGCGGTTGATGCGCTCAATGGTTGTGAGGATGATTCTCGAACTTTTATGAGATTGTTTCGTCCGGCTAAAGCCGTCCTCGCAATGACGAGGAAGGGGAAAATATCGTGAGCGCCAGCCTTAATTGTTCCCACGCAGGAGCATGGGAACAAGGTGAAAAACTTAAAATTCTCCACTGTAGTAATATACCATCCTAATCGCAGAATTCAACGATTTCAGCTTTTCTTCCAAGGAGTATCAGGAATTCCATCCTTAAAATTCTGAAAACGCGCCATTACGAAGAGCATATCCGAGAATCGGTTGACATATTTAAGCACCGATGAATTAATCTCTTCGAGCAGATGAATCGCCACAATTACCCGTTCAGCCCGTCGGCAGATTGTGCGCGACACATGCAATGCCGCCGCTGCTGGCGATCCTCCGGGGAGGATGAACTGTGTCAGCGGTGTAAGCTGGCTCTCCATGGTGTCGATGGCATCTTCCATGAAGCTGTGAGCGCCTTCTGGCAAGCGAGTCGGATTATCGCCGCTCTGCACGGCTTCCTGCGGTGTTGCCAGGTCTGATCCGACGACGAACAGGTCATTCTGAACTTGCGCCAGCAAATTGTCGATAAAACCGTCAGGCTTCAACGAACGGACGAAACCGACGTGGCAGTTCAGCTCATCGACAGTTCCGTAGGCGTTCACTCGCGCCGAGTCTTTGGACACCCTCCCACCACGATACAGGCTGGTTTGACCTGAGTCTCCGGTTTTTGTGTAAATTTTCATAGCGAATTAAACCTTGGAGTTTTGCTTTTGTTAATTTTTTGCTGTAACTTATTTTTAATATAAGTAATTTTCAATGATTTTCCGCTTGGTTGCAAAACCGAGTCGTTTCGAGGAGGAATTGTGAACAGATTCTTTACCGTTATGCTGATGATCTCATTTCTTTCCATTGTATCTTGTGCAAAGGAAGATGGGAACAACAAGAAACCTACCGATGCTTTAGACAAAACAACAACTGAGAAAGAAATGGTTAGCGAAAATACCAATGAAATGAAACTGACACCCCCAACTCTTGATGAAGTTGGTGATCCCGATGAAGTTGCCGTTCTCGAGACGAGCAAGGGCAAAATCGTTTTTGAATTCTATCCTGATTTAGCTCCGTTACACGTGGCTAACTTCAAGAAACTCGCCAATGCAGGTTTCTACAATGGCACGACCTTCCACCGGGTTCTGACGGGCTTTGTGATTCAGGGAGGCGACCCCAACTCTAAGGATGACAACCCTTACAACGATGGCACAGGCGGGCCGCCTTACAAGGTCAAAGCCGAATTTAGTGACTACAAACATGTTCATGGAACATTGTCGATGGCTCGTAGCGGTTCACCGAATTCAGCTGGCAGCCAGTTCTTTATCTGCCTTGGTCGCACCGCGCATCTTGACGGCAAATACACAGTCTTCGGGCAGGTTATCGAAGGCCTTGACATTGTCGATAAAATCGGCGCTGTTCGTCGCGATCCTTCAAACGCCGCTGACCGTGAACTTCCCGCCGTTGTGATGAACAAGGTGTATATCATCAAGAAATCAGAACTGAAGTAGTTCTGCATCATGACGTTTTCACGCGCCATATTAGTTATACTCTGTGCAGGGGCGGTTTTATTTTTAGCCGCCCCTCTGCTTGAAGCAGAATCTGCCGTTCCCCTTCCTCGCGAAACCGGGCGGCATTGGCTATACCTATCTCAAGATAATCGCTTCCCGGGCGAGATTGAAAGCGCTCAGTCACAACTTTCCCAATCAATATCCACTTCCAGCCTTAGCCGTCGCTCCAGATCGCTCGGTTATGCCCGTGCTATCCGTCAGTGCGACCTTGCGCCGGCTGAAAATCGCCTCGAAGCCATCCGATCCACTGTATGCGAGATCATCTACATCGCCCGCTACATTAATGCCGTCAGCGTTCGCGGCAGTGCGGCAGAGCTTTCGCTTGCCGAACAACTCCCATTTGTGGAGCGGATCACTCCGGTTCGCGCTTTTTACGCTCATCTGGACGAGCCAGCCGATGCACTAGAGAAAGACCTTCCGCAGATCAACCTTGAACCTGAAGATTACGGCTACAGTTGGGCCCAGAATGTTCAGGTGAATCTTCTGGCGGCACATGAACGCGGCTATTTCGGCGAAGGTGTGATTATTGGCTTGCAGGACACGGGTTTTGACAATCTTGAGCATAATTGCTTCGCATCGCTGGATGTAATCGCAGCTTACGATTTTGTCAACGACGACCCGGATGTCAGCAATGAGGGCGACATGGGCAATGGTTCTCACGGGACGCGGACGCTCTCGGTTATCGCGGCGCTCGACACGGGGCGGTTTATTGGCGGGGCACCGGCAGCGCGATTTGTGTTGACCAAAACCGAGAACACCGATTGGGAGCAACCCATCGAAGAGGATGCCTGGATTGCCGGGCTGTGGTTTCAGGATTCCTGCGGCACGAATGTGCTGTCGTCGTCGCTGTCATACACCGATTGGTATGAGTACTCAGATTACGACGGCGTGACCGCGCCGATCACTCGCGCGGCGGACTCAGCGGCAGTGGCGGGAATGGTTATTGTTACTTCGGCGGGCAATGACGGCAGGCAGGATTACCCACTGAATAAAATCGGAGTGCCCGGCGATGGCTTTTATGTGGTGGCGGCTGGTGGTGTTATCAGCGATAGTAGCTACTGGACGGGATCTTCGCAGGGGCCAAGCTTTGACGGGCGGATCAAGCCGGATGTCAGCGCGCTTGGCACCAATGTTTATGTGGCGAATAACGCGACCATGACCGAGTATTTCGGGCGCAATGGCACATCGTATTCTTGCCCGCTGATTGCGTCGATATGTGCGCTGGTGTTGCAGGCGAACCCTGACTTGACGGCATTGCAGGTGATGGACATTCTCCACTCCACGGCGAGCATGGCGGATGCGCCGGACACGCTGATGGGATACGGCATCCCGGATGCGCTAGCGGCTGTGATTATGGCGGAGGGCATGGCGGTTGCGGACGCGCCGCCCTTGCCGGAAGCATGGCATTTTGATGTCTATCCGAATCCGTTTAACAGCGTAGTGAGACTATCAATTCCGCAGATGATGCCAGTGGTGGCGATTGAGATACTTGATGTTGACGGGCGATTATTGCGCCGTTGCGACCGGAACGCACGGTCGCTGGAGTTCCGCGGCTTCCCCGCTGGCGTGTATTTCATCCGCGTGGAGGATTTCCGCGCGACTGCGGTGAGGCGGG
>CAZAGU010000041.1:0-11532 GCA_964484805.1 uncultured bacterium
ATGAAGAAACAGTTGCAAAGACTCAGTATGCGCAACTTGAGACTTTTCGGTCTGGAAATATATATATCAATAAGTTATAAGTATTAATACTGTTGTCCTACATCAAAACGAAATCCAGAATCGAATACAGGGAATCAAATCCATTATTTAAGCAAATCCTTAAGAAGATTCCCGGATTCTAACAATTGTGAAGGAAAATTAGAGATAGAAGTTCCAAGAAAGAAGAAGATTGATGTCCGAGCGAAGAGAATTCAATCTCACGCGCATCCAGCTCATATGGTGAACCAGCCAACAACTCCCTGGTGTCTGCCAACCACAATCATCAAGTGTTGCCTTTTTAAAACCGTCAGACCGTTATCGTATCAATGGGTGCGTGAGGGTAGAGGGGCTGGCGCTTTTGAAAAGACAGAATTTCGGTTTTTTGAACCACTCCAGCATCAATATTCACTGCTCTTCTGACGGTTTCGTTTTGTTGCCAGCTCGCACGACCCGCTATCACAGTCGGTAAATGAACAATGAGAGCAGCGGAGATAGATCGAGTGGCACTTTCCCAGAGATAGCTTGGTGCATGATCTACGGCATAGTAATCTACCGTTCCAATCTTGAACATTGGATTTTCAAATGAAGTCGGTTTGGCAAAATAGAACCCCATACCTTCGTCGCAACTGACATCGATAATCAGGCAGCCTTGCTTGAGATACGAAACTTCCTCTTCGGTCACGAATTGGGTAGGATGATCAGTTTCTTGAAAAGTTCCGTTTATGATTATATCGGATTGGCTGATCAGCTCCGTTAACGGTCGCTTAGTACCATCGTGCTCCACCAACAACATGCGAGGTTCCCCCTCATTGCCTTCCCGAATGTGGACATAATGACAACCAAGTACTTCCTCGCGTACCTCGTGGTCGGGGCGTATAATGCAGATTGTAATATCTCTAAATCCACGTGCCTTGAGGGCGTATATTGCCCCACGGCTAACCGCACCAAAACTAAAAATAATCGTCTTGCGCTGGTTTCCGTAGTGCCCGTCGATACCTTTTAGTTGTAAGGCATGTAATACCGCACAGTAACCAGCCATTTCGTTGTTCTTATAGAAAGTGTGGCGACCAACCTGTTCGTTGGGTCCCCAGACAAACATATCCTCAAAGGCTATGAGCGTTTGTTTTCGATCAATCGCCGTTTGAGTGATATCTCGTTGCTGTACGCAATGGGGCCAACCCCATAAAATTCCACCTTCACGAAGTTTCTGTAAATCAGATAACACTGGCTTGGTAATGATAACCATCCCAATGTCAGCCAATAGTTCGTCGCGTGTGGCAATGCCACCAGTCTGTGCAGCAATTTCCGAATCTTCGATTCCGAATGGCGCCCCATAGCCTTTCTCAAATACCAGTTGGCGACGTACTTGTTCGCTAAGACGAGGCAAATGCTCAGGATGGATTGGAAGACGTCGTTCATCCTTTTTTTTTGAAGTACCAATGACTCCAAATTTCAATTTACTCATATCATATCCTTTTTTTTAGACAATTTAATGTACTGTCCTGACCTGCCCCCACTCAAATATCGACTTGCGTTGGAATGGCTAAGAAAAGCAAACTTAAACAAACCACATCAGTTTCTTAGCTCGGTTTAGATTCGCAGAGCTTCACTGCGCTTCTGTTCCCCAAAACCGGGATATTGAGTTGTAGGGACTTCAGATGACCAATGGACAGTTGTGATTTGGCAACTTCCTGATTACGAGGCGCCAATGACCGCTATGTAGCCCATCCAAGAGTATTACACTTCTAACAAATATGGGCTCTGGAAACAAACTTGCGTCCACCGCACCGAGTTTTCAGAATTTACTTCCGCTCTTTCGTGATTCGCCCAAGAAAAACGTTTCCTTTATTTGAAAATGGAAGTTCTCGTCAGGAACAATGAACTCCAATCTGTCACAAAGGAATGAGCCACTCGGCGTTGAATCCTGTAGTTGAGCACAAAGTTTCAAGCCATCTTCTATGGATATGAACTCAGCTATAGTCATGTGAGCGGCTATGTTCCGTCTGCGGTACGCCACGCGGGCGAACGCTGATGAGGTATGCAAAACTCTTCTCAGTTCATTGATCGGTTCCTGAGGTCTGATGGGATAAGCTACGCCAGGATGTTCTTCTGATGCCTGGGGCTTATCGTAACAGAGTGTGAACGGGGTGATTTTACTTAAAATGTTGCTGATTTCTTTATATAGTTCCGGTGTCATCTCGTAGCGCAAGGGATCAGACACAGAGACGTGCGTCGAACAGCAGGCAAATGAACGAGGATCATACTTTTTGCGCAAGGGATCAATCTGCTTTGACACCTCTAGCGGTGGCATGATGAGGATCAAACCAAGTCTGTAATCTCGCTGCCAGTCTTCCCACATCAATGTGTCTTCAACATAATAGGAAACCATTGATACCTCCTGTGTCGGGTCTCGATATCAGAAATGCTGAAGGTTGTCATAATGCCCATCAACCGCAACGGTTTGGTCTGCGGTCAGTTTTATAACTCAAAACTTCCCAGTTCAATATACTCAAAATCTGATCCCAAAACAAACGTATACTATTCATCCAATTGACGAATAAAATAACATACCCAGCCTTGAATCGGAATCATAATATTCGAATGACTCTTTCATCGGCAATGGCTTTGCGTTGACCATCTTTGAGAATTCCTGCTGGATTACGGTTCTAGTCAAGTCGCATTCTTTCGAACCCGTAGGAAGCAAAACCACCTACCCGATAACCCTGCGCAACGATGGTTAGGGAACCCGCCAGCACCTTATCACTGAGGTGCTTGGAATATTCTGTAGCCATGGCGCGTTTAATCAATTATATCACCGCATCCATGATAGAATTGTCGTTTTTGAAGGCTTCAGCCAGTTGGATGCGTCCTGCGCAATATTAGCGGGTGCGAGCTGATCCTTGCCATATGTGTAAACACAATCAAGTTTTTTCAAACCCAATAATTCAGGTTCATCCGGTTAAAGCGTACTTGGTTCTATGAATTGCCATGATTTTCAGTTTGAAGAATTCGCGGTCTCTAAATCCATAACCTTAATGTTGTTCAGTTTAAGCGATTGTGCACAATAATCCGTGCCCTTAATACAAGTAAAAATGTGGATACCAGCGACTTGATCCACAGATTTAACATTGTAATCGAAAAGGAGAACGGGAGGCGTGTCGTATGGCAGGGGTCAGGATCAGATAGTTATCCCATGCATCTTTAGCTTACGATAGAGAGTTGCCCGATGCATGCCTAACTCAACAGCAGCTCTGGTCTTGTTTCCTCTGTTTCGTTTCAAGGCTTCTTCCAGCATGTTTTTCTCACTGGATTCATTCTGAACCTGTCTCTTGTTATTTTCGGCTTTATTAATGATGTTAAGCGGCAAGTGTTCGGGTAGAATTTCTTCATTGTTGCACATAACAAATGCGTGTTCAATAGCGTTCTCTAACTCGCGCGCATTGCCGGGGAATGGATACTTCCTAAGTACCGCAATCGCCGCGGGTGAAATCCGCTTGATAGGTTTGCGCATTTTTTCCTTGAACAGTTTCATGAAGTGATCAACTAAAAGGGGGATGTCCTCAGGACGATCCTTTAGGGGTGGGATATGTATGTTGACCACATTGATGCGGAAGTAAAGGTCTTCCCGAAAACGCCCTTGCTTAATGGCCACATCAAGGTCTGCATTGGTGGCTGTGAGAATCCGGGCGTCGGTGCGCAAGGTCTTGTTCGAACCGAGAGGCTGGAATTCGCCGTTGCTGAGCACACGCAGAAGCTTCACCTGCAGAGATACATCCATTTCGGCTATCTCATCGAGCAGCATCGTGCCCCTGTTGGCAATGCAGAATTGCCCCGGCTTGTCTCGCTTGGCATCGGTGAAAGCACCCTTAGTATATCCGAACAGCTCCGACTCCAGCAGTGTGGCTGGCAGGGCAGCGCAGTTTATCCTTATGTATGGTCCATATTTGCGCGGGCTCAGGTTATGAATAGCTTGTGCGACAACCTCCTTGCCGGAGCCGCTGGGACCCAGAATCAACACGTTACATTCGGACTCGGCGATATTCGGAAGCAACCGGATAATCTTTTGCATCTCGGAGTTCACACTGACAATGTTGCTTAGTACATTGGTTTGGTCGCAACGTTTCTTGAGCAGCTCAAGCTCTGTGATATCGCGGAAAAATTCTACCGCACCGATGATGTTTCCATCATCATTCTTCAGAACCTCGGTGGTCACGCTAATTGGAATCTCACATCCATCGCGTGCTATTATGTTTAAACGCACATCTTCGATCAAGTCGTGGTCTTTCAATGTATCCGTCAGGGGACACCTCTTGTGGCAAATTTCGGTCCGGAAAATATCAAAGCAGTGTTTTCCGATCGCCTCGTATTTTTTGAATCCGGTTATCCGTTCTGCTGCTGGGTTGAATGAGGTGATGATTCGCCTCTGATTGACAGTAAAAACACCATCGCTGATACTTTTGAATATCAAGTTGCATATTTTTTTTTCTTTATCCATTCGGAAATTCCTGGTAAATGAACAACGTGTTTGGGAGAAACTAACTTTAACTTAACCCGGATAAGCCAGAACCAAATAAGAAATTCTAAACTCTAAATCCGAAGCAAATTTGAAACTCAAAATACAAAATCATTAGCGCCTAAATAGTCAACTTCATCACCAGAAAAATAACCACAGAATCGCACTAAAACAAGGTTTTCGACAGTTATATCATACGCCAATGTAGAATACCAAACTGGTTTTGCATGTCCAACCTTTAAGGCTGCAAATAAACTAAAACCTTGTTATATTTTTTGTCCAAGTGCCCTATAGCCAATTGAGGTTGCGGATAATCTGTAATGCTGTTATATTTACAGGCTAAGTATTTTGGAGTCAATTAACTGGCGGTCAAGATCCAAAATGAATAAAATCGAAGTAAACTGCCTGTCTGAGTTGCGACGAACTTCCCCAAGATTCCGACGCAGGTTCGTACCTGATGACTCGACTTTTTTGAGCTTGGATAACCTTGAACTATTATTCAGGGCTCTTCTCGATCGGAAACTGGACAGCAAGGAAGCACTGGAGCATTGGTTGCTGGATGAAAGTGAATTGAATGCAGCAATTAGTGAGGAGTTTGTGCGTCGCCGAATTGCTTTGTCCTGCGACACCAATGGCAGAGAGGCTGAAAAAGCATTCATTGATTTCGTGGAGAACATCTCACCTAGACAAGCATCCTACAGCTATTATATCAACAAGAAGTTCTTGGAATGTCCTTATATAGATGAACTGGATCAGGTGCGTTACGATGTGTTCATTCGCCAGCGTCGCTGTGCGGTTAAACTGTTTAACCAAAGCAACATATCCGTTCAGGTTGAAATCGACAGGCTCACACAGCAGTATCAGAAGATTACCGGGACGATGATGGTGGATTTCAATGGCAAAGAACACACCATATCAGAAATGTTGAAGTATTTTCAGGATAAGGATCGTGATTTGCGCCGAAAGGCATGGAAGATCGCATCTGAGCGGCGGCTTCGTGAAGCTGGTGAGTTGGATGAACTGTTTGATAAGCTGCTTAAGTTGCGGGTTCAGTTTGCGAGAAACACCGGCTTCCCTGATTTTAGCTCCTACATGTTCTGCGCCAAGAACCGCTTTGACTACACGCCTGAAGATTGTATCCGGTTTCATAATTCAATCGAAAAGCATATCCTGCCGGTTGCCAGAGGTCTGGTTAAGGAACGTCAGCAAGCGTTGGGTGTGGATTCCGTTCGACCCTGGGATATGTATTGCGATCGTTACGGCAGGGAACGACTTACACCATTTGAAACCGTTGATCAATTAGCAAACGGTTGTCGAGAGATGCTAAGCAAGATTGATAAGGAAATAGGGGATGACTTTCAGATTATGATCGATCTTGGTCTCCTTGACCTTGAGAGCCGCAAGGGTAAGGGACAGTTTAGCTACCAGCTTCACCTTCCCGAAGTTAGATTGCCCTACATATTTATGAGTGCGGTCGGGTTAAATCCCGATGTCTTCGCCCTCTTGCACGAAAGCGGACATGCATTCCACCAGTTTGCCTCTCGTGAAGAACCGCTTCTCGCTTACCGTTCCACCCCTAACGAGTTTGCGGAGGTAGCTGCCATGAGTATGGAGCTTCTGGGCACGGAATATCTGGATGTGTTTTACAAACCAATTGATGCGGCGCGTGCCCGTCGGAGACATTTTGAAGATACTATAGAGGTTTTCCCTGAAGTAGGGATTATTGACAGCTTTCAACACTGGGTCTATACTCATCTGGATGCCACCCCTGAAGAACGGTCAAACTGCTGGTTGTCCTTGCTTGAAAGATTCAATAACGGGGTGGACTGGTCAGGACTGGAAGAGATTAGCCGTAACTACTGGCACAGTATCCCGCACATTTTCCTCCGACCTTTCTATTTCATCGAATATGCCATTGCCCAGCTTGGAGCGCTACAGATATGGCATAACAGCCGCAGAGATAAAACGGGAACGATTGCAGCATATAAGTCAGCGCTACAATTAGGCGGATCGAAACCGTTGCCGGAACTGTTCAAAGCAGCTGACATTGAACTCGATTTCTCTGAAAGAATAATCAAGCCTGTGATAACAGAGGTATCTAAGGAGATTGAACGACAAAAAGGAATGGAGATCAAGTAGGAAATAGGCGGACAGCATACTTAGTGTCTGGTAAATTACTACGATTTTATTCAGAGTATATCAAAATAGATGAGAGTGTTAACCAAGTACTGATTTATTGTTTGCTGTAACAATGTTCGTTTCCGTCGTTGCGAGCGAAGCAATCTCAACCTGTTGACGCTAAGAGATTGTTTCGTCTCTTAGTTCCTCGCAACGACGAAAGGTTAATATCATTACCTGGTTAACGCTTTCAAATATATAACGGTCTCCTTATTCCACGTAATTTCTTGAATAATCAGAGCAGATGGGATTGTCTTTAACTAGTTTATCCTTCACGAAAAGGGTTGTTACCGGCGCCCGGCTCGCTTGGGTGAAGACACAGTCCGCGCCTAAAGAGAGTCCAAGTATTACATTCAGATCGGTGTTGGCATTGTTCAGGATCTCGGCTTGCCCAACCGGATTACAGGGAATGAGTCCCGGTCGTTGAACCGGATTAACTCTCGCTCTATTGTCCGGTGAAGTTTCCCTCTTATGAACACTTATTACCTGGCAACATACTGGAAATACATCAAAAAACTTTCGCAATATAGTCGAAACTATTTCCGCCTGTTTGAGAAGGTCGATGCAGAACGCAATGCCGATCCTCTCGTACTTCATCTCCAAGCAGAAGTTGACCAGCTCAGCAAGGCGGCACAACTTCCCTTCATATTTATGAGCCAGACTGAAAACCGATTGCAAAATCTTTAACTGCACCCCGCTTATATCATTCCCGCTGCTCATCAAACTAAGAGAACACACTTCACCCCATAAACATACCCTTTCCCTGCAGTCGAGGCAATCAATATCACTTATTGATATGTCTGTTGCTGCATTCTCTGATTTTTGATCCGGGGATTTCCCTGCAGTTGACCGACTATCTTCATAGACGGGGATAGTTGAAGAAACTGCATCCACTGTTTCAGGATGTGAGAGTCCGAAGTCAGGATGAATCTTGGAATCCTTGATCGCCTTTATGACTTCATCAATATTGCCGGATACGTTGTCGATTATCGAAATGCGGAGGCTTTGATTCAATTCCCGGATTTCCATGATGCTAATTCCTCCGCAAACTAGCGTGTCAATTTGGTTATCGCCAAGCACACTGATCAAGTCGATAATGGTTTTGCTCTCAAACGGAACCGTTTCCCTGTAAGCAATGCGACCTTGATTTACCACTACGACCAAGATAGAATGTGCAAATGTACAGCGCGGGGCGACTCTGTCGTCCATCAGTGTAATTCCAAAGCGCATATCGTCTCCTGTTTATCACACCCAAAATCCTAGCAAACTCCGTGCCAATGAAGCTTTACCGAGGAGTAAAAAGCCTAAGGCATGATTCTGTTGAAAAACACTAATATTTAAATATATCTTCCTGTTTTATCATCCCACGAAAGCGGGACTCTGTAGTTTTTAAGTATTTAACATTCTTAAATCTGGATTCCCGCTTTTGCGGGAATGACAAAATGGTAAGTTTTTCAACCGAATCATCCATGGTGTAAGAGTTTGACATGTCTATGCAAACAGGTTCTTGTGGCACCCATGGATGTAGGACAATATCCTAATCATTGTATTTTAACAAATTGCTAATAAAAACTGCTTAAGAGACAGTCATCATTCGGTTATCTTACTCCAGTGAAAAGACGGTGATTATTCTTGGCTCGGAAAGCGTCGCATATATTGTCGCAATGCGACGTACTGTAGCGTACAGTGCGACGGTTCTGCGAACGCTCGTTAGATTTAAGAATCTGCATCATATTGTATAATAGTTATTTGCGTAAGAATAATTACGGTTTTCGAAATTGGCACGACAATTGCGTATTTAACATGTGAAAGCGGTTAAAAGGAGTGGTACAGAGCAAATCAGCAATGGAAAACCATTTACGTTTTCGCAAAAGATAGGGAGAAACATTATGAACAGTGAAGAATTCGAGAATCTGAAGGTCAGTAAAGTGATCGATGGGCGAGGCACATCCTCACCCGGTCCACTGCTTGCAGCCAGACGGTCTATGGCAAAAGTACCCGAAGGAGAGGTTTTAGAGGTCATATCGTCGGATGAGCAAAGTAGCGAGAATATCGAACTTTGGGCACGGAAGGCCGGTCACGAATATCTTGGTACGATCGAATACCCGGGATACAGCGGGATTTTCGTGCGAAGTGGTAACTGATCCGGCTTGATAAAATAACTGGAAATGATGCAGGGGGATTCAGACCTTTGTATTTGCCCGCTTATTAGTCAAGCTGTTAAATAGTTGCATTGCGTTGCTCTTAGGTTTCAAGAAAAGAGTAACCTGACGGGAGCGTGTAACTATAAAGCGGTGGGGTTAATAACGGATAGTCAACCAAGAGAAGATACCATGAGTGAAGAAAAAATTAAAAATCTAAAAATATGTGAAGTTACGGTCATTGAGACCGAGGCTCGCTCCGATGCCCCGCTCGATGTGGTAAGTTTTCCAGAGATGGCGTTATGGGATCAGAATACCCGGGCGAATTCATCTGCTCCATATGAAAATTCGGACATTCAACTTAAATACGGTAAGTCTAATCGAGAATATCCAGTAATCAACGAACACCCGGCGTATTGGGGGATATTCGCTCGGAGAGGAAGCTAACGACACCCGGAATGCAGGACGAAATGTGGTTCGAACATCCTCCGTCAACTGTGGAAAGATTGTTTTTTAATTCAGGACAAGCTCGACTACGTTATGAATGCAGAAGTTCATAAAGGAGTCAGTTATTTGAAAATTCAGTACGTAAATCGAAACCAGTCAAATGATCGAAATTCTGTTTTCCGTTTGGTTGGTTTTCTTAACAACTGAGATGAAATTTTTTTTGCACAATTTATGATATTTTTCACAAAGTCTATACTTAGTATCTTACTGAAAAGTCCATCACCATCATTCCAGTGAAAGTGTGAATTACAAATAGAGGGTTTTCGGTTTGATACTACCTGGAGAGTACGTAAGGACGTGTCGTGTACAGTTTTAAGCTGGAACTCAAAGCAATTACCAGCGGCAACGCTGTCAACAAGGCTTATGATGAGCCATAGAATAAAGTAACAAGTGGAAAAACAGTGGTTTATCCATACATCAAATCCAATAAGGAGAAAGACAATGACAGAAGAAGAACTCAAAAACTTAAATGTAAACAAGGTTGTTGATGCCAGGGGCACGGCTTGCCCGGGACCCCTGCTTGAAGCCAGACGGTCCATGACTGAGGTACCGAAAGGGGAGATAATGGAAGTTATTTCATCCGATGAGAGCACCGCTCAGGATATCCCACTTTGGGCTAATAAGGTTGGACATGAATACTTGGGATGCGTCGAATATGCCGGTTATTGGGGCATTTTCGTGAGGAATGGTGGTTAATGGCACAAAGGGAACAGTGTAGCAACGACGTTCCGAGGATTCTGGTTTTCTCCACCGAAAGCATATCCGACCCAGGGATTGACCTGGCCGGTAGCTCCCATATGCACTACTCGCCATCGGTACTGGTAGTTCCAGTGCCCTGCTCCAGTGGCATTAAGCCGAGTTGGGTGTTGCATGCTCTCCAGACAGGATTCGACGGTGTGTTCATAGCTGCGGACGGTACGGATTGTGCCTATCAGCCAGACTGCACAAAGCGCACCGGCAAAGTGTTCGAAAAATCCCAGCAGTTGTTGAAGGAACATGGGCATGATCCCAGTAGGTTAAAGATGGCAGCTATTTGCTCGGTGTGCGCCGAATCCTTTGTGTCGCACATGGGGAAATTCCAGAAAGCTTTGGCAAAACTCACTTCTGCCTAACCTGTTGTTGCCGGGAACGCAGTGGCAAAGCAATACGTTTGTTGCGTCAGGTATTAATACCTGATGCAACAGGCTTCAATTCCCGGATTGTTCAGCGTAATTGGCAATGACAATATAGGTAGCTTAGAAAATGGATAAGATGAATTACGACATCCTTATCGTCGGCGGTGGTATATCAGGATTGGAGTCAGCCTTAACCCTTGGAGATATGGGATACAAGGTGCTCCTCGTGGAAAAAGAGGCAAGCATCGGTGGGAAGATGGTCTTGCTCAGTAAAGTATTTCCAACGTTGGACTGTGCCAGTTGTATCTCTACACCGAAGATGGCGGCAACGATTCACCATCCAAACATCGCCGTACTGACATACAGCGAGGTTGATGAAATCATCAGAAAGGAAGATGGGACATTCCTCGTAAAGATTTACAGGAAACCCACCTTCGTCGATTTTGCAGCATGTACCGGGTGCGGTGAATGTGAGCTTGCCTGCACCGTAGCAGTTCCCGACCAGTTCAATTTTGATATGGTCGCTCGACGAGCTGCTTATATTCCCTATCCACAGTCCGTGCCGAAAAAAGCCGTCATTGATCGTTACGGGTCGTCCCCCTGTTCGTTCGCCTGCCCGGCGGGTGTTAAGGCACATGGATATGTCTCACTGGTGCGAGCCGGTAAATTCGAAGAGGCTTTCCACCTGCACTTGGAAGATGCTCCCCTCCCTGGTAGCCTGAGCAGAGCCTGTTACGCTTTCTGTGAAGATGAATGCACCAGAGGAGAGCTTGAGGGTTCTGTTCCTATTCGAGAGATCAAGCGTTTCATGGTGGATCGTTACTACCAAACGCATCCAGCGCCTGAGGTGAAGCCGCCGGAGAAGCTTCTTGACATTAACGTGGCTATCGTCGGATCTGGACCTGCTGGTCTCGCCGCTGCCTATTACCTGGCAAGAAAGGGGTATGAGGTCACAGTGTTCGAGTCCGCAGTGAAGTCTGGCGGGCTGTTAAGATACGGTATTCCTGACTACCGCCTGCCAAATTCCGTCGTGGAACGC
>CAZAGU010000041.1:11542-22759 GCA_964484805.1 uncultured bacterium
ATAATGAATGTTGTCTCCCTCGGTGTGGATATCCGAACGAATTCAACAGTGACTTCCGTGAAGGCGTTGAAGGAACAAGGATTCGATGCCGTCTTCCTGGCGCTGGGCGCTATGGCGGCATGGAAGATGTCATTGCCCGGTGAAGACCTCGACGGCGTTATGGACTGTATGACATTCCTCAAGGCGGCAAATACCAACCGGAAGATAGACCTCCGCGGCAAGACGGTGATGGTGACAGGGCGTGGAAATGTTGCCATTAGCTCCGCAAAGATGGCGCTCCGATTGGGTGCCGAAAAGGTGATCGTTCAGTATCGTGAAGTTGTTGATTACCGAAAGTATTGGGAAAACGAGGCTGAACTTATCCATGATTGGGAGGTTAATGACGATCCGAATGAAGGCGTAGAATTACAGCTTTTTAAAACGCCCAAACGTTTCATCGGCGACAATGGTCACTTGACAGGAGTGGAAAGCATATCCTTAGAGTTGAGTGAACCCGATTCCAACGGGATACAGAAGCCTATTCCAGTAGAAGGCACTGAGGAGATCGTTCCTGTCGATTTGGTCATCTTGGCAATCGGAATGAGCCCGGGCGTCGCACCGTTCCAACAGGAGCTTGACATTAATCGAGATGGAACTATCCCTGTGAATCCCGAGACTCTGGAGACCTCTATGCCCTCGGTCTTCGCGGGAGGTGATGTGACCATCGGACCATCCAGCATTACAGAAGCCATGGGTCAGGGCAAGCGAGCGGCGTTTTACATCAACCGGTATCTCCAGGGCAAACCTCTCACCGACATCACTTTTGATATGAGGCTTCCCATAGTGGACAAGAGTTCCGTTATCAGTCGATCAGGATCTATTTCAAAACGCGAACCCAGTATGAATGGGGGACGATGAAAAACCTGCTCGAAAAGAGCTTAATGGAGATATACTTGATTACGAATAGAGAAAAAGCAAAAGAGTTTCAACAGCCGCAGATTTGGCGGTTGCTGTTAAGTAAGTACTGATTCTGTTGATTTAGTTCAAGTTTGTCATTCCCGCGAAAGTGGGAATGACAGATTGAGTTGGAGATTCTGAAATAATTGACTAAATCAACAGAATCAGTAATACAAGCTAAAATTTAAGGAAAAACTATGCTTGACGAAGAAAAAACCGAGAAGATAATCATCTTCGCAACACACGGACCCGAAGATCCTGAAAAAGCGTCATTACCTTTTGTAATGGCTAACGCAGCTATGGCACTGGATGTGAAAGCCACCGTTGTACTGCAGGGAACCGGAGTTATCCTGGCGACAAAAGGCTGTTATGAACATATATTCGCTGGAGGTCTGGCGCCTTTGAAGGAGTTGGTTGACACTTTCATCGAACTCGGCGGGAGAATACTTGTCTGCGGTCCCTGCATTAAGGAAAGGCAAATAACGAAAGATTTGTTAGTTGACACAGCGGAAGTCAGCGCGGCTGGTAAGGTCGTGATAGCAACTATAGAAGCGGATGCTGTATTGAACTACTGATTCACGTTCAATATGATCATCCCACAATTCATCAGCAAAAGACGCTTAACATGCCGCCGATGCCGTTATAGCATGTGCAGTAGAGACAACCCGGCATTTACATTTTTAGAAACGTAGAGTCCTCATGTTCAGCGAAGTCTTGCAACGAAGTCTGATGATCACAAGTTTCATCTTCATGATGATGCTTTTGATTGAATATTAAAATGTTCTGACGAAGGGTATTTTGGTAGTGTCGTCTCGGCAGTAATCGAACTGATCTTTTTTTAAGCGTTGTTTTAATTGGTTCCTGGTCAAACCACAGGGACGTTTTTTATTATTGCAAATCTATGCTTACAAAGAGTAGTCAAGAGGATTGGTGCTTATGCTGTCCTATGCAGAGTTTTGACAGTTTAAAGCATTTCAGGAGATCGAAGATGGTATCTCCGACTGTTGTGCCTTGATTTTCAAAAATCAATTTTATTTCTTGAGTTGAAATGTTTTTTGTTGATATTCATGATTCCGGCTTCTTTTGGAATGTTGTTACAACTAATTACAATATAGCCATTTAGGGGTTGAAATACAAGTTAGTTTTAGCTGGTTAACGCCTGTTTTTTAGGTGCGAAACTTCAGTAATACATTGGAACGTAAGATGGATGAAAACAAAGTTGAAGGGATAATTAGAAAGCATCAGGGACTGTCGAGTGCCCTGATCGCTATCCTTCTGGATGTACAGGAGGAGTTTAACTATCTGCCCATGGATGCTATGTTGAAGATTGCTGATAGGCTGGAGATTCCTCCCAGTCGAATCTATGGTCTGGCAACTTTCTTCAAGGCTTTTAGCTTAGTACCGAGAGGAAAGCACCCAATCAGAGTGTGTATGGGAACGGCATGTCATGTAAAGGGGGCTGTAACAATTATTGAAAAAGTTGAGCGGGAACTGAATATTAAAAGTGGTGAAACAACCGAAGATCGGAATTTCGATCTGGATGAAGTCAACTGCATGGGTTGTTGCGGGTTGGCACCTGTGGTAACCGTGGGGAATGATTTATATGGTAAATTATCTTTACAGAAAATCCCGAAGATACTTAAAAAATACACCTGATAATATTTAAGGGATAAAGATGCCAAAGTTAAAAATCGAAGATCTTCAGAAAATCAGCGAGAGGGTCAGACAATCCACCATGCTTCGTGAAGGGGCTGGCAGGGCTAAAGTTACCGTTCATATGGGAACCTGCGGTATCGCCGCCGGCGCCAGAAAGATCATGGATGTCCTGCTTGAAATCATCGAGGAGCAGGATGTGAAAGATGTTATTTTGACTATTTCCGATTGCGCGGGATACTGTAGTCGGGAGCCTATGGCAACGGTGGAATTAGTAGGTGAAACTCCGGTGAAATACGTTGACTTAACAGAAGAAAAGATACGCAAAATCTTTAATAATCATGTTATGGCAGGAAAAATCGTTCTTGATTACGCCCTAGCTGAAAACACACTAAAGGAAGGTTGATGATCTGTACGAACAGCTATTACGTCCGTTTGAATGAGCAAAATGCGGTACTAAGGAGGTGCAAGCGTTGAAACCTTATCGAGTGAATTTGATGGTGTGTACCGGTACGGCGTGTGTCGCTAACCATTCTTTTGAAGTCAAGGAAGCGCTGGAGAGGGAAATTAAAAAGAAGGGCTTAGAAAACGATATCCAGGTGGTGCCCACAGGATGTAACGGTTTCTGTGCAGAAGGTCCACTAATGGTCGTTCAGCCGGACGGTATTTTCTACGGAAATTTGAAAGAAAAGGATATTCCTTTTCTGGTTGAGGAACATTTCCTTAAAGGCAGACCAGTTGAGAAGCTGATGTATGCTCACCCGGAGACTAAAGCCCCGATTCCCAAGATGAACGACATTGATTTCTTTAAGGGACAGGTATTGATTGCCCTCCGTAACCGGGGGCTGATTGACCCGGAAAAGATTGATGACAGTATTGGAAAGGGAGGATATTCTGCGCTGGCTAAAGCTCTAAGTTCTATGACTCCTGAGGAAGTAATTCAGGTGATAATAGCCTCGGGGCTTCGCGGTCGTGGCGGAGGTGGATTCCCTGCCGGGATCAAGTGGGAGACCTGCAGGAACGCTGAAGGGGAACCCAAATATGTTATATGCAACGCCGATGAAGGTGACCCTGGGGCATTCATGGACAGGAGCATCGTCGAATCCGATCCTCATTCCATCTTGGAAGGAATGTTAATTGGTGCCTATGCTATCGGATCAAGCGAGGGCTATATCTATATCAGACAGGAATATCCGCTTGCCAGGCATAGATTGCTCATTGCCATTGAACAGGCGAGGGATTATGGTTTGCTTGGGGAGAATATCTTCGGTACCGGTTTTAACTTTGACATCAAGGTTGTTCGGGGTGCCGGTGCCTTTGTCTGTGGCGAGTCCACTGCTCTCATGGCTTCCCTTGAGGGACGCGTAGGAGAACCCCGGGCTAAATATGTCCACACCGTAGAACACGGGCTGTGGAACCGTCCTTCCTGTCTGAATAATGTGGAAACCTGGGTAAACGTACCGGTGATCATCCTGCGTGGAGCGGAATGGTTCACTTCAATTGGTACAGGAGATGTCAGTAAGAATCCGTGGGGTGGAAGTAAGGGTACAAAGGTGTTCGCCTTAGCTGGTAAGGTTAAAAACACCGGGCTCGTAGAAGTCCCGATGGGAATAACACTGCGAAAGATAATCTTTGATATTGGGGGTGGCATCCCGAATGGGCGAAAGTTTAAGGCGGTACAGACCGGAGGTCCTTCCGGTGGCTGCCTGCCTGCCGAGAAGCTCGACCTGCCGGTGGACTTCGATACGCTGACTCGGGAAGGCTCAATGATGGGTTCTGGCGGCATGATTATCATGGATGACCGTAATTGTATGGTTAATATCGCCAAGTACTTTATAAAGTTTCTTGTTGGGGAAAGCTGCGGGAAATGCGTCCCATGCCGAGAGGGACTGCGGCTTTTAAATGAATTCCTCGAGAAGATCATCCAGGGCAAGGGCGAAATGAAGGACTTGGACGAGATCGAGAGCATTTGTGAAACGATGCAAGCAACATGCCTGTGCGCACTCGGTAGCAGTGCACCAAACCCGGTTCTCTCGACAATCAGGTACTTCCGTGATGAGTACATTGCCCATATCAAGGAGAAAAAGTGTACGGCGGGTGTGTGCAAAGCGCTGATCAGTTATAAGATCAACGAGAGTTGCATAGGGTGCCTGCTTTGCAAGAAACAGTGTCCTGAGGGTGCCATCAGCGGTGAAAGCAAGAAACTGCATGCTATTGATCAGGATAAGTGCACCCAGTGCGGTGTCTGCATCTCGGTTTGTCCAGTGGATGCCGTGGATATAATCTCAGGAGGTGAGATTGTATATCATCATGAAACTTCAGAGGTTGAAAAATGAGAAGGAAACGTCAGCATGACTGAAGTTAACACTGCAAGCGAGACCAAGCCGGAAATGGTTCAACTGACCATTAACGGCAGCTTGATTGAAACCGAGAAGGGGAAGACTGTCCTCGAAGCGGCGCGGGAGAACGGCGTCGAAATTCCTACTTTATGTTACCATCCTGGGCTCGAATCGTTAGGTGCGTGTCGGTTGTGTATTGTCGAAGTCGCCAAAGCGAGTCGTCCCGATAAAAAAAAGCTGGTAGCGAGCTGTCTTTATCCTGTAGAGAGTGGTTTGGTTGTTGACACACAGAGTGATGTAGTTCTTAAACATCGTAAGGTTGTGCTGAATATGCTACTTTCGCGGGTGCCTGATTCGGATGTGATTCGCCGACTCGCTGCTGAATATGACATTCACGAGTCCCGCTACCCGAATCGGAAGAATGCCGACAACTGCATTTTATGTGGTATCTGCGTGCGAGTTTGCGAAGCGATCGGCGCAAACGCCATTACCACTGTATCCCGCGGACCGGATAAGTATGTTGACGTTCCGATGAAAGATGCCTGTATCGGTTGTCTCGCGTGTGCGCTGAATTGCCCGACCAACGCCATACCTTTCGAGGAAAAGGATGGTAAACGTCGGATCTGGGGCAAGGAATTCAACCTGGTTCGTTGCTGGTTTTCGGGTGAGCCTATTGGCACACTCGAGGAAATCTGGCACTTTGCCAAGCAGTCCGGTCTGCCGATAGAATCTTTCCTCAAGAGCGACAAGGTCCGTCAGAAAGAACAAGCGTTTGCACCGAGTGAGGAAAACCATGATTCTTAACAATTTGTAAATAGAGACAATATATGGCTAAGAAACTGATTTATACACCATACCGTTGTGTTGACTGTAAAAACTGTGAGATGGCTTGTAGCTTCATCCATACGCGAGACTTCACGAAACCCGCTATGTCCCGTGTCCGGGCATTCACATCTGGAGATATAAGGTCGGTAACGGTCTGTCAGCAGTGTGAGGATGCCCCGTGCCAGAAGGTTTGTCCGACCGGTGCGCTGGTTCGTAATCCAGCAACTGGTGCTATCGAGCGAACCGACAAGTGTATCCTTTGTAAGATGTGTACTCTTGCCTGCCCATACGGCAACATCCATTTCGACCCTATTTACGAGGAGATCGTCAAATGCGATCTCTGCGGTGGTGACCCGGCATGCGCGAAGTTCTGCCCGACCCGTGCACTGGTCTGGGCTGATGAGCCGGCGACTGACATCATACAGGATGCTGAGATTGAGCATGTTTTCACCGAAGAGGAAGCGCGCTACAGTGCCAACCGGTGTCTCGACTGTGGTGGGTGCTCGGAGTGTGGAGAGTGTATCAAAGCCTGTCCAGCCGATGCGATATCGATGGACGCTCGTACCGAAGAGCAGACTTTGGAAGTTGGAGCGGTCATAGTTTCTGCCGGTTTCAAGCTATTTGACGCTCACCTGAAGCCCATGTATGGGTATGGTCAATTTCCGAATGTTATCACAGCGATGCAAATGGACCGCCTACTGGCGCCAACCAGACCGTTTAACTATGTTCTTTGTCCCTCTGACGGCAGGGAGCCCGAAAGTATTGCCTTCGTACTCTGCGTCGGCTCGCGGGACAGCACGGTCAACAACCGGATGTGTTCCAGAGTGTGCTGTATGTACTCGATCAAGCAGGCGCTTCTCACGTTGGGAGCATTACCACTGGCGGATATCACCATATACTACATAGATATACGTGCGTTCGGGAAGGGATATGACGAATTTTACGAGCGCTCAAAATCGATGGGCATCTCGTTTGTTGCGGGGCGGGTTGCAAGGATCGAGGAAACGGAAAACGGCAACCTCACACTATTCCACGAGGATATCAAGGGAGGTGGGGGCTTGAAGAAGGCGGAGCACGATCTGGTAGTTCTATCGGTGGGCTTACTGCCCAACCCGGAGGTATTGAGCTTGTTCAAGGAAGAGGAGCTCGAAGCAAATCCTTACGGGTATGTCAGGGAGATTGATGGGGACATCAATCCGGGGAAGACAAGCATAGACGGTGTGTTCGTTGCGGGGACATCCTCTGCGGCACGTGACATTCCGGACAGCATTCTTCACGCGGGGGCTGCGGTAATGCAGGCGGCTGCCCACGTAGAAATGACGAGGGCAAATAAATGACTGACAGAAGAATCGGTGTTTTTATCTGCTACTGCGGTGGAAACATTTCCGACTATGTGGATGTAGAGAAGGTCAGGGACGCAGTGGAAAACGAACCGGGCGTGGTAGTTGCCAAGACACACATGTTTTGCTGTGCAGATGCAGATCAGCAGGAAATGATCGAGCATATCCAGAACGAGAAGCTCGATGGTCTGGTAGTTGCATCCTGCTCGCCGACGCTTCATCTCTTTACCTTCAGGTCAATGGCGGAACGAGCTGATCTAAATAAGTATCAATATGTGCAGGTGAACATCAGGGAACAATGTTCTTGGGCGCATAGGGACGATATGGCGAGCGCCACTGATAAGGCTATCCGGCTCGTCCGGGCAGGCATTGCCAAAAGCCGTCTCACCAAACCGCTAACCACCATGCGGATAGAGACTAAACCAAAGGTACTGGTAATCGGCGCAGGAGTAGCCGGACTACGCGCGGCTCTGGCTCTTGCTGACCTGGGTTTGTTCGTTTACATCATCGAGAGAGAAAACAAAGTCGGTGGTTGGACTGGAAAGTGGGGCAGGATGTTCCTCAACGACCAGATAGGCTCCGACATCATCGACAAGTTGCACGATCATATCAGACAGCATAATAACATCACGCTGTTTACAAACGCCGAACTGGTGGGAAAAAGCGGTAACGTGGGCAACTTCTCTGTGAAGATACAAGTATCTTTACCGTCAGGTTTGAAACCTAACGAGAACGAAGTGGGAAAGGATACAATCACTTTAGAGGTCGGATCGATCATTGTAGCCACAGGCTTTGATGCATACACACCCGCTGAAGGCGAATTTGGATACGGTCAGGATGGCGTCCTAAGACTACCGGAGTTCAAAGAGCTGATGGACAACCTTGACGAACCGCTAAGGAGCAACGGAAACCCGGTAAAAGATATTGTTTACATCTACTGCGTCGGAAGTCGGCAACCAAAGGGCGGGGACAATCCAAATCTGTATTGCTCCCGTTACTGTTGCAGTGCGGCAGCATACGCGGCGCTATGTGCCAGCGAAAAACAGGCTGGACTGCATCAATATCACCTTTACCGCGATATGCGGACTTATGGCATGCATGAGTCCATTTATGAGGACTCGTGCGCCAAGGGTTCCATTTTCATGAGGTTTGCAGACAACGATCCGCCTACGGTGGAAAGTGTGAACGGTAAACTGCAAGTCATCGTGCGCGATCAAAACCTTGGCGCTGAGGAGCTTGAGATTGACGCCGACCTGGTGGTTCTCGTCACCGGTATGGTTCCCAGGGAGAATCAGAAGTTGATGGATGTGCTGAAGCTCCCAATTGGCATTGATGGGTTCTTCAACGAGATACATCCCAAGCTCAGACCGGTGGAGACGATGATTGACGGGGTGTTCATCGCCGGCACTGCTCAGGGACCCAAGACAATGGCGGAGAGTGTTGCATCAGCCTTGTCAGGCGCTTCCAAGAGTGCTGCGTTAGTGATGAAGGGGTATATTGATCTCGAACCATTCATAGCCAGGATTGATCCGCAACGTTGCACATGGTGTGATGTATGCGCGGAAGCTTGTCCTTATGATGCTATTGAAAGGGTTTCCGTGAATGGTAAGGAGGTAGCGCAAATCATTGCATCGCTGTGTAAGGGGGGAGGGTCATGCGTTCCGCTATGTTCGGAAGATGCTATTTATATCGAGGGGTATAATGACATCCAGATGAAGGCAATAATCGAAGCGCTGAATTAAAGGGAGATTGAATGATGGAAAATTCGAGACTTCGGGGCATATCCGAGGTGATGCGTGATGAAATGGTAGTCAGAGACAAGATCACAGACCTGCTTCAACAGGAGCCCAAGACCATTCCCCAGATCGCCGAGATACTTGGGTATCCATCACGCGAGATATTGATTTGGGTGATGGCGATGTGGCGGTATGGTAGCGTTGAAGAAACCGGAAGAGCAGATGCCAAAGGATATTATCAATACCGATTAAAGGAGTGAGAATCACAATGATAAAAGTCAACTCAAATTTCCTTGATGAAGTTAGTTCCTCGGGTGAGTTCAACGCCCAAGCCTGTATGAATTGCGGTCTTTGTACAGCCTTATGTCCGATGGGACTTGACCTGCTTCCCAGGCAGTTGTTTCGCTACGTTCTGATAGGAATGGAAAACAAGGTCATCGAAAATATAGAGACCATCTATACCTGTCTATTGTGTAAGATGTGCGAGGAGAACTGCCCTGCAGAAGTGAAGATAGCAGAAAACGTGAAGTGTCTCCGCTACTACATCAATCGAAAAGTATTTAAACTTTAGAGGAATAGAACGATGCCACTACCGACAAGGGATATCTTGGGAGTCCTGGTGGATAACCTCGACAAGAGGAAGACAGTGACCCCCTTGTCCCGACGAAAGTCAACCGGATGGGCGCAGGGACTGAACATCCCGATGGGAGGCGAGACAGTAATTTACACCGGGCAAATGTATCAACTTATGCCTGCTATTATCGCTATGGAGAAGGTAACGTCGCGGTTTGAGGAGTCCTGGATGAATAATTTCTTCTCCATAGGCAGGATAGTTAACAAGTTCATCAATACATCCTGGTTCATTACTAGAACCAAACCTGAAGCGCAAGAGCCCTTCAATAATATTCTACGCAACATCGCCTGCCTGCTCAAATCATCGGGAGTTGAGTTTGGTTATCTGTATGGTGAGGAGCTCTACGCTGGGACACTGGTCCACGATGAGGGTGTCAATGACGTTTTTGAAAAGCATGCACGTAAGGTGTACGAAGTGCTCAAGAAACACGGTGTCAAACAGGTCATCACCGTGGATCCTCATACTACAAACATGCTCAAAAGTGTCTATCCAAAGATTATCAAAGACTATCAACTCGAGGTGAAAAGCTATCTGGAGGTGTTAGCTGAACGGAACATAGATCCCGTGAAAAAGCTCGATCTGGACATTGTCATTCACGACTCATGTGTCTATGCGCGATATGAGAATATCATAGAAGAGCCGCGCCGTCTGCTCAAAAAAGCCGGTGTCAGGATCATTGAACCGGAATACTCAGGGAAGTTGACCTTCTGTTGTGGGGGACCAGTCGAGTCACTCTTTCCGAGTAAGGCTCGCTCAATAGCCGAGAAACGGATAATTCAACTTAAAAGTAACGGTAATAATGTTGTAGCTATGTGTCCTATCTGTCTGGTAAATCTCAAGAATGCAGCAGGCAAAGAGAGGGACATGTCCGTCAAGGACATATCAGAGTATCTGGCGGAGGCCTATTGTGGTGTATAAATCCCACAAAATTTGGATTAAGTCCTGAAGCTCTCGCGTGCAAAACTTGTTTCAATTTTATGTCTTTTCGAAGTTACAAAATCAACGCATTAACGCCAATTCACACAGATCAGCGAGTGTAATAAAATTTTAGACACACAAAAATGAAAGACATTTATTGGGAATTGTTCTTCATTATTGCAATTTGATATAAGATTGTAAGCAATCTACGAATCGAAGCTGTAAACACAAGTCATAAAGATGACACTTATCCGTTAAAATTGTTTAAAGTAACGAAATGGTGAATGACCATCAGAGTCGCACTACCTAGTGTCAAGTCACAGTTATAATGATGGGTATAAACGTTTTAGTTTTATCCTTGCATCTTTGGTAGTAAATTGCCAATCAATCGTAGCGCCAACTGTATTACGTTGTACTTTCCATCGACTGACTTCTCGTTCAAGGGTTTCAGCATCTGGGATGCGACGTGCAAGGCATTGCCCGATCAAAACACGTAACTCTATCTCGGCGATGTTCAACCAACTCCCATGCTTTGGCGTATAGTGAATTTCCAATCGCTCATATAGACTTCTTGCCTCGTCTGGAGGAAAAGCTTCATAGAGGGATGCGCCAGTATGCGTATTAAGATTATCCATAACTAATATGATTTTTCGGGCGTGTGGATAATATTCACATAGTAAATCCTTGATCTCATGCGCCCAGTCTATCTTTGTGCGACGCGCAGTTACTGAAACGTGCCGCCACCCCCAAAAGGCTCATAGAACATGAATAAATTCCGAATCCCATTTCGTTCATATTCAAAATCGTAACACGCAGGTTTGCCAGGCTTAGCGTCC
>CAZAGU010000042.1:0-8123 GCA_964484805.1 uncultured bacterium
CTTGTTCTGTCGAGTCCTCACCACACTTCCCTATCCGTCATTGCGAGGACGGCTTAAGTCCGACGAAGCAATCTCATAAAAGTTCAAGTATCACCCTTGCAATCATCGAGCGCTCCAACCGCCCCATACATTGTCATTCCAGCGAAGGCTGGAATCCATCGCTTTCATCCCCCTCCCGCGTCGTTCCAGCGAAGGCGATAATTTTTCTCCCTTCCTCATCTCCAGCTTGATTTGGGATCCAGAAAAACGTTTTCAGGATTTCTTCCTTAATGTGTTCCATCACCATTCCGTCACCGTTTCGTCACACCATCAAACCCTTATCCACTAAGCAATACCGCCAATTATGTGACGATGTGACGATTTTTCCTCACCCCACCCCCTAGCACCTCGAGGCGTTTGTCATGTCCGGCTTACCCGGACATGACAAACCATAAACGCTACTTTTCAGCTTCTTTTACCATTCTATCATAAGCCGATTGCACAACCGGGCTATATTCCTGCTCCATCAGCCTAGCAATGTTCGCTCTTGTGGCTTTGCCTCCGATGCGATACAACCCCACAATTGCTTCCGCCCGAACATGCTCGCGGCGGTCGGTCAGGTGTTGTTCAAGCTTCTGCGCAAGCTCGTAACGGACGGTCTTCGATTGCACATCGGTGCTGTCCGTCAAGTTTTTCGCAATCCGCCCCAGAGAATATATGCCAAGTTCAGGATATTTCGACGATTTGTCGTCAATGAACTTGTGCAAGTTGGGCAATGCCGCGATTCCAAAGTTCGACACGGTCGTCATTGCCGATGAACGCACCGTGAAGACGTTATCATCCAAGCGACCCACTACATCAACAATGGTCGTCGAATCCTTAATACTGCCGAGCGCGCCGATGGTGAAAATGCGTCGCTTCTCTCTGTCATCATCAATGAACTTGGCAATAGGCGCGGCGGCACGTTTGTCGCCAATTTGGCCCAGGCTGGAGATCAGCCCATTCCAAACCTTGTTGTGCTTCTTGTTCTTCAGCATGTCCAGCATCATGTCAATGCTGTCTTCCCATTTGATTTCCCCCAGCAGGCTGATAGCAGTCGAGAGCGGACGCAAATCTTTCAGGTCAAGAAGTTCTGGTATCTTTGCCATTATCATCGGACCAGCCGTGTCAGGCATCGCGGAAACGCACTGCCCAATCAGGCGATTCTCCAGTGAAGCTCGTGTTCCCAATCTACCACCATGATAGACGATTTGCTTGGGGTAAGCCTGTTCAAATACATGCCAGTTCATCTGGAATAATTTCTGCCCGGCGAGATCGTCGCGGATTTCCTTCTTCACCTCGTCATTGATGTCCACATCGGCAAAGCGTTTCTTGTTGTAAAAATCATCGCTCATCAGCATCGCGGTCAGCTCCGCCGCCACATCCTTAGCCAAGGAATCCTTCGCCTGCGCCTTGAGTGAATCCACTTCAAATTCAGCAGTCAAAAATTCGCTCATCCGCGTCTTGATTTCATCCGACAGCTTGCCATTGACATAACTACCGAGCGAAGTTTTCGGCTCTGAAATTTTCTCGATGAAGCCTTTAAGATCGCTGATGTCATCCCCGGTCATTTCGATGGGACCTTCGAGGATGAAGGTAATGACTTCCGATCCGTGGGTTAATAGAGCAGTCCGCGCCCGTTTGACCGATTCGCGCGCCGAGCCGACTTCCCAGCCGGATGCGATGTTGTACAGTTCGCGGATGGACTTGGCGGAGTCTTCAGCGGTGAGAGTGATGTCGCCAATCGGTGCTTCTTTTTCGGTCGGGATGTCGCGGTCGAGGTCAATTCCAATGCCCCAGCCGTTTTGTATCCAGACCTTGGCGTTATCGGCAACGCCTTCGCGCGGATAAACATCTGTGCCTTCAAGATCGAGGAACACAGCAACGCCACCGAAACCACGCGCCCAGCGGGGTTTGCCAAAGCTATAGCCTTTACCCCAAGTGGCGTAGGTGTCGTTTCCCATGCGGTCAATGAACAACCCGTAGGAGTTCGTCAGCGAACCGCCCCAGCCATCGCTGACCGTGTAGAAATCATCGCCTTCGCCGTCAACCATGATTCCCACGGAGAAATCATGTGGGGTCGCACCAACCACCCCGTTGCGCGAGTGATACTGGTCATCGCCACTGACATCATAGAACGCGCCCAGCGACAAGTGAATTCCAGATCCCATCCCGTATTGAGCGAGCGAGTACTGGTCGTTGCCGCCGCCATCAATGCAGATTCCGATTGAATACCAGTAGGACGAGCCGATGCTCATCACTTCCTGATCGTAGAAATCCGTGCCGTCGCCTTTGTCGTACAGCACGCCAATTCCGCCGCCAGCACGCGGTCGCCAACCCATGCCGAATCCTGCCGAGAAGGAATGGTAATCTTTGGGCAACAACGGCACATGGTAGTAAACGCCACCTGCGCGGTAGTTGTCATCGCCGCCATTGTCAAACAGCAACCCGTAGCCGAAAGTCCCGGCGAATCCTTGCGCCCAACTGGCGGAAAGGTAGCGGTCATCGCTGGCGGCATCACCCTTGTCGATAAGAATGCCAACGCCACACTGCGCCGCGCCTTGCAGAAAGTAAGTGCCGCGGCGGTCATCGGCGCCACCGAGGTCTTGGTGAATGCCAACGCCGAACAGCCCAGCGCCTTGAGCATAACCACCGGCGCGGTAGTTATCATTGCCAGCTTTGTCGATTAATATGCCCACACCGAGGAAACCTGCTCCTTGAGCCATATCTTTCATGCTGGCATCGTAGAAGTCATCGCCAGCATAATCGACGACCAGCGCATAGGCATTTGACAATTCGCCGATAGCTCCGCCATATCTGCCGTGATAGACGTCGTTGCCGCCAAGGTCAATGATTGCCGCGAAATCGCCGCTATAGACATTATCTCCCGCGCCGCCAATTACCAGCACGCCGAATTCTGTTTCAGCGTAGTACAGGCATTCGCCGATGATGCCTTCGTGAGGCTTGGTGTCGGCTTTGAGCGCGCTGAAGTCTTCTTCGGGGTTTAATCCCGCGATTTTCCACGCGGCGCAAGCAACCGGAACAGCCGCCGCGATCAGTTCGTCGCGGTTCAGCTTAATCATTATGTCGAGCACGCGGTCGCTGCCGACGTTGCGCGTTGTGTCGAATGGTGCGCCGAATTCTTTCTGCCATGCGGCTGTCAGGATGCGTCGTTGTTCTTCGCCCTCGTCATCGCACCATAAGCCCGGTGCTGCCATCATCAAGTCGTGCAGGTCGAGGCTGTCGAGATCGCTGTAGAACCCGAGCCTGTGCGGTTCGGCGAGTTTCAGCGCATTCAGCCAGAATTCATAGGGTTTGGCGGGGTTGATTTCGCCAAGTTCAGGTTTGGTCAGAGCTGATGCTTTGGCTTCGGGATCAACCTGAAGCTGATCTGCGGCAAAGCGCAGAAAGGACAGTGGGTTGTCGCCAGTGGAATCATCGAAAGCGGCATCAATCTGCGCTTGTGTGTCATCGACATAGTTTGGGAAAATGTAGGGGTCGTCGAGGTATTTCTCGACCACCGCCAGACGGAAGGTGTCGTCTGCCGCCCATAGTTTATCGAAGCCAAGCTCGGCGGGATTCAGTTTTATCATTTCCAGCGCGCTGTCGAGCATTGCTTTATCGAGTGAATCGAGCATGGTAGCACTTGACGGTGTTGAGCATAAGGTCAACATTGCCAGCGCCAAAATAAATATCGTCAGCACTGTTGGCTGATGTGAAAATGATCGGGAAATATGTCCCATGGAGTTACCTTCCAGTTATCTATGTAAAATGTATTACGTATTTTCCAGGTTTGAGAATCGTTGACGTATTCAACGCACCTTGCGTTGTCATACCCCACTCCCCTCCCCGTCGTACCGGCGAAAGCCGGTACCCAGAAAAGCGTTTTCAGGAATTTCTTCCTTGCTGTCGCTCCAGCGAAGGCTGGAGCCCAGTGCTTTAAAGACATCCAATCAGGTCATTCTTCCTTGTTAAAGAAGAATTCACAACAGATTTCAAGATTGAACAGATAAGGGACAAGAACATATTGATCTGTGTAATCTTGAAATCTGTGGATAAAATTCTTTCTCTCAAAGCACTGGATTCCAGCCTTCGCTGGAATGACATAGGGAAGAATAACCCTATTTAACGCTCTCTGGATCCCCGCCTTCGCGAGGATGACAGCGGAATTCTTCCGCGAAACGTTGATCAAATAATAACGTCGCCGCTGTAGATATTCACCACCGAACCGTCCTTTTGCTCAAGAATCATCGCGCCATCCGAGAGTAACCCTCGACACGTCCCGACGAGAAATTCATCGCCTTGCCGAACGCGGATTTGGGTGTTAATAATTCTCGACTGTGCTAACCATAGCGGCGCAATCCAGTCAGCGCTTTCAATAGCCAGCCTATTCAGATGTCGGTCGAACGCCGCGAGAATGTCATCCAGCAATTCCAAGCGAGGCAATCTTTTTAAGGCATATATTTTCAATGATGTAGCAACGTCTCGGACTTCAGGCGGCAGATCGTCAATGTCCTGATTTACGTTGATTCCAATACCAGCAACGATGAATCTTTGCCCAGCAGGATCAACAGCGTTTTCGCATAAAATGCCGCAAATCTTCCTGCCATCGAGCAGAATATCATTGGGCCACTTCAAGGACAGCTTTCGCGTAACATCCGGGCAGGATTGCTTTGGCAGAAATTCCTGCAACCCATCCAACACTGCCAGCGAAGTCATCAGGGCGATAAGTGGCGCGCGGTTAGCGGGAATGTCGAGCTTCATCAACCGCGAGAATAGCAATGCCTTGCCGGGTGGAGCTTCCCATTGGCGGTCAAGTCTGCCTCGGCCGGATGTCTGATGTTCCGCCCGAAGGACAGCGCCATCAATTCCCAAACCAGCTTCGACTTCAGCCTTCAACAGCGCGTTGGTCGAGTCAACTACTTCAAGGTGTCGGATGGGTGGCATGGTAAATTTCGGTAACCTCGTTTAATGTTGGAATGCCGCGCATTCCCGAAAGTTTTCGGCAAGCCAGACCGCCGGCGATATTGGCGAAGCGCAGAATTTCAGCCATCTCCCAACCAGCCAGCAAGCCATGAATGAATCCGCCGTGAAAGACATCACCCGCGCCGGTGGTGTCAACGATGGGTTCAACGGAAATGCCACTGACCAACGATTCCCTATCTCCCGATACCGCCAGCGATCCCATTTCGCCAAGCGTGATGACGGCGACACCTGTTCCAGCTTTCAGCAGTTCATCCGCTAAAACTCGCGCCCGGTCAAGGCGGTCAGGGTGCTGGTCGAGTGCATATTGGGAGAGAAAACTATCAGCAAATTCATGCGAAACGACAGTGAAATCGACCAGCGGTAACATCTCGCGAAGTTTGGGACGATTTCCACCGCAGTCAATCATGGTCGTTACGCCGGCGGAGCGAGCAGTTTCGAATCCTTTCAAAGCAGACGACGGCTCACGGACATCGCAGTAGAACACACGCGCATTGCTAATCGGCGACACGTCGAACTCAGCGGCGGTAATCCAGCTCAAGCCTGTCCGGTCGAGGGCAATTGTTCGCGAACCGTCGCGGCGGTTGATCCATATATGAGCACAAGCGGTGCGAGTGGATTTTTCCCTTTGAAGATGTCTAATATCAAGCCCAGCTTCAGACAATTCGTGCTGTATCAGCTCGCCATAACTATCTGCGCCAACTTTGCCACAAAAACACGCGCTATTGCCAAACTTCACCACCGTGGCGAGTGCCGTGGGGATGGGGCCTCCGCTGATTGTCAGGGATTCGACAACTTCGCCTTTTTTGCCCGTTTCAGGAAAGGGATCGAGCACAAGCAGTTCATCCACACAGCAATGCCCCAGTCCGAAAACATCAAACGACGGCGATTTCTGGCTCATCCCTCCTCCACATCATCATCGAAGGGCGATGGCGTTGGCGGACGGTGGAACATCGAATCCATCGGCGCAATTTCGAGGCTGTCAACCAGCGGAGAATATAGCTGATTGATCAGCAGGCTGTCGGCATCGGCTGCGGAAACGGTCAAGGTCACCCAGTTCTCGGCTTCCGGTAATTTGCTGACTTTTCCGCTGATTGGCTCCATAAACAGCGTCGTTAAGCCATCGGGACGTGGGAAGCTGTGTGTTGGCTGACCAGCAGTGGCTTTTATCATAAAGTCCGCCCAGATTGGCGCGGCTCCATCTGCGCCAGTAATGCCAATACCGTTTTTGTAGCGCATCGAGCGGTTGTCATCATAGCCCACCCACACCGCCAGAGCAAGCTCGGTGGTCGCGCCACAGAACCATGAGTCATGGCTCTCGCTAGATGTGCCCGTCTTGCCAAATGCCGGCGGACGAAATCCTTTGCGCCGAACAATCTTGCCCGTGCCGTTGTCCATCACATCCTTCAGCATATCTATCAATATATAGACAGTTGCGGGGTCAAAATGCGCTTCACGAGCGGCGAAGGATTCAAACAGCACATCACGCCCGCGGCTTTCGATGCGCCGCAGATATTGCGGCTCAACAACCACGCCTTCACGGGCGATGGATGAGTAAATATTTGCCATCTCAATGGGCGTGCAGTTCTGAGCGCCCAGGCTGAGCGTGTAGTAGGGCTTCAATTCTCGTGGCAGACCCAGACGTTTGGCAGTCTCAACGACCGCCGCAGGTTTGACTTTGTCGATAAGCTGGGCAGAAATTGTGTTGATGGATTTCATCAACCCATATTTCACGGAAATGGGTCCCCGATAGCCGCGGCTGTAGTTTCGTGTCGTCCAGGTTTTTCGTTTGTCAATTTGAATCGTGTAGGGTGCGTCAACCAGAACCGTCGCAGGTGTGACAACTCCCTTCTCAAGAGCCGTCAGATAGACCACAGGCTTGAATGATGAGCCGGGATGGCGCGGTGCATAAAGCGCGCGATTAAACTGACTCTGTCGATAGTTCCGCCCGCCGACCACAGCCAGAACCTGTCCGGTTGCCACCTCAATCGCCACCATCGCGCCTTCAAGCCGAGTGTCAACGCCATCGGGCAAGGGTTTCAAGCGGGGTTCCAGTGCGTCGAGCCCCTTTGATAGCGCATCTTCGGCGTATCGCTGAAGCTGAGGATCAAGATTTGTTGAGATACGCACACCGCCGTAGCGAATAATGTCCCGGTCAATCTGATTCGAGGCGAGCTCAATCGCATAGTCAACAGCGTAAGATTCATAGCGGCGTGAAACTCGCCCCGGGCTGAGAATCAGTGGAACGTTGGCGGTGCTGTCGGCTTGCGCTTGGGTAATCATGCCCGCGCTTGTCATGCGGTTAAGGATCAATTTCTGCCGGTCTTTGGCGGCGTCAAAGTTGCGAAAGGGGTTGTATCTTGATGGTCCATTGGGTAAACCCGCGAGCAAAGCCGCCTCATTGAGTTCAAGGTTAATGGCAGATTTGTTAAAGAAGGCTCGTGAAGCGTTTTCAATTCCAAAGGCATAAGGCCCAAAGGCAATCAAATTGCAATATGCTTCGAGAACTTGATCTTTACTGTATTTCTGCTCGATTGCCAGAGCGGCAAGCCCCTCGACAATTTTCCGTTCCCAGGAACGCTTAAATGTAAAAAACATGTTCTTGGCGAGTTGTTGTGTGATGCTGCTACCACCGGGGCCACGCCCTGCTCGAGTGGCATTGATCCAGAGTGAACGGGCGGTCGCGATCAGATCGACACCATTATGGCTGTAAAATCGTTTGTCCTCAGCGGCGATGATGGCGTTCTGAAAATGTGGCGAGATGCGGCTGAGCGGCACGTAAGACCTGCCGCCAATGGTCGCCATCAGTTCGCCGTCACGGGAGTAAATTTCCGTCGCGGGTGAACTTGCCAGCACACGAAGGTCATCGGGCAGTCGAGGAATGCGCGGCGCATAGGTAAAAAACACGCTGAATGCCACAATAATGAACAGCAGGATCAGCGACAAGATTATGTAGAGTATTTTTTTCATCACATTCCGTCCTTCATGCTCCGAATTGTCTCAGAGGGTAGCGGCTTGTCATTTAGCGTAGGAATTGACGAATCACCGTCCGTTTCCCAAGCCATCTGCCAGAGGAATTTGTCTATTGCCGCGCCCGGAGCAGGATAGATGGTTACAACAGT
>CAZAGU010000042.1:8133-22688 GCA_964484805.1 uncultured bacterium
CCCTTCTCTGGTCTGCGACTCAAAGCCAATTCTGCCAAAGCCAGATGGTTGACCAGCCGGTGCAAACCCGACCTGCTTGAGGTCTTGTGGCAATCCTAGCAATAGTCCCTCATTGCCAATCAGATCCATCTGCTCATCTTCAGTCATCTTGAAATAATGCTCATAAAATTTTTCAACAGGATACACACGCCCCGAAAAGCGAGGTTCTGACGACAATCCAACAGTATTACGCTTTCCGTAGTCATCAACAGCTTCAAGAAAATCATCCTCGATCAGAAAGTCGGTGATGATTCGGTTGCGGTCATCAATCAGATAGATGGTGCCCACGCCGTTTTTCCGCCAGACTGCGCTTCGCATCCAGCGGCTGTTTAGAAAATAACGGGTCATTTCACCCGGTGGGAAGAGCCAATCTTGCATTGGCGCTGGAATCTTCCGGTAAAGCTCGACCAGCTTCGAGGGTGTCAGCGGAATTCCGCCTCCATCCGGGATGAGTGCTACCAGATCGGCGAGATTTTCGACCAGCTCGGCTTGTCGTTTCAGGCGCGCGGCATCGGCGGATTCTTCTTCGAGCTGCCTGGAGGCTTCCCGGTTGACGGATTCGTTCTCCCATAGCGTTCCCCAGGCTTCGTGCTCGGCATTGCGCCAGTTCAGATATGACCCTGCCAGCCGTTCAACATAATGGGTGGGAATTTCAACCACTGCCGCGAGAAAAATCAGGGAAAGGAAGGTGATGGGAAGAAGGAGACCACCGCTGGATTTCTCGACGTTGTTTTTTCGCTTGGTTTTTGGCATGTAATGTGGTGGTTAGTACTGTTGTTTACAATGTAATGCCACGCGCAGGGAAATGTTCCCGCGGGTTGCGTATTTTCAATATAATTAGAAAAGCGATATTTCAAAGGTTGAGTAACACTGGGAATGCGGTTTCTAGCTTCTCATGTCTTGCATGTCCGAATTTATTTCTGGAATTTAAGAAATCTTTCAAAATCTGTGTAATCTATGTAATCTGCGGATGAAATTCTTTCTCTCAATACGAAGGCTGATCATTAGCTTGCCACTGTTCACCGTTGGTGAACGTCATCCAGTTTTGTTTTTTAGGAATTTCGTCATTATTAAATTAGAAAATTACTTGACAACGAAATTATTATATTGTAATTTATCAAATGATTTAATCAATTGATTGAATCATACGTTTAACTAATCGTTTTTTTAAGGTCTGAGAATGGAAACTGAGTTTCCGGGAAATGTGGGACAGAACACGGCAAGAGATGTCAGAAGTAATCTGCAAGCTCTTTTGACTGGTGTGCCTGAAGAATTTGAAGCTCCTCAACAAGGCACTAAGGAGTTTGAGATATTTCAGGCTGCCCGATCAGTGTTCGCCGCCAAAGGCTTCGATGGCACTCGCACCCGCGACATCGCTGAGGAAGCTAGCGTAAACGTGGCGATGATCCATTACTATTTTCGAAATAAACAATCGCTTTACTTCCGAGTCCTTTCAACCGAGATCCGCGGATTATTTCTGAAGCTGGCTGAAGTCTGGAGCACGGTTGACAGCATTGACGATATTGCTCTGTTGCTTCCCGTCAAGCTGATGACGATTTTCAACACAAATCAGACCGCGGCGAAATTAATGCGCCGGGAAATCGGCTCGGGTGGTCTGCTTCTATCGAAAGTCATTGAGCAGATGGATTCATTCGGGCCGCGTGGTTTCAAGAAGTTATTGCGCGCATCATTCAGCACCGGGCAGGAAAAATCACGCTTCAAAAACATTCCATTTGAACATTTCGCCGCTTATTTGCTGTCTTTGAGCTATGGGATGGTCTTTTTTCTGCCTATAATTGAAAAAATGCTGGATGAAGATTTTTCTGAAAAAGCAAACTGGGAGCCATTTATGAAAGTAGTCGCTGAGCTGCTTGAGAGCGGCATTTGCTCGCAGGAGGTAAAAAATGTGTAAAAGATGGTTACTGGCGATTATTCTTGCTGTAAGCGTTGGTTTGCTTTACCAAGTTGGGCAGGCAGAGGACACCGCGCAAAGCTTATTCAGTTGCATTGTCACGGCTTATGAAAACTCAAGCGCCATGGCAATTAATCGCGCCTTAGGGTCCAAAGCCGCTCTGGATGTGGCAAACGCTAAGGCGGTGCAACTGCCTACGGTTGGAATTGGCGGGAACTACTCCTACGTCAGTGAAACGATGGAGCTCCAACTGCCAGCCATCCCACCGCGATCGATTAGCTTTGGCGATGGACAGAACACCGACCTGAATCTTCATGTGGACGCGCTGCTCTATGCCGGCGGATCGCTGAAATCCAGTGCCCGTGCCAGCAAACATCTGAGCAATGAGACTGAAGCCCGGCTACAGTCAGACAGCCTGTCGCTCTTGCGCGATGTTCGCAACGCCTGGCTGAATGCCTTGGCTCAACAGGAAAACCTGAATGCCGTCAACGCGAATGTCAAACGCCTCGAAAGGCATCTGGGGCAGGTCGATAAAGCGATTGCCAACGGCATGGCTTCCCGTGATGACCGGCTGAAGGTGGAAATCAGCCTGAATAGATTTTATCAGAAGCGAGCTGAAGCCGAGAACATGCTGAATAAGGCAGGGTTGGGGCTGGGCGTGGTCGTCGGAAAATCCGGTGAAATTGTTTTCCCAGATGGCGACCTAGCCGAGCCGATCAATGGCTTTGACGCAGGGGAATTTCAGCTTGAACAACAGCCAGCGATGGCTCAACTGAACAACAAATCCGCCGCTATGGCTGAAATGAAAAATGCCGCAGAGGGCAGACTTCGCCCTACCGTATCGGCTCAAGCCGCCTACCACTACGGCAAACCCGGTGTGAATCAGGTTCAAGATGAGTGGATGGATTATTTCACAGTGGGCGTGGGTTTGAACTGGACAATCTGGGACTGGAACAGCCGGAAAAACAGCATTCAGAAAGCGACACTCGACCAGCGGATTATTGCCCATCAGACCAAAGCCACCGCGGATTTCCTGACCTATCAGCATAGTCAGGCTGAGAATGAATTTCTGAACGCACAAGCTGTTGAAGCGATCACTCAAAAACGGCTGGAGCTCGAACAGGAGCAACTGCGGATCATGCAGTTGAAATTCTCAGAAAATCAGATCACCGAGAGCACAATTTTAGACGTTTACGACGATCTCGCGCTAGTCGAGATTGAGCACACCATGGCGCAGTTTAAGATCAGGCTGGCGGAAGCGGCGTTGTTATACAGCATTGGCAAATAGGGCAGTTTGCTCATTTCAGGGAGAATTTGAGAATGAAAAGACACTTAACATATATCGCGGCATCAGCCCTGGTCATCATCGTCCTGCTGTCAGGATGCCAGAAATAACGGGCGCAGGTTAATCCTTCGGGAACGCTTGAAGCGACAATCTTTGACCTTTCGGTGGCGATGCAGGGCAAGGTTCTGGCGGTGATGTTTGAAGATGGCGAGAAAGTCAACCGGGGCGACACCTTGCTGATCGTTGACACCGATCTACTAAAGCTGAAACGCAACCAAGCGGCATCCAGCATCAATGGCATTGACGCGCGGATCAACGCCACGCGCTCACAACTGAAGCAGGCGGAGCGCGCGCTTGAGCTACAGGAACAGACCCTTGCCCGAGTTTCTGCACTTGCCAAAGATGGCTCAGCCACCGTTCAGCAGGTTGATGAGCTGACGACTCAGCGGAACATCGCCAAAGATCAAATTAAGGCTGTTAAAGACAATATCGAAGCCTTGTATGCTGAAAAAGAGACGATCATCGCCGGGTTGGCAGTGTTTGACCGTCAGATTGAAGACGGGGTGTTGACTGCGCCAACCAATGGCACAGTGCTGACGAGAATGCTCGAAGTCGGCGAAATGGCGGTGCCTGGCATGGTGGCTTTCCGGCTGGCAAATCTTGACAACCTGAAGTTGAGGGTTTATCTATCTGAGCAGGATATGAATCTGGTTAAGCTGGGGCAAAGCGTGAAGATTAAGGTTGATGCCTTGCCACAGAAGGAATTTCAGGGGCGGGTTGAATGGGTGAGCAGTGAAGCGGAATTCACACCGAAAAATGTACAGACTAAGGACGCGCGCTCTGATCTTGTGTATGCCATTAAAGTCAATGTTCAAAACAGCGGCGAAAATCTCCACATCGGAATGCCCGCTGAAGTCGTGTTTTAGGATTGATCCTTGACTGAAAAACAACCCATACTGCATATTTCCAGCCTGAAGAAGAAATATGACAAAACCACCGCCTTGAATGGCATCTCGCTTGATGTTCACGAAGGCGAAATCCTTGGCATGATTGGACCTGACGGCGCGGGGAAAACCACGGCAATGCGCATCGCCTGCGGGTTGATCACACCGGATGAGGGCGACGCTTTCATTTACGGGCATCATTGCATCCGGGAGACTCCGAAGATCAAGGAGTTCATCGGCTACATGCCTCAGCGGTTCAGCTTGTATCCAGACTTGACCGTGGCTGAAAACCTCAGATTTTTCGCGGATTTATATCTCGTGTCGGGTGCAGACCGCCGCAAGCGCGAGGAGAGGCTGATGAGCTTCAGCAATCTGACTCCATTCCGCAGTCGGCGCGCGGGGAATCTTTCGGGTGGCATGAAACAGAAGCTCGCCCTCGCCTGCACACTCATCCACACGCCGAAAATACTGATCCTTGACGAGCCTACCACAGGCGTTGACCCCGTGAGCCGGAAGGAATTCTGGAAAATCCTCATAGAACTCGCTGAAGAAGACATCGGAATCTGGATCAGCACTCCTTACATGGATGAAGCTCAGCTCTGTGATGAAATCGCGTTGATGCACGGTGGGAAAATTCTCTCCAGTGGCACACCTGAGCAGGTGACGAATTCATTCCGGCGCTCGCTGTTGGAGCTTTCCGGCGCGTATGCCATCAAAGCCAGTAAAATGCTGACCGGCGAAAACATCGTCGCGCGGGATGACATGCTGAGGTTCGGCGCGAATTTTCACATCGTCTTAGATTCTGAAGCAAAATACAAAGCCATCGAAAATCGCATTTCGGGAATGGATTTGAACATCCGCAGAATTTCACCATCCATCGAGGATGTTTTTATGCAGTTTATGAACGCTGAAACTGAGCCGGGATCATGAACAATTTTGCTGTGCAAGCCGTCGGTCTCACCCGGAATTTCGGCAAGTTCGTTGCCGTTGACCACATTGACCTCGAAGTGGAACGGGGCGAGATATTCGGTTTCCTTGGCGCAAACGGCGCGGGTAAAACGACGGCGATCCGCATGTTCTGTGGGTTGTTGAAGCCGTCTTCAGGTAGCGCGACAGTCAGCGGGTTTTCGGTGGCAAATCAAACCGAGCAGATCAAGAAGAACATCGGCTATATGAGCCAGAAATTCAGCCTTTACAACGATTTGACCATCTGGGAAAACCTCTCCTTTTACGGCGGAATTTACGGCTTGAAGAAAAACGATGTCCGAGATCGTGGTGAAGAATTCCTGAAGAAGGTCAACCTGTTCGACCGCCGGAATGAACTGATCGGCTCACTGCCACTCGGTTTCAAACAGCGGCTGGCGTTGGGAGTGGCAGTTCTACATAAGCCCAAAGTCGTGTTCCTCGATGAGCCAACCGGCGGCGTTGACCCGGTGGCGCGGCGGAAATTCTGGGATCTGATCTATGAACTCGCTGAGGACGGCACGACCGTTTTCGTAACGACGCACTACATGGATGAAGCCGAATACTGCAACCGGATCTCTATTATGATAAAGGGAAAGATCGCCGCTCTGGACAGCCCGGCGACTCTCAAGCGCGATTGGCAGGCGGAAGACATGCAGACAGTCTTCCTTAAGGTGGTGGCATCATGAGGCGCATTATTGCCGTTGTCCGCAAGGAAATCAGCCACATCCTCCGCGACCCGCGCAGCTTGACTGTGGCGGTGATTATGCCGATGATGATGGTGCTGATCTTTGGCTATGCCATCAACCTTGAGCTGAACGAGCTGGGGATCGGTGTGCTCGACCATGACAATACGCTCGAGTCGCGGAATCTGATTCGCGAACTGACATCAAGCGGGTTCATCGTTGAAGCGGCTCGATTGAACAGCTCGAAGGAAATTGACCCCGGCTTCCGGCGGAATAAATTTCTGGCGGTGCTGGTCATTCCGCGGGGCTATGAGCAGAGCATTTTAACCAAGCCTGAGACGAAGATTCAGATGATCATCGACGGCGCGGACGGCGCGACGGCTTCGTCGGTGTCAAACTATCTGTCGGCAGTGGTGAACAGATTGAACCTTGGGCTTAATGCTGAGATTTCCGGCAGAAGCGCCTTCCCGATTACCGCTCGTTCAAGGATATGGTTTAACCCTGAGCTAAAGAGTGCGAACTTCATCGTGCCGGGCTTGGTGGCGGTGGTGCTGATGATGATCTGCGCCATGTTGACCAGCATCGCGGTGGCTCGTGAGAAAGAGACCGGCACCATGGAGCAGATTTTAACGATGCCCATCGCTGCTCGGGATGTGATTATCGGCAAGTTGTTGCCCTATCTGTTGCTGGGAGCGATTGACGCTGCTTTGATTTTACTTGCTGGTAAGTTTCTGTTTCATGTTCCGATGGAAGGCTCGTGGCTTGCGCTGGCTGGCTATTCCACGCTGTATCTTGTGATTGCACTGGCTCTAGGGCTGCTGATTTCGACGCTGGTGCAGACACAGCAGGTGGCGATGATGGTGGCGTTGATTCTGACGCTATTGCCGACGATGTTGCTGTCTGGGTTTATCTTCGCACATTCAAGTATGCCGCTGGTGTTGCAGTGGGTGGGGAAGCTCATCCCAGCGACATATTATCTGAAGGTGATTCGCGGGATTATGCTGGTGGGAAGGACGTGGTTCCCGCTTGAGGGCGGCGTGATGCTGGCGATGGCGGTTGGATTGCTGGGGCTGGCGATGAAGCGGTTTAAGTCTCGGCTGGATTGATGAGATGATGGGAAGGCAGGGATTTCTCCACAGATTTTACAGATTAGGGAAATGTAATTAGGTTAAACCTGTTTGGACAAGCCGGACAGGGCGCTGCACCCTGCACTGTCATCGCGAGGAAGCGAAGCGACGAAGCGATCTCATAAAAGTTCGATAAATACCCTCGCAATCATCGAGCACGCCAAACGCCCACTGTGCTGTCATTCCAGCGAAGGCTGGAATCCAGATTAGATTTTCAGGGATTTCTTCCTTGTGTCATACCTGCGAAGGCAGGTATCCACCGCATTCATCCCTGTACTGTCATCGCGAGGAAGCGATCAAAAGTTCGAGAAATACCCTAGCAATCACGGAACACGTTAGACGCTCCCTCGTCACGTCGTACCGGCGAAAGCCGGTACCCAGATTAGATTTTCAGGGATTTCTTTCTTGCGTCATGTTTCCGAAGGCAGGTATCCATAGGGAAGAACAACTGTTGGACGTTTTTAAAGCCCTGGATTCTGTTCACCAGAGGTGAACAGTGGCAAGCCAATGACCAGCCTTCGCTGGAATGACAGCGGACGTTGTCCGCTGTGGATTACGTCGGACATGCCACCCAAAGATTGAAGTGTCGCACCAAGGTGGTTCATTAGATAAAAAGGATAATGTCAACTTGATGCCGTTAATTCACATCATTAAGAAGGAGTTCCTGCAGGTTTTCCGCGATAAAGCCATGGTCAGGATAATCTTCGTCGTGCCGCTGGTGCAACTTCTGGTGCTGGCTTACGCTGTCAGCATGGATCTGAAGGATGTTCGCGTCGTGGTGCTCGATCAGGACAACAGCGCTTCAAGCCGTGAGATTATCTCGGCGGTCTTCGCGTCTGACCTGTTTAAGGATAGCGGCAAGGTTGGCTCGCGTGAAGAGCTCCGCGACTCCATGCTCAAAGACCGCGCCGACATTGCAATCTGGATCGCCAAGGGATTCGAGCAGGCAATCTATTCAGGCGAATCGGGCGAAACAGCGCTCATCGTTGATGGTGTGAACTCGCAACTAGCCGGGCAAGCCGCCGGCGCGGCGCAAGCGTTATTGTTAAGGGAGGCGATGAAAATCCAGCAGCGCATTGCGGCAGGCAATCCTTCAGCGCGGCGCAATCTTCACCTCATCAGCCCGGAACTGCGGTATTTTTACAACCCTGAGCTGAAGAGCCGTTTCTACATGGTGCCGGCGATTGTCGTGTTGCTGGTGACGATTATCTCGGCGATGTTGACCGGGATGGCGATTGTGCGCGAAAAGGAGATCGGGTCGCTGGAACAATTGATGGTGTCGCCCATCTCGCCGGCTCAGTTGATCGCCGGCAAGACGATTCCATTTGCAATTCTGGCTTTCTTTGAGATGATTCTGGCGACCGTGTTTGCAGTGCTTTGGTTTAAGTTGCCGTTCGCTGGTTCGGTGTTTCTGCTCGCTGGCAGTTTTCTGATTTATCTGATTGTAACGCTTGGCGTTGGCTTGCTGGCTTCAACAATATCGCAGACTCAACAGCAGGCTATGTTGACAATCTGGTTTTTCCTGGTCTTTGGGATTCTGATGAGCGGGTTCTTCTATCCAATTGCGAACATGCCGGACTGGGCGCAGGTGCTTTCTTACCTGAATCCGATGCGCTACATCGTGTTCATAGTGCGTGGGATTTTCCTGCGCGGAGCGACGTTTACGGACATTCTGCCGCATCTGTTGCCCTTGGCGGGGCTGGGCGTTGTGATATTCACAACCGCGGTGCTGAAGTTTAACAAGCGTGTGGGGTGAAGGAGGGCGTTACTTCTAATAAGCAGGTATCATCAATCTGGAGTTATGCTTTCAAAAAGCACTTCCTCATTTAAAAACAGACTTGGAGCGTTTAATTAACTCAATAAAATTCAAGCATGGCACCTTAACCTCAGGCAGATGACATACGGCTGGAATCTTATATTTCTTTTCTCTTTTGGTAGTTTATTTTGCAGACTTTCATTAGTGACAAGTTCAATGTGGTGCTCCTTGGCGGAGGCAATAATTAGAATGTCGTTTTCACCAACTCCAACGCCGTATTTATCGTTTTCGGTGCCAAGTAATGTCTTTATCATGAGGGCATTCTGAATAGTTGCATCAGTTATTTCAAACTTCCTAAGTTTATGATCTTCCAACCATTCTTTAAGGTCAAGCGACTTCTTCTTAAACTCAAGAAACGCCACATCCAGCATTACAAACTCACCTGATTCGACCTTTTTCGCCATCCATCTCCACAGTCCCGGGAATTGTTCGGGCGGATAGTTATCCCATGCGTAAATTATAGTGGATGTATCAAAGGCTTGCATAGTACCCTTCCACAGTCCCGGGAATTGTTCGGGCGGATGGTTATCCCATGCGTAAATTATAGTGGATGTATCAAAGGCTAGCATAATGCTCCTCCAATTTATGCAAGTCTTTAATACTAATATTATCGAGATAAGTACTTGCTTTATTGAGCGTTATATTATTGGCACTTAAAGCATCCAAAACAGTGCAGACATACGGTGATCCCAAAATATGCTTTGGTTCACGATGGCGATTTTTCCGGCTTCCTGACTTAGCTTGTGGTATTTTCCGTGACACAAACCAATCTCGATAGCTCTGATAATCTTCTTGATCGAGACGTCCAGAATCCAACAATCTTCGGAGGATCACTTCGCTGCTGACACCCCATTTTTTTCGCCAATTTACAAGCCAAGAATCGTACTCCTCAACGTTTTGAGGTCTGTCGGAATCTTTAATCCTGCGAAGGAAACTATCTGGCACAAGTATGAGACCAGCAAGCGCATTAGCTTCTCTTTCATGTTTATTAATTTGATTGTAGAGATCATCATTTTCATCAATCCAACTTTTGCGATGCAGAAGTAAATGAATTAACTCGTGCATGAGTGTAAAAGTTAGGCGTGACTCGGCAATTTGTTTTCTTACAAGGATAATAGGATAGACATTGTGAAACAATGAAAATCCGATAATTGGATCTTCCTTCGGAAATAGCCAATTGCCTGGATATACATTGCTACGAAAGACCAAAATGCCTTTAGATTCGACAGTATTTCTATAACCGTTGAAGTCTTTTTCCTTGTCTAAACCAAGCCACTTCCTAATGAGTATAGCGGCTTGTTTAGGGTTTCCTTGAGGAATATTTGGTGGTTTAAACTTTTCGATTTCACCAAGTTCTTCACGTAGATTAATGTAGATGTCCCGCTGGTGCTCAGCACGCTCAATGATAGCCTTGACTTTTGGGGAGAGATGCGCTTTTTGATTGGCGATTGTTCGAAATTGAGGTGAGTAAACAAGCTCATCGTTTACTTGCCCTTTCTCCATGAAAAACAGAATTCCCCGATTGAAGAAGTCAGCAATTTTACGAAGTTGATTAATGGTGATCCCAATTTCACCGCTCATTATCTGCTCAAAGGGTTTAGGTGCAATCTTGACTCTACTGGCAAGATCACTCGGAGAGATTTCCTGACCCGCACAGCACCATATTATCCGGTCTGGATTGATGCCATTGATTCGATTTAGTTGAGTTTTCAATTTCTTGCCTCCGAACTTCAAGTACAGCGCTAAAACATCGGTACTCCACAACAATAAAATACTCTATAAATTTTTTCAATGCCACAGATTTGAGACATCAGAATTTAGTTTTCAAAGAATGCTGATAAATATTCCATCCTAAAAAAATGGCATTTTTCATAGTTTACAACCGCTGAGAAAATCCCGATTTCTCGCGGCTCACATTTTTCCCGCATTTTCAGTTCGCATATATCAGATATTTTGGGTATTTTAGATGAGTGTGACTTATGTGTGTGAAATTATGCCCATACGATTTGCCGATTTACAGAATACGGTAGAGCATCCTCATACGTGTTTAAGAAATGGATCCAACATTAAGCTTAACCTGAAGAAGCCCATAAGAAGTTGGCTCAAACTTGTGATTGGAATTTCAGACAATGTCCTTTCATTTAGAAAAAATAAAAGAATCATTCCAAAGTCTGGTGGATTGCATGAAAGGCATCGGCAGACCCGATGATAAGCGCACATGGTTCACCCAACTGCTTAGAGCCGGACGAACCCTCTACATCCTGACACAGATCACCATTCGAGAATTCTTCAGTGATCGACTGTTACTCCGAGCCATGGCGCTGACCTTTGTAACCCTACTCTCCATCATTCCCATCTTGGCAATTTTGCTCAATATGTTCAATCTGTTCGGCGGTGGTGAATGGTTCATGGAAACGCTCCGTCCGGTTTTGTCACGTAATCTCACACCCGGCGCCAATCCTGTCGTAGTTCAAAAAATAGAAGAGATACTGCAATCCGGAGGCGGTTACGCCGCCAGTGGGATCGGGTTGCTCGCGTTAATTCTGCTGGTCTATAGCATCTTCACTGCCATCGAGAGCACCTTCAACTTGATTTGGGGAGTAACATCGCGCACTGGGCCTCTGCATCGGCTTTCCATCTATTGGGGATTGATTACCCTGATTCCAATTCTGGTAATCAGCTCACTGGCTTTCACCACATACATTAAAGCATTGCCACTTGTTCATGAGGCTGTTCAGCGGGTGGATTATGCTCAGACAACCATTAACCAGTTAATCCCTGTGTTGATGGTCATTTTAAGCTTCTTTTTGTTGTATCGTTTTTTGCCAAATGTTAAAGTCAGAACTTATGCGGCGCTCATTGGAGCAGTGCTTGCTGGCTTGATTTACGAGCTATTTAAATCCGGATTCATCATGTACACCGGAAAGCTTGTCAAATATGATGTCATCTATGGATCAATGGCGGCAATTCCCTTTCTGATGGTCTGGATCAATCTTTCCTGGATTATTGTGTTGCTGGGTGTTGAAATATGCTACGTTGTTCAATACTATCCTCAGTTACTTCACAAACGGAAACACCTGAAGCTATCCCGCCGGCAGGAAGACGCTCTGGCGTTTATCATTCTCGTACAGGCAACTCTGGCGTTTCGGGTTGAGCGACCGCCTGTAACAGCCCACGAGTTCAGCAAAAAACGGGGTGCGCCACCTAATATTGTGAATGCTGTACTAAACATTTTGAGTAAAAGTGGCATCATTGCTCTTACGGGATCACAGGCAAATGAAGTAGTGTTGAAACGTGATCCTTCGAGCATAACCATCAATCAGGTTAAAACAATATTGTCGGGCGAAAATCATGAGGAATGGGCTTGGCCAGACGAAGAAAAATGGATTTGGATGAAAAACTGGATTGGTGAAACGACTCTGACTGCTCAAGAAGAATATACCGACCAAACGTTAGATGATCTTGTTGCCGAGTTGACAGCGAAATAATCTGAATTTGGAAGAATTAGGAGATAGCTGGCAATTACTTCCTCAGTCTTGAAGGTTGTGGCATTTCGACAGTTAAGCGAATGGCACTTGCTAAATAGCCTTTGCATTTTACTAAATTAGCCTACCACAAGCCCGAAACCGGTGTCATGCACATTGTTTCGGGCTTGTGATTTCATACGAAAATATTGCCATTGCAGGTGAGTGGCACAATCGTTTCAGAAAACGAGAAATACTGATCAACATTTTGTGTTTATTATCATAATCAATCACTTCAATTCGCTCGTTTTATAGACTTAGGCATATAATTTTTTATACATTAGATATTGAGATAAACTACGATTAAGTTATATCGGCTTCAAAACATGTGAAACTATTCACACCCATTGCTGCCGATTTGCACCACGCTTTACGAGGTTAATATGACTGAGAATATACCCGCTCCATCGGCATTGTTGCCTGCAGTTCAAGGTAACAACAAAAACGTCATCGTCATCGGCGGTGGAGTCACCGGTGTTGTGACCGCCTGGGAACTACAACGGGCTGGCTACAAAGTGTTTCTGGTCGAGTCAAAATCCCTTGGCAATGGCTCAAGCTCTCGCTCCGCCGCTGCCATCCGCGCTCAGTTCAGCACGCCCAGCACCGTGCGCGGGATGAAATTCTGCGAGGAATTTTACGAAGCTTGGACGACTATGATGAAATCCGAGGAATCACCCATCTCCCAAAACGGTTACCTTTTCCTGTACGGCTATTCATGCAATAAAAAAGCCTTGCTCGGCCGTGTTGAAATGCAACAGCAAGCAGGGCTAAGCGAAGTTCGCTGGCTGGAGCCATCCGAGATTGAGGAAAAATTCCCTTATCTTGAAACTACTGGAGTAATCGGCGCAACCTGGTATCCGAAGGATGGTTTTCTTTATCCTCATCTGATCTATCAGGATGGCGCTGAAGCCGCTCGCGCACTCGGCGCTGAAGTCATCCAAAATGATGGTGTAGCTTCTGCAACCGTCACCGATGGCAATGTGGTTGAAGTAACGCTCCGATCTGGCAGGAAAATCCCCGCGGATTACGTCGTGAACGCCGCCAATTCATGGGCTCCTGATGTTTCCAACATTTTCGGCGGTGTGATTCTGCCGATTGCCAACCGCCGTCGTTATCTGTACTTCCTGAATGGATTGAAAGATCAGGGCGAAGATTTCGGCTTGATGGCTGAAGATTTCGCGACACTGCCAATGATTATCACGCCAAACGGTGGCTACTGCCGCCCGGATAACAAGCAACTGATGATGGGCTGGCTTCAATTCACCGAACCCGTCAAACCGGATTTCGACGAGCAAGATTTAATCGAACCCGGCTTCTCGGCAAACGACATGACTGGCTATGGCGCGGCAGTTCGCAAGGAGATCGGCGCGTATCTGCTCGCCGCCAGCGAAGTCGGCAGAATGGACGCGGTTACGTCAGGATATTATGCCGACACACCCGACCATAATCCGCTCATCGGGCATGACCCCAATGTGGGCAATCTCATTCATGTCTGCGGATTCAGCGGGCACGGCTTGATGCACGCTCCGTTTTCAGCGCGAATAGTCAGCGAAATCCTCGCCGCGGGCAAAGACCTCGCTACGATTTGCCTCGGTGATTACGGCGAAGTGGACTTGACTCCCTACCGTATTAATCGTGAGTTTCACTGCGCCGAGGGCATGGTCATTTAGGCTTGCAGGATGTTGGAAAAACCATGCTACCCAGCATTCCCACGAAGGAGCGCAGGAACGAGTAAAAGCGTTATCAATCACCGAGCGCGTCAATCATTCCTTGTGCTGTCATTCCCGCGAAGGCGGGAATCCAGATTGAGAGTTTGCATGGTTATTATCCATTATTCACAACAGATGAAACAGATTTAACAGATTGAGGATAAGAACATAACTATCTGCGAAATCTGCGGATAAAATCTCTTTCTCTCAATACGATGGATACCAGCCTTCGCAGGTATGACATAAGGAAGAATGACCCTGAAATATCAAAACTGGGTACCGGCTTTCGCGGGAATGACAGCCACACCACCCGTCTTTGCGAGGAAGCGAAACAACGAAGCAATCTGCGTTTCGGGTGGTGGAGAAAAAGGAAGAACAACCCTGAAAATCAAAACTGGATTCCCGCTTTCGCGGGAATGACAGCGCAAGGTACGGCTAGCGCGCTCGATTATGGTAAGGATGTTGCGCGAATTCTTGAACGATTGCTTCGCTTCGCTCCATTAGATTGTATTTGTCTTTAATTTAATACAATCTTGTTGCTGTAGATTTC
>CAZAGU010000043.1:0-22168 GCA_964484805.1 uncultured bacterium
TAAATTCCACTGCTCAAGCCAGTCAATAGATGGCACGCTGTATGCGTTTTCCAGTGGACGCAACGCCAACTCAGCCACTGGTCTTGTGCCCAGTAGCCAGAAGAAAACTAAAGCGCCAATCCTGAGTAACCGGGATGTTGAAGAATGATTTTTCCTGACCAGCAGAAAAACCGCCAGCGTCACACAAGCCAGAAAATAGAGATTATGGCTGAGGGACTTGAAAATAATGTACATCATGCTCATTTTCATTGCCTGCTTAAGGTAAATTGAAATATATTATGATACAGAAATAAATCATAGCGGGAACTATCTCAGATTTGAAGTAGTTCTACAATTATTGGCAACGATGACATTTTTTTGACTTTTCCTTTAACTGAGCTACTTTTGTTTAAGAATGTGGCTCGACGATACATTACGGGAAATCATGATTCATAAACGAAGATTAAGCAGGGCGCATTCAAGCTCCGACATAGCGGATGTGCCGGTTGCGAATACACCCTCTGTTTGCGCAGGGCGAATTGTGGGAGGCCTGCTTGCGCTTGCGCTGGCTTTGCTTCCTGCGTTATCGTTCGCTTCCAGCGCCGACGAAACAAAGATGAGGATTGTTAAGGCAAATCTTGAATACGTATCCGGCTTTGGCGAAGGTTGTGAAATTGACGCCGCGCGTGAAGCCGCCGAGAGCGACCTTGCCAAACAGATTCAAGTCTCCATCACCGTAAAAACTTCAACCGACAATCAACAGCATCTCAGCGGTGATAACGCCGAAATTTCTCAGGATTACTCGCGCCAGCAGGACAGCTTTTCTTTCCTGAATCTCAGCGGATTGCAGTACATTAAATTCAACCAAGGAAATCAGTGGCAGGTTCTGGCGTATATTCACCGCGATTCGCTGGCGAAGTCCTACTCCATCCGCAAGGAAAAAATCCGCGACTTTTACAACAGTGGCAGGCAATCTGAAGAAAATAACCGGATCGGATCGGCTTTGCGGTATTATTACTGGGGTTATCTGCTGGCAAAAACCTACCCAGACACCATTCGCTTCACTTCAAGCGATGGTTCATTGTCATCTGTTCCCAGCGTTGCTTTCAAGGAATTAATCGAACGGACAATTCAGAACATCAATATCAGCAGTGATGATTGCTACAAAGACGGCGGTCAGATTATCGCGCCCTTGCGCTTTACTTACAATGGGCAGGATATCCATGATCTTTCATTCAGCTATTATTGTGGTCCCGGCACGCAGTATGGCAGGGTTCTGCGAGGCATCGGCAATGTGCCGCTGTTTGACAATCCTATTTATTCCACTTATATCCTGACGGTGTCGATTGAGTATGTGTTTGAGAATGAAATGGCTGACGACCCGGAGATTGCCGGCTTGCATTCAAACCTTGATGCTGAAATATTCAACAATCTTAAGCCCGTTAATTTAAACATCCCTTGGAATACCAGCCAGAAACGCACGGTCACCGTTCAGCCTGTCACTCCACCATCACCACCAGCTCCACCCGAAATTCCTCAACCCAGGCAAATGCAGGTAATGGACGCGCCCGATCCCATCGAAGTGCTCTGGCGGCAGAAACTATGGGGTGATTTTTCTGAAACGTTGTTGCAGTACGAAAAGCTTGGGAAGCTATCTTATGGTAAACAGAGCGATTTTGCTGATGGCGCAGGGTGCTGGGTTGCCATATCGGATGATTATCAGGTAGTGGATATTATGTACTTTGATGGCATGAAGTACCGTGGCATTAAATCCGGCAAGGAGTTTGACACCCTGAAGGATGACTTCAAAGGCAAGCGAATGATCTGGATAAAACCTTCGGAAATCAAGCAGGACAACTGATATTATTTGCTAAATTTTTTAATACTGGTGGGGCGATGAAAAATTCCGGTAATAAATTTCTTCTTTCAATAGTAATTGTAATTAGCTGGGCGGTGTTTTCCGTGGCACAAGCCTACAACAGCAAGGTCATTTTAAGCGGTTGCGGGAGCGAAAATTTTCGCGAAACTCTGGGCAATAAACTGACGGCGGTAGTCAGCAGTCTTGATGGGGAAAAGTGGGCTGATGTTCAGAATTGCTTCACAGCAGGTGGCTTTGACAGCTTCAAAGAACTCGCCGAGAACACTCACTGCCTGAATGTGAATCCTGTATATGAACTTAAGCTACTCAAGCTCGCCGATGAAAGCTACGAAGTGCGTGATGTGAAGGTCTTAATCGAAATGGGCACCACGCCGGGAAATCCGTACCAGAACATGGTGTTTTCGATTGACACCAGCGGCGACATCACCGACGTTCGCTTTGCTCTTGAGCAACATCAATATCAGGAAATCGTCAAACAGGGCGAGATTCTCAAAGACTTTGCCTGTCGCCAGAAAGTCACACAGTTTCTGGAAATATTTCGCACAGCATACAATCGCAAGGATTCGGTTTATCTAGAAAAAGTATTCAGCAACGACGCGCTGATAATCGTTGGCAGGATGCTGAAAGAGAAGCCAGACTGCCCTGATCTTCTGGATAACTCAACGCTGACCAAGAAGCAAATCCAGTTCGTCAAGCTGAGTAAACGAGAGTATTTAGATCGCCTTGACATTGTTTTTCATAATAATGAGGTGATAAAAGTTAATTTCGATGAGATTAAGTTGATCAATCACCCCAGTAAGGAAAAAATCTACGGTGTTACTCTGAAGCAGAATTGGCACACCTCAAACTATTCCGATGAAGGCTACCTTTTCCTGATGATTGACTATCGCGACGAGAATAATCCGCTGATCCATGTTCGGGCATGGCAACCGGAAAAATTCCCGGATGGCTCAGTCATCAGCCTTGGCAATTTTGAACTGATCGAGTGAGCGTTCTGATGCACAGAAAAATCATCACTGTCGTGTTGCTGACCTTGGGTATTTGGCTGAATGTTTCCGCCCAGAAGCCGGATGACATTTACACTGCGCTGGATCGCCTTCATTCAGAGCTGGTTCTGTGGGCGGCGAGTGCAGACTCAGCGCGCGCCGCAACTCCCTATTGGCGGGTTAAACAGCCCTTCGGGCAACATGCCAAGATGACGGCTGAAACAGATAGCGGGCGATATTATACTATTGAAAATCCGTTGTACCTTGATCTTCTCACCACTCAGCTTAAAATATTTGTGTCAGACAGCGGTGAAAGGGCGTTAATTCCAGTTTTTTTACCGCATGTCAAAGTTTTCGGGAAACAAATCCGTTTCGACGATAGTTTAACGGTCATCTACCAAGGTGATGGCGATGTTCCACCAGTCTTGAGTGAGATATTTGAACAACGATTGAATCTGTATCGGTCGCTTGGGTTTGTCTATCCCCCTGACAACCCTGCGGCGGTGCTCGAGGCAACGGTTTACTATCACGCTAAGTCGGTGGATTCGCTGTTCTATGAATCTTGGGATCACTTCCTTCTTACCTTGCGCAACCTCTGCTATGGACAGGGTGTCTATGCTGGGCCCCTATCCGTCAGTGAAAGTGATTTGAGCTATACCATCGAGTTTTACCTTTGCATTCCTTTTCCTGAAGCATCCACTCATCATTTTTTCACCATCAGGGAAGAATTCGCTAAGGCTGACAACTTTAGCAAATCTCGCATTGTGGCGCATTTCACACCTTATGTGAGACTGGATAATATTAAAGAAATGTTTGGCAAGGATCAGGGGGCAACTTTGCCAAATGACCGAATTCCTCTAAAATTCAACGATTAACTTTGGCGAAATAAGATGATCCACAGTGGTTCATTTATCGCCTTTTCTGATTATAAATGGATTGCACATGAAGCGCTTGATATGGTTTACATTGTTTCTTTTAACCAGTATTTTAGTAACCTGCGGCTCTGCGCAGACGCTAGGTGAGCTACAGATTATGGATGTTCCCGAAGGAAGCAGCACGCCGTATATCGTCCGAAATCCAGGCGTTTCGGTGTTGATTGTACACTCTTCTCTGCCACAACTCTCCTTTGAGGGTAGCATGGGCATCATTCGGGTTCACAATCCTGATCCGGGAGAATTCCGTGTATTTCTGAATCCCGGCTCACAAATCGTCACGTTCAAATCTTCAGGTTACTCTCCTGCAAAGAAGACTATCTTTATCAAAGCCAAGTCAACATATGAAGTGCGTGTTACTCCGAAACATTTACCCATAACCGCAGATCGACCGCAGATCACTCTTCAGCATCAGCTTGCTCCAGGCGATGGAAAAATTCTCGGAACATTGGACGGCAATGTCTTGCACCTCGATTTCTCCAATGGCGCTGTAATTTTACGACCAATGGCTGGCATCCACACCGTTAAGCTTAACAAAGGCGGTCGGGTCTGGGAAAAACGCTATGAGCTTAAAAATGGTCAGAAAGTTGAAGAGGCTGTCCTGTTCCCGATTGCCAAGACTGAGCAAATTATCGACGAAAAACCGGGCAGTCTTTTCATCACTTCGGATCCGGCTGGCGCAATGGTGTTTATGAACGAGATGGAACTCGGCAGAACACCGCTGACGCTGGAAGATGTTCAGCCCGGTAGATACGAACTTGACATCACGCGCCCGTTGTACCTGCCATCGCGCCATGCGTTGGAAATACAATCTCTAGTTTACACGCCGCTTCATGTGAAGATGAGACCGAATTTCGGGTTGCTGAATCTTAAGTCAAATCCGCTGGGCGCGCTGGTTTTCCTCGATGGCAAAGAGATGGGTGCCACACCATTGAAGCTCCAGCAGATCAACGCTGGCAATCATCAGATTCGCTTTGCCCGGGCGAATTACCATGAATTTACCGACGAGCTTGAAATTGCACCGGGCGACACCCTTCAAAAGACCTACACTCTTAAGCCCAAATTTGGATCACTGCAAGTTACTTCAACACCTGAGGGCGCGGAAGTGCTGATTGACGGAGTGTATTCTGGTCTGACACCGCTGATGCGCGACACTGTGCTCAGCGGCAGTCATGTTTTAACTGTCAAGCTGGCGCACTACCATGAAGTTGTCGATGAAATCCCCATTGAAGACGGTCAGCACTGCGTTAGAACGTGCGATCTCCGCTGTGATTTCGGCTTGCTGTCGGTAATAGCCGATCCACCCGGCGCGACAATCCGCCTTGAAGGTCAGGAACGGCAGACGCTAGTTTCACCACAGGCAGACATCATGCTTTTACCCGGCAGTTACCGGATAAAAATCGAATCACCGAATTACGAGACTTATGAGACCGTTGCAATGATCGAGCTGGGTGAGCATCAGCTTATCGAGCCAAAACTTGCCCGAAAGACCGGGCATTTTAAAATCAGTAGCAAGCCGCAACTAGCAGACATTTACATTGATGGCAAGCTGGCAGGGCAGACACCGACCGTCCTGCGCGATTTTCCGACCGGGACTTATACTCTGCGCATTGACCAGAGGGGCTACGACATTTTCGAGACTGAAGTAAAAGTCGAATATAAAAAGATCGCTGAAGTGCACGGTGATCTTTCCGCTGAAGGCACAAAACAATGGCAGAAAAGACGCAATCTGTCAATTGCTTCATCAGTGGTTTTACCAGGTTCTGGGCAGTTTATTTCCGGTCAGAACCTTCGAGGAGGTTTGTACTCACTGGTATTTCTTGCCGCCGGTATCAGCGCGTTGTCAGCCTCCTCAAAGCATGATGATGAACAGGTAGCCTTTGAATCTGCGCAAGCTTCATATTTTGCGGAGCGGGACGGTAACAACATTCAGCCTTACTTAGATGAAATGAATCGCTCTCAGGAGAGTATGGATGAGCAGGAGAAGATAGTGAGTCGTTCGGTGGCGATACTGGGGATTGTCTATGCCGCACAACTCATAGATGTCTTGGTGTGGGGCGGGGGAGACCGCCCTGTTGCAAAACGACAGCCGTTGCGAATGATGGGCGGGTTGGATGTTCAACCCTGGGCAGATTTCAGCAGGCAGAATGCGCAAGTTGGTTTGACCATCAACCTCAGGAGCGCCGAATGAAACGATACAACATCTTAGTTGAACTGGCAGTCATTGTGGCAGTTGCCTTCATCGTCGGGTTGACATCATGCGACCTGGACACACCGAGCAAACCAACGCACAGCAGCCAATGGGATCCGCTGAACCCAAATCCGCCTGCCGCGCCGCAGATTGTGGGCGTTGAGGTGCTCTCGGAAACTGAAGTCTGGCTTCAGTGGACGGATAATTCTGGCAATGAAGACAGCTTCATCGTTTACCGGAAACTTGCCGGCGAAGAAGATTTTACTATTTTAAAAACGCTTCCAGCTAACCCTGACACCGTGCGACTCCAACAGGCTACGCTTGACGAATGCCCTGTCAACACCGCCATGCAGTTTATTGTCTCCGCCGCCAATGAAGCGGGTGAAACACGAGCCGAAGTGCTAGTGAATGCTCACACCGGGCATGTCGCGCCGACTGCTCCGGCAAATCTGGCAGTGATGGTTCCAGCCTATAATCAGGTGATGTTAAGCTGGGAAGACCAATCAGCTAACGAGGATACTTTCGTTGTTGTGTCAGCTCTGGACGAGGAATTCAGTTCTCCGGCTGTTGTGGCGATGACACAGAGTGACAGTTTAAGCGTTTTGCTGACAATAGATGACCCGTTCAACACATACTATTACAAAGTCAGGGCGCAGAATATCTTCGGTGTTTCAGAGGATTCATCGTTCGTGGTCGCTACGCCGGGAGCATTTCCGCTTGATACGCCGGTGAATTTGATAGCTCAGCCTGTTTCTGAGTCTGAAATATTCTTAAGCTGGGGAACAGCTCCAGAAAATGCTCAAGGTTTGGAAGTGTTTTTCAGTGTTGATGACACCTTGAATTTCACATCGATTTTAAGCCTATTCCCTTCCGACACAAGCGCAACGGTTGAATCGCTCTTAGCCAACTCGACATATCATTTTAAGATTCGATATTTCAATATCTTTAACACATCGTCATTTTCGGAAATTGTGGCTGGAAGCACGTCAGATGGCATTCCCGCCGCGCCTTCAATTATCTCATTAACGCTCGATAACGAGGCAGACGTTATTCTGAAGTGGGAAGATCGTTCACAGATTGAGATCGGCTATATCATCGAGCAGAGTGTGGGCACTGAGGATAATTATCATATTATGGGTGAGGTTGACGAGGATGTGCTGGAAATGCGCTTCGATAATTGTGAGCTTTTCGCCGAGCATTTCTACCGCGTTAAGGCAGTCGGTAGCCACGAAGCTTCAGCTTACTCAATTGTCAGATCGGTAACGCCGGGGGAAATGGAACCCAATGCGCCGATTTTGCAGGGCTGTGATTTAGTTGGTATATCTGACGTGCGACTGACATGGAGCGATAATTCAAGAATTGAAACGCATTTTTCCATTCATGAAAGGCTGTCAACTGGCGATTGGGCTGAGGTTGGAGTTGCTCAGGAAAACGGCACATCATCGCTGGTGACAGACAGACTGCCTTACCAAACCTATTTATATCGAGTGCGTGCCGAGAATGATTATGGGGAGTCTGCATGGGGTAACTCCCTCAGCATCACCATTCCGGGAGCGCCGCCAATGCCGCAAAACTTCAGCGCTTACGGGTATTCCGAGAATCAGATTCAACTGGTCTGGCGCGATGTGGCTGATGATGAAGATGGCTTCATCGTTCAGGAAAGCATCAACGGCATGGAAGAGTTCGCCACCATTGACACCCTTGTGGCTGATAGGCAAATCATTATTCTTGACCGCGAGCAACGATTCACCAAGCATTACTACCGCGTCTGCGCTTTCAATGAATTTGGTGATTCTGACTGGACAGCCGTCGATTCAGCGACGGTTCTAAGCCGTGTGGCGTTCGTGGCGGCGACAAACTCAGGGCTTCTGACGATTGACATCACCGACCCAACCGATCCGGTTCAGATTGGCTCATGGGACACAGGCGCGCTTGCTTCAAGGCTGAAAATCAGGGGTGATTACGCGTATGTGGCGGATTCCTACGGTGGGGTGCGGGTTATAGACATACGCGATCCTCAAGTTCTGAAGGAAGTGGGATATTTCGACACTGACGGCCGAGCGCGAGGATTGGACGTGGTGCAGGACAAGGCTTATGTAGCTGATGGATCCAGTGGCTTCGTTGTGTTGAATGTGAGCGACCCGTACAATCCAACTTTCGATAATTCACTTCGATATGAAGACTTCGATCTTCAAGACGTGGTGGTGCAGGGGTCTTATGCCTACATTGCGGCAGAGTCTGGTGGCTTGAGTGTTGTCGAGATTCCCGACCATGGATTTCTGGAGGAAGTGGCTTCGATCGAATTCCCAGATGCTGCTTACGGAGTAGCAATATCTGAAGATTACGCTTATGTAGCGGCGTATAGCTCAGGCCTCAGAATCTGCGATATTTCCAATCCGGCGACCACCCATGAGGTTGGGAATTATGACGATTTGAACAATGCCATTGACGTATTTGTCGAGGAAAACAAGGCTTACGTGGCTGATTTCTGGAACGGTCTGAGGATTATCGACATCACCAATCGAGCAAATCCGACGGAAGTTGGCTTTATCGTAACACCGGATCAGGCTTGGGGTGTCTGGAAGGAGGGCAACATTGTCTTGGTTGCCGCCAACGATGCCGGATTGAGGGTTATCGATGTTGAGTTCCCGTCTTCACCATCGGAAATTGGCGCGCTGATTACTCCTGATCCTGCCAGAGCCGTTGCGGTTAAGGTTTATGAATAGAGTGAAATAAGTCAAAAATAATAGGCTGAAAATACAGAATACGTTTCCGGAGATCATAAAAGTATCTTCTTTCAAGGAGCAGAGAGATGAAAATGTTTAGAAAAATTTTAGGTATTGCACTGACATTACTGCTAATGTCGTCCTTAGCATGGGGCGATGGAATTTTCCGGATTCCAGGGCAACACGGCGATGATCGCTTGATGCCTCTGAAAACAGTCGATGTTAGTGTGGATGTGCAGGAGCAGGTGGCGATAACAACAGTCCGAAACACCTTCGACATGCTTGAAGGCGGATTAAGTGGGTTCTACCATTACAGATTGCCTGAAAAAGCCAGCGTCATTGGTTTTGGCATCTGGGAGGATGGTGAGTTTATTGATTTTAATCTGCGTCATGGTGAGCAGGGTGGACCCGGACAAGGCGCTGGAGACAGCCCTGATTTATCGGAATTCTTGGGCGCAAACCCATTTTCGATCCCACTGGACTCCATTCCTGAAGGACGCTTCAGCATAGAGATTCGTTATGCTGAACTGTTGAGCTATGACTTTGGAGTCATCCAGATGAAATACCCGCTTTGGTGTGGAAATTTCATCTCCGGTGAAATCGATACGATAAACATTGATGTGAACATTAACTCACTACGCTCGATAACCAACGTTGAGACCGGTAATCTCAATGACTATTGCGAGATAGAGTGTATCAATGGTTTTGAGTATCATTCTTGCTTTCATGCGGAGGGTTATATTCCTGATGAAGATTGGGAGTTGAATATTGAATTCTGCCAAGAGGACATCGGCGCATGGCTCTACACTCACCGCAGTGACCTTGAACAGCCGGGCTATTTCATGCTGGTGATTGACCCGGGTGTAGTTAACGCTGATGAGCAAGTACAGAAATACTTTACCTTTGTGATTGACCAATCCGGCAGTATGCGTGGTGACAAAATGGAACAGGCGCAGGATGCTGTCCTTGCCTGCATGGATCACCTGATTGACCGCGATTATTTTAACGTCATAGGGTTTGCCAGTATCATTACTACATTCAGAGACGAGCTAGTCATTGCTTCCGACCAGAACAGAAACTTGGCGACACAGTTTGTGGATGAAATGGTGGCAAATGGTGGCACAGACATTTACGACGCGCTGTCACTGGCTGTTGAGCAGGACATGGGCGATGGAACTGCCAATCAAATCATTTTCGCCACTGATGGCAGGCCAACTGTGGGCCCTGTACAAGATGAGGATGAGATTATTTCACTCATAACTGAAGAAAACGTAAATAACGCCCGTATCTTTTCCTTTGGAATTGGTGAAGACTGCCATACAGATTTTATCACTGAGCTTTCGCAACAGAACCACGGTCAAGCGTTCATGATTGATCCTCAGGAAGCGTCAATTGAACAGATTATCAGTGATTTTTATCAGTATGTGGCATCACCCGCACTGGTAAATCCGATCATCGAGTATGATAATGATCTCGCCACCGATGATCTCTACCCACCGGAACTCCAGGATGTTGCCGCAGGCAAGCAACTTCAGATTTTTGGCAGATATGAAACTTTCGGCACGTTTGATATTTCGCTCAGCGGTCAGATGCCCGGTGGAGATACTTCCCTCGTCTTTAGCGATCTGGAGTTTGGCGAAGAGGAAGTAGGTAATGAATTTGTGCCGCGTCTGTGGGCAATTGCCAAGATAAACCACCTGCTCGAATTGATCAAAATCTTTGGCGAACGGCAGGATTTGGTGGATCAGATTATTGCCCTGTCACTGGAATACGGAATCTTAACGCCTTACACAGAATACGAACCACCGCCAAATGCGGTAGATAATCCTCAGGTTTCGCTGGTGAGCGCCAATCAAACGACACAGGGCGTGATGATCGCATGGTCATTCACTGGAACGACTGAGCAGGCGATGTTTAACGTCTATCGAGCATATACCCGCGATGGTAGTTACACCAAGCTCAATGACGCGCCACTTTATAGCACGACCTACTGTGACTCCGGCATCAGGGACGGTGAGACTGCCTTCTACAAAATTGAAGCGATAGTGGATGGCGAGGTGTTCTGGTCAGACATGATTGTTGTCGGCACACTTCCCTCCGAGCTGACTTTAGGCGAGCCGCATCCCAACCCGTTCAACAATCAGACTGTCATCGGCTATCAATTGCCTCAGCAGGGCGAAGTCTCGGTAGTGTTGTATGATCTAAATGGGCAGGTTGTGCGCAGGTTGCACGATGGCTGGCAGTCAGCAGGGTCGTATAAGATCGCGGTTGACGGGCAAGGGCTCGCGACGGGCAATTATTTCATTCAGGTGAAAACCTCTGCTGGAGTAGCCACCCGACCGGTAACTTTGTTGAAGTAGATTTGAGTTGTTCCACATTATACTACTAATGTGGGCTTAATGAGAAAACGCAGCGAAAGGTGTAACCCTCTTGCTGCGTTTTCTTTTCTTTAAGCCTCAAACTGAACAACTTTGACAAGTTGAGCTTATTTCACTACTTGCTGATAGCGCTCTTCAAAATTCTGATCGAACAGGCGATGTCCGTCCACTTAATGAGTATTGTGTCGATCAATGAAGCTTTAGATTCATACAGAAATGCGGCGAGAAACAAAATGCCATTCAAGGCGTGAGTCAGTGAAGCCGCCAGTGCGGCGCCTGCAATGCCAAACTTGGGGATCAAAACCCAGGCAACAGCCACCTTGGCAATCAAGATAAAGACAGAAATCCACATCGCATAGCGTGGTTTGCCACGTCCGGCAAGGTCGCCAGCGAGGATTCTGCCCAGACTGCTGACAACTGTTCCCGGTAGTAAGATTAGCAAGGCGGGATATGCCGGTAAAAACTCGCGACCGGGTATTAAAATGATTGCCCATTTACCAAGTAATGCGACGACAATCGCCAACAGAAAAGTGATAAAAAAGACCACCCTGCACATCTGAGGTGTGAGGACATTGCCGGATTCATCTCCCTTGCCCGAAATATGAGGTATTAACACATGAGCCGCCGCGTCGGGGAGATGGTAGAGAATCGGCAGGAACATAACAACCAGAGTATAAATCCCCAACTCGGATAAATCGAGGAAATGAAACAGGATAAATTTCTCAGCATGAAGGCGGAAATAGGTTGTGAGGTTGGCAATGTGTGCCTGGAAGCTGAATTTGAACATCTTCAGCCATTTGCCGGGGTCAATCCGCAGTTTGACCTTTGTGCCAGTCCATGTCAACCCACCAGAAACAGCGGCAAGCATAGCCAACGCAACAACCCACGCCAGCAATGCCGTCCGGACTGTCAGCAAGCCGAAGATCGCCAGCATTGCCATGCCGAGTAAAAAGATAAATTCTCTCGACACAAGAATCAGGCTGAATTGTTTTATCCGGTTGAGTCCAAGCAGAATGTTGTTGCTGTATTCAAATAGTAACATTCCGGGAATCGCAAAGGCAACGATACGCAGTAGCTGAACGTCAACATCGGGGTAAAAATGCGGAATGACGGTGCTGGCAAGTGAGCGGAATAATAGCGCCAGTATAGAGCCGCCGATGATAGCAATGGCAAAACTATTGCCGATAATACCACCACGCCACTCCGGGTTGCGCCCGCTGTAATGAGCGTTCGCGGCTCCAAGACTGCCATGGAAAATAGTATAGACTGCTCCAGCGACCAACACCGCCAGTGAGAAAGCCCCTTTGCCTTCAGGTCCCAATATCCGGGCGGCAATGACCCCTTGGGAAATTGCACCAAAAAAGAATACACCAAGCTGACCACCAAACGCGGTTGTTAACTTGCGAAGTATTCCACCTTTTTCACCCGAAAAAATTGAGCTCAGTTGCAAAGTATTCTACCGATCATTCCATAGAGGGCATGTGTTCCCGATAAAACGCTGCCAGATCGTTTTCGGGATCGTCAAATTCGAGAAAATGTTCCTTAGAGCCACGCCGGGAACAGAAAAGGACTCGCCCGCCTTTTTCTAGCTGAAGCGCGACCATTGGCACATGGCAGATGTCGCAGGATCGTGAACAAGTCAGATCTGTGTGGCAGTATGGACACGAGAATTTCACCACGGTATCTTCAGGGATGACAAGTGAAGTGTCAATCTGATAATCGCCATAGTAAGATGACAGACGGATAACGCCTTCAGCGTCGCCGGATTCTTTCGGTAATTGTCCAATCAGCGCTACCGACGGAGCCCCGCTGATTAAGTGCTGGGAGTCCAGTAAACTGCGGCGGCAGTGCGGGCATTCAACTTTAAGCTGAATCATTTTTTTCTCCATTCCGCGGATAAGCTAAGTAATTTATCATCCTATCAGTTCTGCAACAAACGTGATACCGACAAACATTGCGGCTGCGATTAAAAACACGACGGCAAACCCCACTGGTATTTTTAAACCCGGAGCGCCGACGCGAAGTTCCTCGATCAGGTTTTTGGGTCCCCAGTAAAACAATGTGAAGAGCACCATCAGAAAACCGCCGATTGGGAGAAGATATTTGAACGAGAGATAATCAAAGAAATCAAACAGGATCATGCCCATGATTTTGATATGTCCCAGTACACTGAACGACAGCGCTGAAGGCACACCCAGTAAAAATATCACAATCGCGAAAACAATAGTGGCTTTCTTCCGACTCCAGCCCTTTTCGTCGATAAAATAAGCTGTTACAACTTCAAGAAGTGATACGCCTGAGGTAACTGCCGCAATTGAAAGCAACATAAAGAACAGTATGCCCACCAGATAGCCGCCCGGCATCTTGGCGAAGATCGCAGGCAAGACATGGAAGACGAGTCCAGGTCCGCTTGCAGGCTCAAAGCCCATAGCAAAGACCGCGGTGAAAATCGCCACACCAGACAGCAACGCCACTAATGTGTCAAGAACTATGATCAGCAAGCCACTGCGAAAAAGATTTTCTTTTTTATCTAGGTATGACCCGTAAGTTATCATAACGCCCATGCCAAGTGAAAGCGTGAAGAAAGCGTGCCCTAATGCTGTGAGCATGGCAGGCCCGGTCAGTTTACTGAAGTCGGGTGCGAACAGGAAACGGATCCCCTTTTCAGCGCCGGGCAATGTCAAGCCGCGTGCGACGAGCAGGATAATAATTACAAATAGGGTTGGCATGAGGATGTTGTTCCATTTCTCAATGCCACTCTTAACGCCTTGAACTACAACCAGAACGCACAGAACTATAAACACGGTATGGGCGATCAAAGGAAAGTGCCAATTTGACACGAACCCGCCGAACTCGTTGGCAGCGAATTGTGAAATCAGAGTGTCGGGCACAGCTCCACCAGCAAGGAGATGGCTGTGGAGATCACCCATTGCCGCCAGACTGTCTGGGAGCGCGCCCCACGGGACGCTATTTACATTGGTCTGGAGGATGCCCGCCGCTTGATTCTGTAGGAAATTAGCTGCCTCAGCCGGATTGATGTAGTTGCTGAAAGTGCCAGTTGCCGCTTTGATAATGTAGGCTAGCGTCCAGCCAGCAACAACGCTGTAATAAGACAGTATGATGAATCCAGCAAGCACGCCCATTATTCCGATGATGTAATAGGGCGTGTTGGGAGCAAGCTTTTTGAAGGCGCTTACCGGGCTGAGTTGGGTGCGACGGCCAATACTCATTTCAATGAGCATGACAGGCAAACCGATGATGAGAATGGAGACAAGATAAAACAGAACGAAAGCGGCGCCGCCGTTCATTCCGGTGATGAAAGGGAATTTCCAGATATTTCCCAAGCCCACTGCGGAACCAGCAGCCGCGAGTACAAATCCAAGGCGCGAACCCCAATGTTCACGACCAGAACCACCACCTGACATGATAACCTCAAGTTTTGGTGAATCGTAACTATCTCAATGGAAAGTTGACACGATGATGAGCGTTAAGGTGTGAAAATAAATCTAAAGTGTCAACTTACTAATCTATTAAAAGCCAGTAGATGCCGAAGTACTCTTCTTTGTGCATCATCTTATAGCCTGAAACAAGTGAATACTGATAGGAGTTCCAGTTGTGCAATCCCCAGTAAAACGTAAATCTCTTAATGCGGAATGACAGCTTGAAATCCATCGGGTATGCGCCACCGAGCTCTTTCCATCCTTCAGCGCCGTAGGTATAGAAGTTGTTCAGGTATTTTCCGCTAAAGGATAAATCTGCCTCGACTGTTTCATTATAAAAAGTCCTGTTCCAGCCAAACTGCCATAGAAGTCGAAAGTCAGGTTCAGGGATGGAAACAGGCACGCCATGCTCAAGCGTCGGTGTGATATTGGCGGTGATCAGAGATATTGAGCCATTAAATGGCTGTTGAAGGAAAATCATGGATCCGCGCCAGCCTTCAACGGTTCGATCAGCGCAAGTCTTCGGCGTGAGTAGGGTGTCGCCTTGAACTGTCCAATGGTAGGGATTCACCAGCCGATGGTTAAAGTAGGCGACTTCAAGCGTCAAATCAAGAGGTGGCAGGTAATCCGTCGTGAAAAATTTGGCTAAATCATTCATCCAGCCGGATTGATAATGAATCTGACGTGACGAACCCATGCTGAGCTGTTTCCGCAAACCAATTTCACCGGCGTTACTGCGAGTCAGCGGCATAATTGCGCCTTCAATTGGCAAATCAGGACGCAGACTTAACACAGGGTCAAGCTGATCCAAAGGGCGATTGTTCGCGGTGTATTTACCGAGCATCATCTCCGGCGAATGGGCATCAACGGCATGAGACGCGCTACCGAACAGCGCAAATTCAAGCGGCAGGTTAAAATCCCCGCCAATTGCGCCTGTCAATCCTACTCGATCGGGATACCAACCGCTCACTCCTATCATCCCGCTGAGGTGCGCCAGACCAACAGAATACTCAGCGCCCACTCCTCCTTCGATCTCAGTCAATCGGATCTGCAGACCGTCTGGAAGATCAAGGTTAAAAGAATTGGCTCGAAGGTTCAGAAAGAATGGCTCAATGGCTCCGCTGATACCGCCACCCACTTGGCTGTAATGCCCACGAAATTCCGCGTTTTTCTCTATCCGGTCGGTCTGGAAACCGAAAATATCAAATCTGCTGTTTTCAAATGGTGCAAAGGAAAGATTCAGATCAAGATCATTGTCTCGAAATTTGACGCGCTCTTCCGTAAATGCCAGCCCGACTTCTTCACGGCGGTTCAGGTAATTTGCCGATAGGGTGGAGGTCTCGCTCAGTTTTCTGCTCAAGGCAAATGAAACATTGTTACCATGATGGTCGGCATTCTCAAATCGTCCGGTGGAAGATGGAATATAGCCTTCAGCGAGGAAAAATGTTTTTGCGCCAATTGGTCTTGAGTGGAGAAATTCAACAGGGGCAAAGTCATAATAACCTTCGCGATAATGTATCTCAGACAGAGGTTTTGCGTAGGATTCGCTTAGAGGTTGAAATTTGACTACTCCACCAGTGGCGTTGACACCATCAATGGACCCAATTGCCACCGATTGCACCATGCCGATATAGATAGGCGGAATGGAGTTGAAATCAGGATTAAGATTGCGAGGGTTGCGGAGAAGCCGATGCCAGTAGAGTAGCTTAGTGCCAGAAAAATTGCTAAACGCCGAGCTGCTGGCGATTTCACTACCATCGGTTACCAGATCAGGCTGGAAAAATCGAACATCTTGTGCGAGAAAATCTCCAGAGTGTCGAAGGTTCAGGCGATTGCGATCTGATCTGTTTAGTTGCGAGACGCTTCCGATGAGAAGTTGTGGATTGCTCCAATGGCACGAGGAGCTATCGTCATAGAGATAGTGCCCAAGTCGATAGGGTGGGACGCTTAAGGTATCTGATGCGTAGCTTGAGGTCAGGGAACCAAGGAGTATCATTAGGATAATTGTGAAGGTGCCAATTTTTTCCAATCGCATCGAAAAAAACTCCCGGTTCAAAATCTTTTCGTGTTAATCTGAGACTCAATTAGCGGTGTTAGCGCAGGGATAGCAAGTAAAAAGATAACAATATTTCCGCCGATGTGAACCAATGAGAAGGGAATTCCGGCAAGTAGGACAGTTAAAGTGGCTTTGAAATTCATGCCAGTCGAAATTGGAAAAGCCAGATTGGTTAGCAGGTCATACCAAAGTGTGGAACAAAATGCAGATGTTACAAGATAGAGCACTTGTAAAAATCGCGAGGCGGACTTAAGTCGGATTGTTCTTGCATAGAACCAGCCGAATAACGGCGCACAGAAAAGCCCAGTCAATTGGGCGATCAGAAGGGGTGGATACATTCCTTGAGGATTGAATCCAAAATAGATTAAGCCGCAAATGGCTGAAGCGAGCATTCCATGACTCAATCCAAGAGAATAACCCGCTAGGAACATCAGCACAGTAATGATCTCGATGTTGGGCACAGCCATGAAAAGATAACCACCCGCGGTGCCTGCTGCAGCAAAGAGAGCCGTCAGAACGGTTGTCTTCAGAGCATTATTTTCCATGTCTGAAAAATGTCTCTGTGTTAAACAAATGAGGCGTGCCTCTCTAAAGTCCTTTGGGACAGAATGCCACGCCTCAATTTGAAATAAATTTTCAACTGCCGAGCGACAGAAATTATCTTACTCTCTGAACGATTTTTTCTTTCACACGAGCTGCCTTGCCTTTTTTGCCTCGCAGATAGTAAAGCTTAGCGCGTCGGACAGAACCGAGACGTTTAACTTTAATTTCTGCAATAAAGGGGCTGTGCATTGGGAAAATACGTTCAACGCCGATGCTACCACTGGCGATCTTGCGCACGGTAAATGTGGCGCTAAGTCCACCGCCATGAATTCGGAGAACGACGCCGCTGAATACCTGAATACGTTCTTTTTCGCCTTCAACAACGCGGTAATGGACGTCAACATTATCGCCGGGTTTAAATTTAGGGAGGTCAGTTTTCAACTGATCCCGTGTGGCGAATTCTTTCCAGTCTTCCATTGTTCTTTATCCTGCTTGATGGCGATCATGTCCGGTCGGCGTTGTCTGGTAATCAGTTTCGCCATTTCACGTCGCCAAATATCTATGTTCACGTGATGTCCCGATAGCACAACGCCCGGAACACGATTATCATTTATGATTTCAGGTCTGGTATAGTGAAAACTATCTAAATATCCATCCTGAAAGCTATCTGTGAGCGCGCTATCAAGATCACCCAGTACACCGGGAATCAATCTAACTGCTGCATCAACCATTACCGCCGTGGCTAACTCACCGCCTGTGATGACATAATCACCAAGTGAGTATTCACGATCAACCCAGCGCTCGATTACTCGCTGATCCACACCTTTGTAATGTCCGCAGAGAAAAACCAAGTGCTCTTCCTGAGACAATTCGTTTGCCGACTCCTGTGAAAATAATTCACCTTGCGGAGAGGGGAAAATGACCAACGGGCGCTTTTCGGCGTTTTTAAATATTTCACGGAGCACTCGAAAAAAGGGCTCCGGCTTCAGCAACATCCCAGGACCACCGCCAAAACGATAGTCATCAGCCTGATGATGTTTGTCGTTTGTGTAATCTCGCAGATTATGAAGGTTTACAGTCAGATGTTCAGATTTTACAGCACGTTGAAGAATACTCTCTGTGAATATTCCGCTGAAAATTTCTGGAAACAGGGTAACGACATCAACCTTCAAGGCTCATCCCAGAGTCCCTCGACGCGCCTGATTACGATCAAGTGGCTTGTTACATCGACACTGATTATAAACTCTTTAACGGCAGGAATAAGGACTTCACCAAAGCATCCGTCAACTTTCCAGATATCATGGTGACCAAAGTGTAAAACTTCGGAAAGAAATCCTAGTTCTGTGTCGTCGTCGGCAACAACCGTACAACCAATCAAGTCATCGACATAGTATTCGTCTTTGTCCTTTTCGGGACGATTTTCCCAAGGAATGACAATTTCTGCGCCGCTAAGCAAACCAGCGTCTTCAGGTGTATCAATACCCTTAAACTTATATCTGACCCAGTTAGATGTGGGAGATTGAGCGGTGATGATCAATTTTCGAAATTGATCTTCTAAACGCACAATTATCTCGCTTTTCAGCGCATACAAGCATCGCGGGCATCCTTCGGAAGTCTTGTTCACTTTAACTTCACCGTTAGTTCCAATGGGTCTGGCTATTATGCCAATGATCATTGGATCGGCGAGTGGAGGAACAGGCATACCCGGCAATCTGTCGCGGTTAATCAACTGCAATGTTATTACGCCTCTGGCTCTTCCTTGGGAGGCTCTTCAACATTTTCTTCTGCTGTTGCTTTAGCGGCTTCTTCAGCGTCTGTAGCTTCTTTTGCTACTTTGGCGGCGGCTTGTTCAGCGGCTATTTTGTCAGCTTCAGCTTTTGCAACTGCTTCTTCTTCAGCGATCTTCGCGGCTTCAGCCTTGCGCTTCTTTTCTTCTTCAAGTTCAAGTGCGCGTGCGAGCGCGGCTTCGACGGCTTTACGTTGTTCAGAATTTCTGGTAAACCAATCCGCCATGATTTCCTGAATCTGAGCTTCCGGCATTTTCCGTTTTTCAAGACGGAAACGAAGCCAGACACCTTCGCGACGCAACAGGCTGCGTACTGTGTCTGATGGTTGAGCGCCAACGCGCAACCATTTCAAAGCTTTTTCTGCGTCAATTTTAACCGTAGCAGGATCTTCCAGAGGATGGTAATAACCAAGTCTCTCAAGGAATGCGCCATCACGTCTGCGCCGACTGTCAACTGCAATGATTCTGTAATACGGGCGTTTCTTACGACCCATTCTCGTTAATCTGAGACGAACCAATCCGTTTCTCCATCATGTATGGGGACTCTTCGAAAGCAAGAGTCCAATTTTACTACACTTCTAATCTTATGCACTCACGGTGAGTGTGGTTAAAGGTTTATACGATTAAAAATGCTGCAGTAAGCGACAGGATCAGGAAAAGAAATGATAAAATCACTGATCGAATTGTTTCTGCGGCATCACCGTCAACCCCATATCGAGCAAACAAACGTGGTGGGTTATTTAAAACCAAGTTGCCTATTATTATGAGCGATAGTGCAAACAGTATCGCCCATAGCGGAGACGGAATCAGGCGATCCAGTACTATTCCGCTCATTAACGAATCTGCAGTCCAGATAAATCGTTGAATCCATCGGCTCTTCAGCAATGCAACCTCTGGCACCATGCGCCAGTTAGAACTAACCCATTCCCGGCATTCCCGGAAATCCTCCGGGCAATTTCATGCCTTTTTTCCCGAATCGCTTCATCATTTTCTGCATCTGTTCAAACTGATTCAGGAGGCGATTCACATCCTGCACAGATCTTCCGCACCCTTTGGCTATGCGTCTCCGTCGGCTACCATTAATGATACGAGGGCTATGTCGCTCTTCTTGAGTCATAGAATCAATCAGAGACTGCACGACGACAATCTGATTATCGTCAACCTCAAGACCTTTAAGTCCTTTAACACCGGGCAACATTGACAATAATGAGTCCAAAGGTCCCATTTTCTTCAGTTGAAGAAGTTGCTCGCGAAAATCTTCAAGCGTAAACTGTCGTTTAACTAGCCTTTCTGCCATTTTCTGAGCGGCAGAAACGTCAATGTTTTCCTGGGCTTTCTCAACAAGCGACACCACATCGCCCATGCCCAGAATTCTTCCAGCCAATCGGTCAGGGTGGAAGATTTCCAGATCAGCCGTTTTCTCGCCCACACCGATAAATTTTATCGGCTTGCCAGTAACCCAGCGTATTGACAGCGCCGCGCCACCGCGGGAGTCGCCATCAAGCTTAGTCAGTACTAAGCCCGTCAGGTCGATTTTCTCAAGGAACGCGCTGGCTGAGCGAACGGCATCCTGTCCCGTCATGCCATCAACAACGAGCAAAGTTTCCGGCGGATTGACAGTCTTCTGAAGTTGTTGAAGTTCTTTCATTAGTTCTTCATCAACCGCCATGCGTCCGGCAGAGTCAATTAACAGGCAATCAAGTCCTTGTTCACGCGCATATTCTCGGGCGGCTTCAGCAATCTGGATCGGATCTTTTCGGTCACCCGAAAAGACAGGAATATTTACCTGTCTTCCTAAAGTCTCAAGCTGATCTATTGCCGCTGGGCGGCGAGTATCCGTTGCAACCAACAATGGTTTCCTGCCCCGCTTGCGTAATTGCACGGCAAGTTTGGCAGCTGTGGTGGTCTTTCCCGCGCCATTTAACCCTACGATCAATATTGGTGAAGGTGATTTGCCAAATTGAATCGGTTCAGAAGCTCCACCAAGAAAAGCGACCATCTCATCGTGGATGATCTTGATCATCAGTTGACCGGGTGTGACGCTCTTCAGCACCTCAGTGCCAACGGCTTTTTCCTGAACGCCTTTGACAAATGCCTTTGCGGCAGGAAGACTGACATCAGCTTCAAGCAGGATCCGCCGAATTTCCCGAACAGTGTCTTTAATGTTCGATTCGGTGATCTTGCCCTGTCCGCGAAGGTTTCGGACGAACTTGTCGAGTCGGTCTGTCAGATTGTCAAACATTGTGTCCGTCAGAAAAAATAAGCAAAAATAGCAAACATTCCTATCAGTCCCAGGGAATTAAAATCCTCTTTCCTCAGCAAAGTTGATCTTCTGAGAGGATAAGAACTGAAAGGAAACGCAGAAATCCGCTACCACTAACCCAATGAGTCTCGAATCTTCTGCACGAGCTTGGTGGTTGAAAGACCGGGACTAAGTTGAATGCGCTCAACGCGCTTGGCAAATTCCCGCCCCACGATCTCCTCAAGCTTATAGTCAGCACCTTTAACTAAAACATCCGGTTTGATCTGCTTAAGCAGTTCATACGGGGTGCTTTCTTCAAAGATTACCACTGCGTCCACAGCCGCGAAGCCAGCAATTAACAAAGCTCGATTTGTTTGAGCGCAAAACGGCCGCCCCGTGCCTTTGTTCAGGCTACGAGCGGATTGATCGCTATTTACGCCAACGATAAGCTTGTCTGCAAAGGAGGCAGCTTGTTCCAGCGAGGCAAGATGTCCTTGATGAATTATATCAAACACACCATTGGTGAAGGCAATTGAAGCGTTCTCGCGTCGCCATTCAGAAACCCTGTGCAGTAAAGCTTCGAGCGTTAATACACGGCTGAACGAGTCAAATTTCAAACATGCCTCCGGCTGAAACAATCGTGGGCGATACTGGATTCGAACCAGTGACCTCTGATATGTGAGACCAGCGCTCTAACCAACTGAGCTAATCGCCCGACCCTTTTTCAATACAAGCTAACAATTTAACCTTTGGTTTCTGACTTGTCAAGGATTTTCACTGAGCAGACGAGCTTTTCAGACGAATTGATCATGCTCTGCTTACTGACGAACGAATTCAGGCTGAAATTACTTTTCTTTCACAGGAAATTTTGAATCAGTATCGCTTCCAATGATAATTTTACTGAAGTTTCGCAGTTAAAGAGCGGTTAAGAGACTTCACAAGATAGCATGAAATTCGGCATCTAATATATTATATTACTGATGTTTCGCAATTAAAAAGCAGTTAAAAAACATCACGTAATAGCATGGAA
>CAZAGU010000044.1:0-22098 GCA_964484805.1 uncultured bacterium
AACGCAAGGTATTTCTGATAGTTGACAACCTCAGTGTTCACAAATCCAAGGCGGTTAAGAAGTGGTTAGCCGAAGAGAAACATGCGAAGTGGCTGCGGATGTTCTTTTTGCCGCCTTACAGCCCACAATAAAATCCGGACGAATACTTGAACAATGACGTTAAGAGCAATGCTGTGGGACGGAAGCGTGCTGCTACCAAGGCTGAATTAGAGAAGAATGTGCGTTCGAGTCTCATGAGCACGCAGAGAAGACCGTCAAAAGTCAGAAGCCTCTTTAGAGCGAAACTTGTGCAATATGCAAGGGATTAGAATGTAAAGTATTAAGTGGATAGGTTAATATGACAGCGCAGAGGGCGTTTGGCGCGCTCGATGATTGTGAGGATACATCTCGAACTTCTATGAGATTGCTTCGTCGGGCTAAAGCCCTTCTCGCAATGACGGGTGGGGGATGAAAGCACTGGACTCTCGCCTTCGCTGGAGCGACAGAGGATGGGTGCGTTTAAGGTGCGCGATGGTTGTGAAGTTGATGCTCGAACTTTTATGAGATTGCTTCGTCCGGCTAAAGCCGTCCTCGCGAAAACGGTGTAGAATTTTTACCCCGGAATGCAGTCGCTCCCGGGCTACGGTTCCCCGCTTCGCGAGGAGGGACATAATGTGGGGCTGTGCCAGATGCTTTCAATTTCTCGAAAATAACGAATCCCGCTAATAATAGAAAAATTCTCTGAACGACGAACATCGTTGAACTTTCAATACTTCGAGGTTATATTTTTTATGAGCAACCATGTTTCTGATTTTGCACTGTACGAGCAACAACCCAAACCAACCCAAGGGCATACGATGTTTAACACGCGCCATCGAAGATTTTCCAGCGGCAACAATGATTTTCGTTTCCAGAGAATGGAAGAAACTCAAGACATTCACCAAGGCAATCAAAGGCGAAAGACCATATCAGATTATCATAAGTCATATTTAATGGTCATTTTAACCATCGCAATAATTGTATTAGCAAGCACATTGGGCGCTCAGCCGGCCTGGGATATTGTCTATCCATTTCCCACAGCGGGCGATGTCGTAAAAATCAGCTTCCCTACTGAACAGCATGGCTTTCTGCTCACAGGTGGCGGCGTGGCGGTTGCGACCAACGACTATGGCGCGAGCTGGCACAGATTGCCCTTGCCGGAAAATTGCGAAGGCTTCCTCGACATTCAGTTCTTCGATCAGTATATAGGCTGGGCGCTTGCCAAGGCGGACAATATCAACCCCTGGCTACAGACATTATACTTCACTGAAAACTCCGGCGCTGATTGGGTGGTTGTGAGCGTTGGTTCTGAACAACAGCCCGCGGGTTTCACAGACTTGCATTTCCGAACGGCTTTGCGAGGCTGGGTGTACGGCGGCACATCGGTCAATGGCTCTACGCATCCCGTTGTAGTCAGCATCGTAAACAACGAGCCAGCAGATCCGGTGATACTCCCTTCAGGCTCAGGCGTAAGAATTCTCGACATAAGCTTCCTCGACAATTCGCAAGGCATCGCCGTTGGCGAAGACGGATATGTGGCATACACTGTAAACGGCGGCAACGATTGGGTCGCCGTGGAACGACAGACAGATTATGATCTGAATGTAGCTCTGGTGACCCATCGAGTGTCCCTTGTCGGCGGTGGAAACTTCAACCATGCTGTTTTACTCAGCTCAGCCAATCTGGGTGAGGACTGGTCGCTAAATGAGGCTCACAACCTGACGTCGAAAATCGTTGGCATTAATTCAAGCGCGGGTAGCGACCTGTATTCGGTGTTGAGCAGTGGCTGGAATAACGCTCCCGCACAAATTCAGGTTGCCAATGGCAATAATCTGGATTTGTGGGATACTGTCTATGAATCGGATCAGTGGCAGGTGTTTAACTGCCAGGCAGACAACGGTATGATTGGCGGTGTGAACGGCTTGCTGGTGGACGTTGACGCTCAAAATCGCAGTAGCAGACAAATCACCCGATATCTGATTGATGGCGCAATTCACAGCACATTCTTCCTCAACGACCGCCATGGCTGGTTGTGCGGCGAAGATGGCAAACTGTTCAAGACCATCAACGGCGGAGGATATTGGACGGAAATCCAGAATGACTGGGAATATGACATGCTGAATGTTTTCTTCCTCAGTGAATCTGAAGGCATTGTCACCGGCAGACAACGGAGCAATTACATCACCAGCGACGGTGGTGAACATTGGGAATCCATCAATATAGGCGATGCCGATGTCAATCTGCTGACGTTCACAGACGGAGTCGGCTATGCAACTCATGGCACCATGGTTTCCGTATCGCGAGAAGACATCCATGACTGGGAAGCAACAGACGTAATTCAGGGGCAGCTCATCCCTGCCATCGGGCTGTCGGTGCCAACGGCGGACATTGCCTACGTCGCTTCGGCTGGAGATTCTCTCAGGCGCACCATTGATCGAGGCAACTCATGGCAGGCTGTTGAAGCACCTTTTCTGCGTTGTTTTGGAGTCAGCTTTATTGATCCTGCCAACGGATGGGCAATGGGAGCCACGGCGCAGGGCATCATCAGATTGTTTTTCACCGAAGACAGTGGCGCGAACTGGGCTTCCGGCGCAAGATTTGATTTCACACCCGGCGGCGTTCATTTCTTTGATGAATTCTATGGCTGGGTCTGGGAAAATCCGGGACATATTTACACGACGGAAAATGGTGGGCAAACATGGAGTGATATGAATCTGCGCGTCGAGCGTATCATTCGCCGCATTCATGTTGATCGCCCGAATAGATTTTGGCTGGTTGGCGATGGCGGATTGGTGGCGCGCTGGGGTGAAAATTGGCTGAGCGTTCCATCTGAGCAGGAATCTGTTCCACAGGTTTTCAACACAATTCCTGCATATCCAAATCCCACAAATGGTACCGTCAACTTTGTTATCAGCGATAAACAAATCAGGAATCTGGAAGTTTACGATCTGTCCGGGCGACTGGTGTTTTCCAAGCTGTTCAGCAGTAACGGTGTCTCACAATCAACCATACAGATTGACATCAGCGATTTTGCAACAGGCTATTATTCTGCCCACTTTCAATTTTCAGGGCGGACAGAAATTTCTTCATTTGTGGTGATTAAGTAGTTGTAATTTCAAAATAATAGTGCTTCTTTGAACACAAATGTCACTTTTACATCTCCCTAAAATGTGATTTCTATCACATTGATAAAACAAAATATAGGAAAAAATAATTAAAATTCGATTTGGTGCATCAATAAAGCTTTCCTTTTGCCGTATATGTTTATATGATCTTTAGCAAGAAACAATTTTAGTTTTACAGGGGAAATAAATGAAGGTTAGATTGAGAATTTTATCACTTCTCTGCCTTGGGATTTTTATTCTGGGTATTTCAAATGCTCAGGCTGAAGATTTCTGGGTCGAAAACTTCGTCAACTTTGACGAAAACGATTACTACCTCGACGGCGACGGCTACTGGGACAGCGATCATAGCTTCTTCGTGCTCACCGAAGCCCGTGGCAATCAACGGATGCGGATTTTTGATCTGGATCAGCGTGACATGACCGTGTTTTCCGCGCAGTTTGATATTCGCATTGGCGGTGGCTCCGGCGCTGACGGCCTGGTCTTCGCCTGGGTTTCAGATTATCAGTTTAGCGGTGGCACTGGTGGAAGGCATGACTTTGTGAATGCTGATGGTTACGGTGTTGAGTTCGATTGCTACTTCAACAATGAATACAATGACCCGAACGCACAGCACATCTCACTCGTGAACGGCGATGTCAGCACTCACCTTGCTGCATGGGAGACTGACGAAGGCGTTCTGGAAGATGACGAATGGCACACGGTCATCGTTAATAATGACAATGGCGCGGTTGATGTCTATTGGGACGGGCAACTTGTAATACAGCATCAAATTCAAGATTATCAAGGCTTCCAAGGCTATTTCGGTTTTACAGCCACTACCGGCGGCCAAACCAACTGGCATTGCATTGACAACATGTCCATCAATGACGCTGGCGCAGGTGATCCCGACGTGGAAATTGCCTTGACAGCCCCGAATGGCGACGAGGTTTTCACTGGCGGTGAAGTCGAAGCGATCACCTGGGATGTGGTCGGCGATCCTGATTCAGTTGTCGTTTCCTATTCGCTTGATAACGGCGAAACATGGGTGCAAATTGGCGTGGTGGACGATGGCTCAGGCACCATTGACTGGACAATTCCTCAGGAATACTCACATTTGACGCTGGTCAAAGTTGAAGCTTACGTTGATGGCGAAATTGATGCCTCTGACGTTTCCGATGGTAGCTTCATCATGGCTCCGACAATGGTACACCAGATTTTCTACCCCGGCTGGCATCTAATCAGCATCCCGCTGAATCCCGTCGATGGCACCCCAGAAGCGGTTCTCGGCGATGACATTGAAGGTCAGTGGAATCTCTATGACTTCGACTACAACGTTGGCTTCGGTCACCCTGAAGAGATGACCACAGGGCCTGGCTACTGGTTTGTAGTCACCCATGACACGGTTGATCTGGATGTCGAAGGCGCTACTAACGTCGAACCTGTCACCGTGGATCTCGATCTGGCTTGGAACATCATCGGCGATCCATTCCCCATTGATGTTTCGCTGGAAGACCTCGTCGTGCGCTTTGAAGACTTGGAATATACCGTTGACGAAGCAGCAGATGAGAACATCCTCTCGCCTGTGGTCTATGGTTACACCCTCGAAGAGGGCTATTACGAATCACAGACCATCGAGCCATGGCATGGCTACTGGATGCTCGCGCTTCAGGAAGGCGTTGAAATTGACCTGTTTCCCGGCGACGGACGACCAGTTCGCGACAGTGGCACTGAAGACCTCTGGGAAGTTACTCCAATCGTAGAATTTGGCATCGGAGCTGACAGCTTCACCTTTGGCGCTCGTCGTGGAGCTACAAATGACTTCGACGCAAGATATGACTTTGCCGAAGCACCCGGTGCTCCAGAACAAAACCATCCGGTTCGCGCTTATTTCTCGCACGATAACTGGTTGCCTGATTTAGCCGACCAGTTCAACCGCGACATTCACAGCCAGGTTGACAATCGGATGGATGAGTGGCATTTTGTGGTCAACACCACTGAAGCTGGCGAAGCGACTATCCGTTGGGATGGCATTGAAGAACAATTGCCCGAAGGCTATGAAGCTCATCTTCAATCGCCATTTGAAGACGGAGAGACAGACATGCTGGTTGACGATCATTATACTTTCCAGTCTGAGGGTGGCGAAACTGAGTTCATCATCCGCGTGGTTGGCACGCCTCTGGATGTGTCTGACAATCAGCAGTCATTGCCGACGCAGGTGGATTTGATTGATGTTCATCCGAATCCGTTCAACTCGATGACGACGATCTCCTTCACGATTCCGACATCATCGCACAGCAGCTTGAACGTGTATGACCTCTCCGGAAAGAAAGTCGCCAACCTCATGAGCGGCAATCTTACCAGCGGACAATACACTGAAGTTTGGAATGCCGAAGGCAATCCTGCTGGCGTGTATTTCGTGCGCTTGACATCAGCCGGTGTTTCAGCAACACGCAAGATTGTGTTGACGAAATAATTTTCGTTTGCGTGATAATTTCAAAGAGCCTGACATAATGTCGGGCTCTTTTGCACAAAGCTGATGAAGTTAGAATATGAAAGAGTCCTCGAGCCTCATAGTTTGGTAATGAACGAGTCGGGTCAAAGAAACGAAAACCAGTGTGAGCCTCGACAAAGTCCCGGACAGTTGCAACGGATAAGTAAACCAAAGGAAATGTGATGATCCCAGTTCGGAAACTTAAGAAACTGCTGACTCTGAATCCGAGCGATTGGAGTGCGGCGATAGGCCGAGGAATACGGCGTTATGTATTGGAAACTCCCGACCATATTATCATCCAAGTAGTTGAAGCATGCAACCTTTCTTGTTCACACTGTTTTCTTACATCCTATGGACGTGAAATTCCGGATGGGCGAAAGAGGTTTGTTCAATTAGATGAATTCTTGAGACGGCTCGAACGATTGGAAGGTGCGGTTCGGAATGCTGCCTATATTCAGTTTTCAACCTTCGAAACCCTGCTGCACAAGGATATCTTTCTGATGATGGACGCGGTGTTGAAGATCAACTCGCGAGTGAAGTTCCCAATCCTGACCAACGGAATGATTGTCCACAAGGATATGCTGGAACGTTTGCGAGATTACCCTCTGCACGAGTTCACCGTTTCACTGGATGGCTGCACTGCCTCAACTGTCGAGACCTTCAAAACTGGAGTCCGCTTCGACAAGGTGATCGAAACGATACGGATGGCTGTCGAAATGGATATGGGAGTGCCTGTCAGTACTGCCTTCGTTGCTCACCGTGACAATATCAAGGAACTACCAGACACGATTGATTTTGTAGCAGGACTTGGTGTGAAGAGTGTTGCAGTGAACAATCTCCTGGCTTTTACTCCGGCTTTCCGAGATAGTTACCTCTACCGCCCGGATGGTAATGATGAAGTGGAAGTGATCTTTCGTGAGGCAGCACTGCGGGCGCGGAAGGCGGGAGTTGGGCTCCATCTGCCGAACCTGAAACCGAAATTGCAAGGTTGCTCTAGTGTGGAGATGCTCTTTGTTGACTCGGATGCTAATATCAGTCCATGCGATTTTCTGGCAGTGAGCACGCCATTTGAGATGTTCGGCAGGACACAGCAGAGTGCGCCAGTACACTTCGGCAATATTTTCGAGCGCGACCCGCTGGCAATATTCCGTTCAAAAGGGATGCGAAGGTTTCGCAACGCGCACAGGACCGGGCGGAACATCCCATCTTGTTGTATGACCTGCATTGACGCTTACGGCTTGATGTGTAGCAACCGTGAAGAGGTGACTGTGTGATGTGGAATAATCTGATCAGGAAAATAAATCGTATTTACGATAAACCCTTTCATTAAACCATCATACGTTGGTGGGGCTGTCAGGGGCACAAGATCTCAAAATTATTAGTTGAATGCTGCCCTTTCTCTGGCTGCGACGGTTCTGGGCAGATGCTATTGTGGTGAGACAAAATTGCGGACAAATCTCTACCTGGTGAGCATCGGTACGACAGGCAGTGGCAAGGAACATCCCCGTGAGGCGATTCGGTGTATTCTGAATGCTGCTGATTGCGATTATCTGGACGGCGGTGAAAACATTACGAGCGGACAATACACCGAAGTCTGGAATGCTGAAGGCAATCCTCCGGCGTGTATTTCGTGCGCTTGACATCAGCTGGCGTTTTTGCGACACGCAAGATTGTTTTGACGAAATAAGTTTCGTTTGCGTGATAATTTCAAAGAGCCTGACATAATGTCGGGCTCTTTTTATTTAAGGAAGAAATTCCTGAAAATCAAAACTGGATTCCCGCTTTCGCGGGAACGAAAGCGCTGAAAGTGGTAGGGTATATTCGATTTGCTTGGACATGTCTCGCAACCCAAAAAAGAGAAAACCTTTCCAGATTTGGAAAGGTTTTAATTTCTTTGTAGCGGAGGAGGGACTCGAACCCCCGACACGTGGATTATGATTCCACTGCTCTAACCGACTGAGCTACTCCGCCGGGAAAAATGAATATAATAGTCTCTTGATTCAGAGTCAACCTTTTGCAATGTTATTATTCATCATTGTTGACTTATCATAATATTTTGCTTAATTTACTTCGATAAGAAATTTGCGTACGCATTAAGTTTTAACATTATGATGAGGATTCAATGCTGACTACAAAAATAGGAAGATTAGCCACCCTTTCTTCGCTAATTCTTCTGCTAACAATTTGCTCAGCTTTTGCAGGCGACTTCTTGGATTCATGGGCACAGCCGGGTGTCAACGTTGAACCCGATGAAATTTACATCAAGATTCAAGCAGATTACGCTCCCTTGATGATTACAGCGGATGCCCAAACCAGCATTGCATCGCTGGATGCTGCTTCGGAGCAGTTTAACATCACCGAGATCGAAAAAACTCACTATGTCCCAGAGAGGGTTAAATCCAATCCCTACGCTGACGACATGGACAGGTGGTACACTGTTCATTTTCCAAGCTCAGTTGATGTCCGTGACGTCAGAACGGCTTATGAGACCTGTCCGGAGGTTGAATACTCTGAGTTCATTACCATAGACAAAATGTTTTATCGCCCAGACGATCCTCGTGAACGTGTTCAATGGTACATCCAGCACATGAATTTCTGGGATGCCTGGGATGTAACCCGTGGTAGCCGAGACGTTGTCATCGGCATCGTCGATAGTGGTCTAGACATGAATGCCGAAGGCGAAAACTCAATGGTTATTCATGAAGATTTAGCCGACAATATCTGGCTGAATCTTGGTGAAGATGTCAACGGCGACGGTCGGCTTGATATTGAAGACTGGAATATGGTTGATGATGACGACAATGGCTATCTTAATGATTTCCATGGCTGGGATTTTGAATGTGACGATAATTGGCCCGATGACTGGTGGGGCGAAAGCGATGGACACGGAACACATGTCGCAGGAATAGCTTCCGCCGCCACAGACAATAATATAGGTATAGCAGGGGCTGCCTTCAGCGCACAACTGATGATCGCTGCCTGTTATGACCGAAGAGACTCTACCAGTATTTTGCATGGCTACGAAGGCATTTTTTATTGCGCCGTCAATGGCGCTAATGTCATCAACCTCTCATGGGGAGGCGACACGCCTTACTGGCAAAATTCATATGAAACCATTCAGTTTGCCATCAATGAAGGCAGCATTCTCTTCGCTGGTTGTGGCAACGATGACGTTGAAGATTACGAAGGACGCGCGACACACTTTTACCCCGCTGGCTATGATGGCGTAATTGGTGTCAGTGCCTCGGATCAGGATGATAATAAAGCAGACTTTGCCACCTACGGCGATTTTGTTGATGTCGTGACTCCCGGTGTCGATATTGTTTCCACTGTCACACGCAATAGTTACGTATCCTGGCAAGGCACTTCAATGTCTTCGCCTCTCGCCTGTGGCTTGGGTGCATTGCTTTTGTCAGTATTGCCTGACTTAACCACAGATGACATGTTGCGATTGATGCAGGAATCCGCTGTTGACATCAGCGCGCAGAATCGTGATTACAATGGAATCCAGTACCGCCTCGACGCTGGGGAATTGCTTAATCGCACACATCCTTCGTTTGATGTCACAGAATTTACTTTCACAGAAGAAGAAGGCGATGACGATGGTCGTTTTGAGACCAGTGAGCAGATTTCCTTTGACTTCTCGCTGATGAATCTGCCTTCACACGCTGAAGCAACAAACATTACCTACCGTTTCTACACTGACGATCCAACCCTGCGGATAACAAACGCCACTGGCAACCTTGGTGACCTTTTAGGCGGACGTGGTGTCAATGTGGAAACGCTTCCCGTGGTTGAAGTCAGCTGGTCGCAACCTCATTACGCGAAATTCTACCTTAATGTTACTTCAGATGAGGGTTGGAACAATCATTTTGAGTTCCCGGTTACCATTAACCACCCTTACTACCTTCTGATTGATGATGACAATGGCGATAATTTTGAGAGATATTACGAAGAAGACCTTGCTGTTACGCCACTGGTTCACGATAGCTACAACATGGCAAATGGGTTCTGGCCTCCCGCGGTTGATTGGATGAGCGAATTTGAAGTCGTCATCTGGTACACCGGTAACGACCAGGAGCCTTTGAACGAGGATGATGTCCTAACCATTCAGCAGTATCTGGATGCTGGTGGTAAGTTAATCCTGTCCGGTCAGTATATCGGCGACACTCAGGGCAACTCGGAGCTTTTCTCTGATTATCTGCATGTTCAGCATATCAGCGATAATGTCAATGACCCTCAAATGAACGGTGTGGCGGGCGATGCAATAACAGACACTTTATCCTTGTTCCTGATCGGCGGCAGTGCAGCAGGTAATAACCGTTCACCAAGCTCCTGCGAACCACTTGAAGGAGCACATTCTATCTTTAACTACAACGCCAGCGGTGCAACCGCGGCGACGTATTTCGAAAACGAAACCTTTACCTGTATATATTTAGGTTTCGCGTTTGAAGCCGCCTCTGGTCTTGGCGGCACTTCCTCACGATTGGATTTCCTCACTTTAGCCCTGGAAGAAATTGCTCCTGTGAGCGTTGACGCTGAAACACCGGCTCTGTTGCCGTCAGCATTTTCCTTGAGCGAAGCCTGGCCGAATCCATTCAACCCGACGACGGAAATTTCGGTCAATGTTCCGACCAGTGATCTTTTTAACCTGACTGTTTTTGATATTCAAGGAAGGCAAATCGAGACACTGTTCAACGGCAATCGTTCAGCCGGCGTTCACCAATTCCTCTGGAATGGCGACGACAAGCCTGCTGGCGAATATCTTTTCCGTTTGAATTGGCAGTCGGGAACGGATGTAAAAAAGGCTTTGCTGCTGAAGTAATCTCTTTTTCTCCGACCCACAAGAAACGAGGCGCGTCATGCGTCTCGTTTTCTTTTTGTCAAAATGCGAGTAATTGACACCAAAACGCCATTATTAACGCTAATTAGCTTCCAATCATTTTATACTGTCAAGACATTATCGGTATTAATTGCCTAAGCGAGCTTGACACCACAAGGAGCGGGTTCTATATTACATCTTGAGTTACTGGAGGCGTTCATAGCATTGCTCCACACAAGCAACATGTATGTTCCGACCAGTTCTTTCCATCAAGTCAATCATCAACCTTATGCAGGGAAGTTGAAACTTTGTCATTCACAAAATACCCTATCATTTGCATTCTGATCACAGCGATAGTGTTCAATCTGCCCATGGATACCCGAGCCGTGCCGCGCGCCGATCAGGATTTTGCTTATGCCGTTGGTCTATATCGTGATGGACTCTATGAAATGGCAGCCGCGAAGTTCAGCGATTACCTTATTCAGTGGCATGAGGACGACCGTGCTCCCCAGGCGCAATATCTTTTCGGTGAATGCCAATTTCAACTCAAGAACTGGGGTGCCTGCCGCGAAACCCTGACCCGTTTCATGAATGAAAATTCTGTTCATCCCTTGCGTGATGAAGCCATGCTGAGACTTGGGCAGGCGCAATTCGAGAGTGGCAAACCGCAAGCATCCATAACAACCTTCAGCCGCTTCAGGAATGACTTTCCGAGTAGCGAGTTACTTCCGGATGCCATCTACTGGGCGGGCGAAAGCGCCATTGCGACCAGCGACACCACGACAGCGCTTAATGATTATCGATCATTACTCGAACGCTGGGCAGATCATCAATACGCCCCTTGGGCAGCTTTCGCGACCGGATTTATATATGAGCGCCGGGGCGACAGCCGCGACGCATTGACCGCATACAACCTAGTCTGGACACGCTACTCGAAATCCGAGTCCGTTCCCTCCGCCCTGTACCGCGCTGGAAACATCCACTTTCAGGCAAGCGAATATGAGAAGGCACGCGAGGTGTTGACCCGTGTGACCAAGCTTGATGTATCTATCGACATTCAACGCCACACGCTGTTCATGCTGGGCGAAATTGATTACAAGCTGAAAAACTACGCCGCCGCCGAGAAGAGCTACCGCGGGATGTTGCAGGCGGACTCAACGTCAGACCCCGCCGCGCAAGCCTATTTCGCTCTGGGTTGGATGGCTGGTGAGCAGGAAAGACTGTCGCTGGCAGCATCCTATTACATCAGATTGACGACGAATTTCCCGGAAAGCGACCTCGCTCCGCAAGCATCATTCGAAGCCGGACGCGCTTATTTTCAGGACGGTAAAACCGACAAGGCACTGAAAACATGGAATGAAACAGCTTCCAAATGGAAAGGCAGTCGCGAGGCTGGTCTGGCGGTGATCGAAGCAGGGCGGATCCACTATGTGGCAAAAGATTACAACAAAGCCGTCAAAGCATTTAACGAGGCTATGACCACACCTCTGGCACCGTCGGAAAAGGCGCGAGTTTACAATCTGCTCGGCTCATCTCTTGAAGAGAACAGACAGCGCAAAGAAGCTCTGGATGTCTTCCAGAAAGGCCTTGCCTCAAGTCCTGATCCAGCGGACGAACAGGAGATGCTGTTCATGGCAGGGTTTTTAGCTCATCAGCTTCAGAACGAGCCAGAAGCCATAAAACGTCTGACATCCTTGCTGGAAAATTATCCCCGCTCAGATAGAATTCCGGACGCTCTGTTCTGGATCGCCGAAGCCCGTTTTGCCGCTGGCGATTATGTTGACGCTGAATCGGCATATCGGCGGTTGATTACTGGCTATGCCGGCAATAAACTTATCGAAGACGCTCGCTACGGCAGAGCATGGTCGCTCTACAAAGCCGGCGAATTCAGCAACGCCGCCGATGCCTTCAAGTATTTCATCCGCAGTCATCCCCAGAGCGCTTATGTGGTTGATGCTGAGCTTCGCATCGCAGACAGCCGCTTCAGCGCGAAAGACTATGTGCAAGCCGAGAAAGCTTATGGTGATTTCTACACAAAATATAAGACAAAACCTGAAGCTGAACGGGCGCATTATCAGCGCGCTGTGTGTTTGCTGAAACTGAACCGCCATAACGAAGCGGCGCAAGTCTTTGCCGAGCACGCGAAGCTCTGGAAAAATTCCGATCTTTACGACGATTCTCGTTACATGTATGCCTGGTCGCTGTTTCGTGCTGAAAAATTCAGCGTGGCTGTTACCGAATTCAAAGTTTTCCTGGCTGAAGAACCCACTTCCCCCTATCGTCCCGATGCCGCTTATGGCTTGGCAGATGCGCTTTACAACCAGAAGAAATATAAAGATGCCGCCGACGCTTATGAAATGGTGGTGAAAGATTTCCCCAAGTCCCACCTGATAGGCGATGCCATCGGTGGCTTGCAGTGGTGCGCTGTGCAGATTGGCGATGTTGACCGTGCCATTCGTGCTGCCGAACGCTTTGCGAAGAAAAACCCAAAAAGCACGCTTGTCGATGACATTGCCATGCGCATGGGCGACATGATGTACAACAACGGCGATTTCAACCGTGCCGCTGAGTTCTACCAACGCCTCATCAGTCAGTATCCGAAGAGTGACCTCGTGCCCGCGGCATGGCTGGGAGCTGGGAGGTCATATCTGGCAAAGGGCGACACCGCCGCGGCTATTGAAGCATGGCAGGAGCTTGGCAGAAAACACTCAGGCAACCCTCTCGCGGCTCAAGGCTTGATCCACACAGGGAAAGTCTATATTGACCAGAACGACCCCAACGCGGCGATAAAAGCCTTCAGTAAAATCCGCACTGATTACCCCGGTCTTGACCTCACTCGCGAAGCCCGTGTGCTGGAATGTCATGCGCTATTCCAGACAGGTCAGGCGGCTCAGGGCTTGGAGGTTGTCAATCCTCTGATTAAATCCAACGAGAATGACCTGATCGCTCACCGGGCAAAAATCGAAGCCGCTCGCTGCCTGACGGCACTCAAACGCCAGAACGACGCTCTGAAACTTGCTCAGGGTGTGGCTGTGGATCGCTCGGATGAAATCGGAGCAGAAGCCCAATACGAGACCGGTGTCATACTTACCGCAATGAACCGCCCGAATGATGCAATTGATGCCTTCCTGAAGGTGAAATACCTGTTTGAAGCCTACGGTAACTGGACAGGACCTGCTCAGATTGAAGCCGCGAAGCTACAACTGAAAGCCGGCAAGACCGACGAAGCCCAGCGTATTCTGAAAGCTGTAAAAGCAACACACGGTCAGGATAAGTGGGGACTGGCGGCTGATCAAGTTCTGGCAACAATCAGATGACAGTAACGACCATTGTGGCGTTGATTCTGTTCTGGGTCTCGCTGGCGGGAATCTTTCAGACTTACTTCGGCTTGTATTGTCTGCTCAGAATTCTCAACCTGTTCACCCGGAAAACTCCGAGCACGGAAAAGGCTTTGTCAGATTCTGAGTACCCTTCCGTAACCGTCATTGTGCCGGCTTTCAACGAAGAGGACTGCATAGGAGAGCGCATAAACAACCTGCTTGCTCAGGATTACCCAGCCGATAAACTAACAATCTGGGTGGGGTCAGATTGCTCAACCGACCAGACCAACGCCATCGTCAACAGCATTGCTGATCCGCGAGTATCTTTGCATGTCATGCCAGATCGGCGTGGTAAGCTGGGCATTATCGACACACTCACACCGCTATCACCAGGTGAAATCGTCATCATCACCGACGCGAACGTTCACTTCGAGCCAAACACCATCCGTCATCTAACCGCCCCGTTCACCGACCAGCGAGTCGGCGGCGTTACTGGTAATCTTAAGACTATTCCACCAAGCAAGACAGAGCTTATCGCCAAAGAAGTAGCCTATCGGAACTTTGAATCTGATGTCAAACTGTTGCTGGGAAATCTCGGGAAGTTGTTCGGCGCTTACGGCGGGTTTTACGCTTTCCGGCGTGAACTTTTCCAGCCGTTCGGGTTGAGACCAGTTCAGGATGATATAATCCAACCGCTGGAGATTCTGGCACAAGGCAGGCGTTTTGTATTTGCCGCAAATGCCATCGCTTCCGAGGACACCAGTGAAACTGTCCAGCAGGAATTCAGCCGTCGGGTACGCATGATGGGCTACAATATGCGCTCGATGGGCAGAGCGTTGCGGCTTGCATCACGGGCTGGTATTGGCGCGTTATTTTTGTTTGTTTCTTACAAAATCCTCCGTTGGCTCAGCCCGTTTCTCTTCGGGCTGTTAGCCATCACCTCGCTACTATTAATTCAACACTCACCGTTTTATGCTACATTTGTCCTTCTGATAGCCATATTCTTTGCCTGCGCTGTCATTGGAGCCTTAGGGCGCATGACTGGTATTACCATCCCAGGGCTGTCTTCCGCCTATTATTTTGCTCTCATGAACTTCGCGAGCTACGTCGGACTGTTAAAACTCTGGCAGGTCAAACGGTATTGGAATCCACGCAGTTAAGCTTACAAGGGGGTCAATGTTTTAACAGCCGATGTCGAATATGGCTTAAAACACCCTTAGAATGCAAATTTTTTCCAGATGCCTCTGTATAAGATTTCACAATAATTGCAGATCAGACTTGTTCTGGTTAGATTGCTGTGGTTGTTTTTTCCGCATTATGCCTCCACAAATGATTGACACTCTTGCAATCGGCAAAAAATGATCAATTGTCTCTATTGGGTCTTCCTGTTAGTTAAGCAATTTGCAATCTGGGTAAATCTGAAATAACTCGGAGGAATTGTGAAAAGCTTTTACATTCTGAAATATTTTGATTTGAAGCTACTTTCACAATCCAAAATATCATTCAATGCACACGTGGTAAAGTTTTTGTAACGCAATTTCTTCTTTGTAAGAAGTAGTTATTCAGAGGATGACTATAACGTTGTTTCATTTTTACAACATTTAGAAAACCCGGAGACACCAAGCATGAAAAAAGAGGTTGTAATTCTGTTGGCTGAAGATGATGACGGGCACGCGGCTCTCATCCAACGCAACCTACAACGAACGGGCATAGCAAACGAGATAATCCGGTTTCGGGACGGTCAGGAATTGCTGAATTTCCTTTTTTGTACTGGAGCTGAACCACATAGAAAGTCTCATACTCCCTATCTTCTACTGCTGGATATTCGAATGCCTAAAGTAGATGGCATCGAAGCTCTACGGAAGATAAAAGTTGATAAGGCATTACGTAGAATTCCTATCATAATGTTGACGACGATGGATGATCCGAAAGAAGTGACAAATTGCCATGAACTAGGATGTAATAATTATATTGTCAAGCCGGTAAACCCGGAGAGTTTTATCGAATCAATCCGGCAACTTGGCTTGTTTCTGTTGGTTGTGGAAGCTCCAAGACTGAATGGAGATTGATATGCCTGATCAGGATAATAATCTGAACAGTGACCAGAACAATTTGCTGACATTTCCTGTTGTCGTTGTTGAAGACAACAGAGGATTAAATGATCTCATCAGGCTTAGTCTTGGGCGGTTGAAGTTTAAGGCTGAGAGCGTTTATTCGGGCAGGGAAGCCATTGAACGGCTAATGCGTGATGCAAATTGTCTGGTAATTCTTGATTATTTCCTTGGAGATATGTCTGGTAAAGATGTCGTGGAAAAGCTCAGGGCAAGGGGCATACGAGTACAGTTCATCAGCATGACTGGTCAAGGCGATGAAAAGATCGCCGTTGAGATGATGAAGATGGATGCCCGTGATTATCTGATTAAAGATAAGGAATTCCACGATCAACTTCCCCGTGTTGTTCGGCGTGCCATTCAGGAAATCCGAACCGAGCGCCGACTGGCACAAGCTGAAGCCGCTCTGCGGGACGGCGAAGAACGCTTTCGGGTAATGTTTGAGACATCACAAGATTTGCTAGCGATTGGCGATGACAAGGCTCAGACAATCTGGTCGAACACTGCTTGGCAGGAGACCATGCCCGCGAATTTCATTTCCCCCGACAAACATCGCGAGGTCATCCATCCTGACGATTATGAAAAACACAAAGACGACATGCGGAAGTTGCATGAAGGCATCGAAGAAACCGTGTCTCTGGAATTCAGACTTCGTGCTAATCATGGACGATACATACATCTGGAAACAACCATCCGCCGGATAAATTTGTCCGGCAAGGTTCATTATTTTATCTGCGCTCACGACATCACCGACCGTAAGTTAAATCTGCAATCACTGAAAGAATCTGAGAAGAAATACAGAGACCTGATTGAACAATCACTCGATGCTATCTTCTTGATTGTAAATGGTCATTTTGAGCATGTAAACAAACAATTCTGCGAATTCTTCGGAGTTAACCGTCAAGACGTTCTTGATAGTAAAATTCAGTTCGCTGATCTTGTTGCACCGATCAGTAAATCAATTATTGAAGATAGAATCCGACTACTGGGGGATCAAAAAACGGTCTCCTCATGCTACGAGTTCACAGCGTTGACCGCCGATAAGCGCCAGATTGAAGTCGAAGCAACCGAGACGTTCTTTAACTATCACGGCGGAACGGCTCAACAGGGAATCATCCGTGATGTCTCGGAGCGGAAAAAGCTAGAATCGCACATTCAGCAAGCCACCAAGATGGAAGCCATCGGCAGGATGGCGAGCGGAGTGGCGCATGATTTTAATAATCTGCTCACAGTAATTCAAGGGCAGACAGAAATCGCAATGTTGAAACTTGGTGCAGATGACCGGGTTTTCAATGAGCTGACAACCGTAAACGATGCTGCCCAAACAGCAACCGCCCTTACCACTCAACTGCTGGCATTCAGCCGCAAAGGTGAAATTATGCCACAGAAGGTTAGCCTGAATGAAATTATCATCAGCCTGCGGAAGTTGCTTGAGAGCATTCTTGGCGTGAACATCAAACTAATGACCGAACTACAGAACGATCTCTGGAATGTTAAAGTCGATAAAGACCAGATGAAGCAGGTGCTCATCAATCTTGCCACCAACGCCCGTGACGTCATGGACGAAAACGGAATCTTTGCCATTACAACCCGCAACATGATTATTGGCTCCTCGGTCGCCAGCAAAATCACTGGTTGCCCGGAAGGTCCTTATGTGTTGATTTCCGTTGCCGATAATGGCTGCGGCATGAGCGAAGATGTGAAATCCATGATCTTTGAGCCCTTCTTCACCACCAAAGGCGAGGGTAAAGGCACAGGATTGGGACTTGCAACAGTTTATGGCAATGTGAGACGCGCTGGCGGTCATGTTACAGTTGACAGCGCTCCAGATGAGGGCACAACTTTCAAAGTTTTCATTCCTGCAATCATGGAAGATAAGAAGCTATTCTTAAAGAAGCTGAATCTCGAAGACGTTCCAGTTGGGCACGAGACAATCTTCCTCGCTGAAGACGATGACGCGGTCAGAATTGTCACCCGCCGGACGCTTGAACTGCTGGGCTATGAAGTATTCTATGCTGATTCCGGTGAGAAAGCTATTGAGCTTTGCACTCATCTCGAAAAACCAATTAACTTGTTAATCACTGATGTTATCCTGCCTCGCATGAAAGGCAATGAACTCGTAAAGCATTGTCTCCAGCGCCTACCTCGTTTAAAAGTGCTTTTCATGTCAGGTTTTAAAAATCAGGAAGCCTTGTCCAAAGGATTTGTTGGCGAAGGTGCTCATTATCTTGAAAAACCGTTTTCACCCTCTGATCTTGCTTTTAAGGTCAGGGAAGCACTCGACATTTAAGCGTAGGTTACATGAAAACTCAGAAATCTCGCATATTAGTAGTTTCTGAACATAATTCAGCTCAGGGATTCAAGCTCTGGAAGGATGTTGAGCAAGACTTTACTCTCTCCTTTGCACCTGTTGAATTGGGCACGCAAATTATGCCAGCCGATTGCCTGACTGGTGTCGATGCCGTGGTGTGCTACATTTCCAAGCCCGCCGCTTCAATGCTCAGCAAAAAAAACGAGCTGTCTGATCTTTGCAAAACTTGCCCAGTCTTGCTAATCTGTGAAAATGAACAGTCTGGTCAAGCGATTGAAACGGACGGTCTGAATGTGGCAGATATTATTTCACTATCTGAAGCAACACCATCACTTCTCCGTCGAGCGCTGCGATATGCCATTACAAACTGCCAATTAACCACTAAGACCAACCAAAGCACCGACGAAATCAAGAATCTGTTCGGCGCATACACCCTTCTGGCAGATTCGGCCGATGATTCTGTTTTTGTGGTTGACAGTAATTTTACCATCGAATACATCAATGACTACGGTGCCAGATTGTTCCACAAAACACCTGTGGAAATGATCGGCGCCAGTTTGAAGTCCTTTCTGAAAAATATCAAAATGTCCCCTTCATGGGACGAAATCGCCAGCTCCATTGCCAGTCAGAAAACCTTTACCGTTGAGATTCATCTTCAAGCAGAAGGTGAAGATCGCTGGCTGAACACTCGCTTCAGCATGGTCAAGCAATTTCCTGATCAGAAGATGCGTTTGGTCGGAATTGCACGCGACATGACTCAGCAGAAGAAAACGGAAAGTATTGTTCGGGCGGAGCGGAGTCGAGCACAACAATACCTTGACCTTGCTGGCACAATGTTGCTCGCCCTGAACGCTGAACATAAAGTTACGCTCATAAATCGTAAAGGCTGTGAGCTTCTTGAAGCTGATGAATGCGACATCGTCGGCAAAAACTGGTTTGACACTTTCGTGCCGCCCGATGTCAGAGATGAACGTCGCCAGAATTACGCCAGTTTACTGAAAGATGGTGGTGGTTTCAGTGAACACTATGAAGGAAAAATCCTTACTTGCAAGGGCAATCACAGGAAAATTGCCTGGCATGACAGTATTCTCCGTGGCGATGATGGCTCTATTACTGGTAGCTTTTGCTCTGGCGAAGACATCACCGACAGGCTGATCGCTGATAAACAGCTTAGAACCGGGCGTGAGCAACTGTTTTTCACCATTGAGAGCGCCAGGGGTGGTGTGTGGGGCATTCAATTTAATCTCGATAATCCGGGTGAAATCACAGACGAGATGTTTCTTACGCCACAAATGAAAGAATTCATCGGCTATGAACGAGACGAATTTCCGAATTCATTATCTGCTTGGCTCGAAAACATTCATCCCAGCGATCAGCGTGAAGTTCGTCGGGCTCTTAACGACCATCTGGCGGGAAAAACACCTGCCTTTGAATCAGAATACCGCGTGCGTCATCATGATGGTAGCTACAGGTGGCTGTATTGTCGCGGCAGAATTTTAAGAGACAAAGATTCAACTCCGGTGAAGTGGTCGGGAATGGCGTATGATATAACTGACCGCAAACAGGCTGAACATGATCTGTTTCTCTCGCGACAGATGCTCAGGATTGTTCTTGACACGATTCCGGTGTCGGTTTTCTGGAAAGACACAGGGCTGAATTATCTTGGATGCAATGTCCCATTTGCTAACGATGCCGGTGTTAAATCTCCCAGAGACGTCATTGGAAAGACAGATTTTCAGCTTGGCTGGAAGAAAATCGCTCAATTCTACCGCAGTGACGACATGGCGGTCATCCAGACCGGGCAACCCAAGCTTAATTATGAAGAGGCACAACCGGGGGTCAATCGGCCAGACATCTGGACTAAAACGTCAAAAATCCCTCTGCGAGACTCAACTGGACATATAACCGGTGTGCTTGGATGTTACGAGGACATCACCGAACGCAAGCGCTCTGAGCGTGAAATTCAGCGAAAAGCTGATGATATTTTCCTGATTAACACCTTGAATCAAGCGAACAATCGCGGTGAATATCTTACTCTTGTGATCGAGCGACTTTCTCGAGAAATGCGTCGGATATTTAATTGCAACGCGCTGGCCGTATATTTGTTTAACGAAGATCATACTCAACTTGAGCTCCAGAACCCACGAGTACTTTCTGCGAATGTCCGTAGGACAATCTCTGATATGTTCAGTTTCGCACCGCCCGAAAAAATCAACATTCCATTATCAAAAAAATCTGAACTTTGGAAAATCTGTCATTCCGGCAAATCCCATTTGATCAATGACGAAGTCGCTATTTGTCAGATTTTGTGTGATTTTGCTGGCAAGAAAAATATTAGTCGATTTGTCAGGAAGATATCCAGCGTTCTAAGTGTCAATTCGTTGATAACTGTTCCGCTAGTCACAGGCAAGAACAGCATTGGATTGCTTGGGCTTTCCAGAGCCGATGCTTTTTCAGAAAAAGACTTGAATCGAATAAAGGTCATCGCCCAGCACCTGACAGCGATCATCTCCCGCAAGGGCGTTGAACAGGTTTTGCTCGTTCGCAACCATGCACTCCAGTCATCTATAAACGCCTTTGCAATCTTCGATTTGCTCGGAAAAATTACCTATGTAAATAATGCCTTTCTTAAGCTTTGGAAAGTCAATGACTCTGGCAAATTGATAAACCATCACGGATATAATATCTGGCGAAATGTTGACGAAGGACGGATGGCATTCAAGCAACTCCATGAGCTTGGAAAATGGGGCGGGGAAATTGTATCTGCCAATTCCGATGGGGAGAGTTTTACTGCCATCGGGCAACTTACCCTTGTTGCTAACCCAGACAGCGCCCCGCTTTGCTATGCCGGGTCTTTTATTGACATCACGCAACGTAAATTTGCTCAGCAGGAGCAGGAACGGTTGAACATCGAGCTAGGCAAAACCAATAAGGAGCTTGAGCAGATCATTCATGTCGCATCCCACGACCTGCGCACACCACTGGTTAATATTCAAGGCTTTTCCCGTGAGCTTGATTTTTCGCTGAAAGTCTTAAATCAAGTCTTGGAGACCGAAAAGATCAGTAAAAAGACCACAGATACTCTTAAACCGATTTTTGATGATGAAATTCCTCTGGCATTAAATTACATTCATAAGAGCGTCGCCAAGATGGACTCATTACTTGCCGGGTTGTTGCAACTTTCACGCTTGGGCAGGCAGGAAGTCAATCTTCAACCTGTTGATATGAATGCTATTATGAAAGAAGTGATTAGCTCTATCGAATTTCAGATTTTGGACACTGGCGTAAACCTTATCGTGGAAGATTTGCCGCCCTGTGTTGGAGATCCAATGAGTATTGAGCGGGTGTTTGCAAATCTCATAGACAACGCCATCAAATACCTCAATCCAGACAGACCAGGTGAAATTCACGTCAGCGGCGAACAGCAGGATGATTTCGTGGTGTATTGTTTCAAAGACAACGGCATAGGAATTGATCAGGGAAATCACAGTAAAATTTTCGAAATTTTCCACCAATTAAACCCCAACTCAAGCAATGGCGAGGGCTTGGGGCTTACAATTGTGCAGAGATTGATGGAACAACATAACGGAAAAATCTGGATTCATTCAGAACCGGGGAAAGGTAGCGCGTTCTACATAGCTTTCCCACATAATGCAAAGATCAGCAGAGTAAACGATAATGAACGATGATGTTGTCATCCTCATCGCTGAAGACGATGAAGGTCACGCGGCTCTAATCAGACGCAACCTTGAACGAGCAGGCTTGACCAATTCTTTTCTCCATTTTAGAGACGGTGAGGAAACATTGAATTTTCTTCACCGGACTGGGGCTGGCTTGCATCGGCAGATCGGCGCCGGCTACCTGTTGTTGCTTGATATTCGGATGCCTAAGGTTGATGGTTTGGAGGTTTTGAGACAGATC
>CAZAGU010000045.1:0-21985 GCA_964484805.1 uncultured bacterium
ATTATTCCAGCGCGATTTCACCCAACTAGGGTAAATTATTCCATCGCGATTTCACCCAACTTTTGTAATATACTAAAATGTTTGCGGAAGTCAAGGCAACTCCCCCAAAAACCACAAAACCCCCTGCCGGATTTCCGACAAGGGGTGAAATTTGTGTGGGCGATAGTGGAGTCGAACCACCGACCTCTTGCATGTCACGCAAGCACTCTAACCAAGCTGAGCTAATCGCCCTACAAAAACGTCCTTTAATGTAATCACTGAAATTGCCGCCGTCAACTCCTGCGGTCAATATTTCGATCATTCTTGCGAGTTACTCCCAAAACATTGCCCATTCGCTGCACCGCACAGAAATCTCCACACATTGTACAGACTTCCTCGTCCTCCGGCATACTGCGAGCACGCACCTCACGAGCATGTTCAGGATCAATCGACAGGCTCAGCATCTTATCCCAGTTCAGGTCTTTGCGCGCCTGACTCATCTCGTCGTCCCAATCGCGAGCGCCGGGGAATCCCTTGGCAATGTCAGCCGCGTGCGCCGCTATCCGTGAGGCAATCACACCCTGCTTCACATCGTCGGCATCAGGGAGACCCAAATGCTCGGACGGTGTCACATAGCAGAGGAAATCCGCGCCAGCCCATCCCGCCAGCGCCCCGCCAATCGCGGAGGAAATGTGGTCGTAACCCGCGGTAGAATCCGTCACCAATGGGCCAAGCACATAAAACGGTGCATCGTGGCAAAGGCTCTTCATGATGCGCATGTTGGTCTCGACCTGATCCAGCGGAACATGTCCGGGGCCTTCAACCATTGACTGCACGCCAGCATCGCGAGCGCGGTCAACCAATTCGCCCAGCACAATCAATTCGCTGATCTGAGCGCGGTCGGTAGCATCGGCAAGGCAACCGGGGCGAAGCCCATCGCCAAGCGAAAGGGCAGCGTCATATTTTTTGGCGATCTCAAGCAGGCGGTCATATTGTTCGTACAGTGGATTTTCCTTCTTGTTGAATAGCATCCACTCCGCTACGAACGCTCCGCCGCGTGAGACAATGTCGGTCAATCTGCCATGTTCGCGCAGTCTGTTGACCGTGCCCATGGTGACACCGCAGTGAACGGTGATGAAATCGACACCCTGAGCAAGCTGTTCCTCGATGATGCGGAACAGGTCGTCGGCTGTCATGTGGATCATGCCCTTGCGGTTTTTCGAAGCCCAGACCGCGACCTCGTAGATCGGCACGGTTCCAACCGGAACATCAACCGCTTCCAGAATCCGTCGGCGGGTTTCAGGGATGTCGCCACCTGTGGAAAGATCCATTATCATGTCAGCGCCGTATTTCACGGCGATCAGCGCCTTTTCGACTTCCTCATCAATGGAGGAAGCATCAGACGAAGTGCCGATGTTGGCGTTGACCTTGATCCGTGTGCCTCTGCCAATGGCAACCGGATTAACCTTGCGGGCGTAGTTCGCGCAAACGGTTATCGTTCCATCGGCGACACCTTGTCTGAAAACATCGGCATCCATTTTCTCGGTGGCTGCGAGCGTTTTGAACTCAGCGTTCAATTGCTTATCGCGTGCCAGTTCTAATCTTGTCATTGTGAATAATCTCTCATGCAAATAGAAAAAGGGGAAGGATTGCATCCATCCCCTTCACTCTTTGGAACGGTGCCGAGAGCCGGAATCGAACCGGCACAGACAAAAAGTCCGAGGGATTTTAAGTCCCTTGTGTCTACCTATTCCACCATCCCGGCAGTCAAGCAACTCCTCGAAACGTAGAGGCGGCGATCGGACTCGAACCGATGAATAGAGGTTTTGCAGACCTCCGCCTTAGCCTCTTGGCTACGCCGCCCATGCACCCCAATCTTGAGGCGATCTATATTATACAGAACTATCCGGCTTGTGTCAACAAATATCGAATTCAATGTAATATTTTCAACTTTTCGAGCACAATTTCATTTTTCTGACAGATCATTCTTTCTCAAACACTGAATAATTGCAGGCGTATTTATAGATGAAGCTAATATGCTTCAAGACAAGACTCCTCCTCTTCACCAAGGGGTAGCTCGCAAGGGTTGCCCCTTTTTTTCTCGGCTAATCATGCCTCCACTCAGCCGATCTCATCGGAATTTCGGCTTTTTCCAGCGCCTCGATGATTGTGTGGGATGCGCTGTCGGCAGTGCTTTTATGAATCAGCCTTAAAAATATCTCAACCATCATCAATTGCTGGTCGTAGTCGCGCTTCAAGTCGAAATGAATGATTTTAATCTGATGGCTTTCAACGAGCGCCAGTATTTGTGAAACATTGGTTTCCAATGGCACTGTAATCTTCAGCTCGCGATACACATCTTTAGGATAAAGCTTCTCTATGTTATGCAACACCACCAGCGAGAACAGCGCTATCATTGTGGTAATGAACGCGATGAAGAAAAAACCAGCCCCTGCTGCCATGCCTATTGCGGCGGTGATCCACAGGCTTGCGGCAGTGGTCAAGCCGCGAATGGTGAATCCATCCTTGATGATCGCGCCTGCGCCCAGAAAACCGATGCCAGTGACAATCTGAGCGGCAATGCGGCCGGGATCAGTGACGCGGGTTATTTCCGGTAGAATCGGAACGCCAAAATTAGCCACATTAATGGACAGGATCATAAATACTGCCGAACCAGTGCTGACCAAAATATGAGTGCGCAAACCGGCTGCTTGCCCGTGAATGCCACGCTCAAGCCCCAAGAGCGCGCCAAGGAATGATCCAACCAGTATTCGGGCGATTAAATCCCAGGGAATGGCGTGATTGAATTCTATCATGGGCGTTCCTCGTTGCTTTCAGGTGAGAACAAAGAAATAACTGAAAAGAGTCCAGTCATCACTGATTTGAATCTGGCTGGAGGATGGTCGGAACGATTGGAATGGCTTTGGTGCGGAGTCGATTCTGGTTATCTTTCAGCCCAACGACCACATAGTCCAATTCCTGACCATTGCTCACCGTGTGTACTAGCTCAAAATGGATGCTGTCGGGGTCAAGTCGCCACATCGCGCCGTCAATGACATCAATTACTGCTCCAACAGGCCCGCCGAAAAGGATATTTCCAACAAACCAGCCGTTGAACTGGCGGTCAATAAAAACAGTCTGCTCCTCATAGCCTTCCATTTGAATAGAGACCACATAGTCGTTGCCCCGCTTGAGCCGCCATGACAGTGGAGTTGCACCCGAATAAACATACACGCCATAACTATTGGTGATGAACACCTGAGCTCCGTCAGGACTGGAATTGATGTAAACTTTTTGCCTTGTGCCACTGATAATCGAGGCACATCCGGCAAAAATAAATACGGAAAATAGTAACAGAAGAATGAATTTCTTCATCTTGTTCCTTGAGGTGTTTAAGCTATCATCTGTTAATCAGCTAACGATTACCAAACTTGAATATGTTGTTCTTGGGCGGCAGACTATCCGGGCGGCCAAGTCATTTTTCTGCCGGCTAACAGATGCAGGTGCAGGTGATAGACATCCTGACCGCCGTACTCTTTGCAGTTGATGACAAGTCGAAATCCGTTTTCGTCATAGCCATAATCACGAGCGAGCTTATTGGCAATCTGAAACATCCGCCCGATTAACAGCGAGTCTTCAGGTTGAACATCCAGAATTGTCGGGATTGGTTTGCGCGGAATGATCAAGGCATGAAATGGAGCTTGCGGATTAATGTCCTTGAAGGCTACGATCTCATCGTCGCTGTAAATTATATCCGCTGGTATTTCACCATCAGCGATTTTCTGGAACAGGTTTTTTGCCATCTCGCTCCTCTATTAAATAATCTTGTAGTTTTTCAGGTGCTCGTACAGGTCAACGATGATGACTTGAATCACTGAAAACAGCGGCACCGCAACGAACATCCCCACAGCCCCCGCCAATTTGCCACCAACCAGCACCCCTACCAGCACTATCGCCGGATGAAGTTTAACCGATTTTGAAACAATCAACGGTTTAAGCAAGATATTGTCGATAATCTGAATCGACAGCATGACCACCATCACCCAGAACATCCCCCAACCCGGCGTTGAGTAGCTAATCAGAGCAATAATGGTAACGGGGATATAAGCAACCAAAGGACCAAAATAAGGAATCATGTTCAAAATTCCATGCACAAGTCCCAGCACCAGTGAAAATTTTATCCCGAGTAACGCCAACGCTGGCCAGGTCATCAGCCAGATAATCAGAGACTCAAGCAAGATGCTGCGGATGTATGATCCAAGTTTATCATCAATTCGATGCAACAAAGAGAGTGTCATTTCAAAAAAACGATTTGGAACGCGCTTGATGAAATTCTTGGAAATGTCTGGTCCATCTTTCAGCAGGAAAAACGTTAAGAACGGCACTACTGTTGCCAATACAATCAGATTAAATGCTCCAGCAACCAACACAACCGATTTCTTAAGAAATGATCCAATCGCCGCGCTGATTTCCGATGCCCAAGTTGTTGCCCAGTCGGGGTTTATCTTCAGCCGTTCACCAGCCTCAGGTATCCAGCCGTTTATCCAGTCAACAACACTTTTATATGTTCCAATATAGTCAAAGTCCTGAATATCTTTTCCCAACGTGAGAAATTCACGTATAATCACAGGGAAAAAGTAAATGGAAACGACGATCAGTATGCCAGTCGCCAAGGTAAATAAAATTACCACAGCGCCGAGTCTGGAAATTTCCCGCCTTTCTAGAAGCACAACTCCGGGGCGGAAAATATACATCAGCACAAACGACACAATCGTAACAACAATCAGATCACTAACAATGGGAAAAATTATTAGCCCAATAATGATCGCTGCAAGGGAAATCGTGCCAAGAAATACTCGTCGGTAGATCAACCGTCTTTTCGACACTAATTCTATCATGGTTCATCAATCTCTTGGTAATTCTGGCTGTACTCCGAAATCAATTGATTTGCGATCCTCAATCGGTGCGAAATAATCATCGAGAGTCTCTTTAATATCTTATTTCCCAATTTTGGACGCCGATTCAGCAATTCCTCGAGTTGAGGACGAAATATCGCTATGGCATGAGTCTTCTCGCTAACAACCGCGCTGGCGCTACGTGCTGTTTCATCAATCAGCGACATCTCACCAAAAAACTCGCCATCTTTCAGAACAGCAAGCTCAATTTCTTGCTCGCCTCGTTCAGACACAATTTTCACGGTTCCGTGAATGATGACATACATTCCCATCCCCGGAGTATCCTGCTGAAAGATCATCTCACCGGACTGAAAATTCCTGTCGTGAAACAGGTTTGTCAACTCCCACCAATCCCGTTTCCCCAGATTTTCAAACAGTGGATTCTGCTGAAGCACAACCTGATGCATCGCGCCAGGCTTGAGCATTTCGGCAGTGATCGGACACCATTCGGGATCAATGATCTTCTTGATATTTTGCTTGCTCAATTTGCTCCTGTTGAATCTGTTCGACCGTTTGCGGGTTTAAAATCTTTACAAAGCTCTAGCGGAGTAGTATTGCCCTTTGCACATTGTGACCGCCATGATAATCAACACGGATAAAATATAATCCTGTTGGTTGATTATCAAGGTCAATGTCTCACCTGAAGTATCATCAGTCTGAGTATTCGACAAATGGCATTTAACATTAAGAGACAGTTAAAAACCACTCTCGCCACTTTTACCCCATCTTAAACATCGCAGTAATTTCAGGAGTAATGAAAGGAAAAATATCAGCTTATGCAAGTGAAATAAAGTCCCGAACGCCAAGTTGTCTTCGAGAATTACGCTGTTAGGAATATTCTGCTGTTTTAAGGTTTTTGGATTGGGCATTCTATCTTAACTTATATGTGTTAATGACGCTAATTCCAAAACAAAGCTGACGATTTTGAAAAAGCAAGAAAACGATCCCAACGAGCATAATTCTGCCTTAAAGGTGATGAAGGGTTTAAGCGGCGGGCACGACGGAATGCCTGGGCAACACAACGATACACCTGAAAGCACGAAAACTTCAAAACATGGCGCGCGCCTTTCAACTGAAGAGTTCATGCGTGGTGTTTTGGCATGCGACCGAACGATCTTAGGCCGAGCGATTACTTTGGTTGAATCCAACGCCATCGCTCATCAGCAACAGGCACAGGATTTACTTCAGGCGCTCATGCCTAAGACTGGCAAAGCTATCAGAGTGGGAATCAGCGGTGTGCCGGGCGCTGGGAAGAGCACACTGATCGAGGCGCTGGGGACATTCCTCACCGCCAGAGGTCACAAGGTAGCGGTCATGGCGGTTGATCCTTCATCCAGCCTGACCAAGGGCAGTATTCTCGGCGATAAAACCCGCATGGAGCAACTCTCGCGTGAACCGAACGCCTTTATCCGCCCCAGCTCAACTGGCGGCGCTTTGGGTGGTGTCGCTCGGAAGACCCGCGAGGCAATGCGGTTGTTTGAAGCGGCGGGTTATAATATCATTCTCATTGAAACTGTTGGTGTCGGGCAGAGCGAAATCACAGTGCGGTCGATGGTGGACATCTTTTTGCTAACGCTGATCGCTGGCGGAGGCGATGAACTTCAGGGCATTAAAAAGGGTGTGGTTGAGATTGCGGATGCGATTCTGATTAACAAAGCGGACGGGGATAACACCCTTGCTGCTCGTCGGGCTAAGGCTGAGTATGAGATGGCATTGCATTATTTCATGCGTGCTGAAGGCGGTTGGAATCCGGAAGTGCTTACTGTTTCGGCGCTTGCTGAGACCGGAATTGAAGACATCTGGAATTTAATTTCGCGGTTTCAATCCGCTACGCAGGAGTCTGGACTGTGGCATGAGCGTCGGCGGCATCAATCGCTGGAGTGGCTTCATAGCATGATTGATGAGAGATTGCGGGAGATGTTCTACCGGAGCCCGGAAATTAAAGCATTGTTGCCCGTTCTTGAGCAGCGAGTGATGGACGGGGCTTTACCGGTGACGCAGGCGGCTTGGGAAGCGCTGGCAAAATGGGGCAAGTGAGACATGTAACTTAGTCAGTCATTGTCTCATTTTCTTTCAGATTTCTCACTTGACAAGCCATTGTTTTATTTTGGACAACGGCTTGTCAAAATGAAAAATTCACTACTCAAACGACTCATCATCCGACGGAAAACCACCCGAACGAATATCTTCGCCGTACTGATTCACAGCCTCGCGAATGGAATTAGCCATATCAGCATAGTAACGGACAAACTTGAAATGATATTGATCCGCCAGGCCAAGCATATCATAGTTCACCAGAATTTGCCCATCGCAATCTGCGCCCGATGCGATGCCGATGGTCGGAATGGTTAATTGCTTAGTGATTTCGGCAGCCAATCCCCTCGGTACCTTTTCCAGCACCACGGAGAAAGCTCCCGCCAGTTCAATCGCCTTGGCATCTTCCAAGATGGCAGCCATCTGTTTTTCGCTTCTGCCCTGAAGTTTATAGCCGCCGTACTGATTCACTCGCTGCGGCTGCATTCCAATATGACCCATCACTGGAATGCCGGCTTCCACCAACCTCTGCACGGTAGAGGCAATGTTCACGCCGCCTTCAAGCTTCACGGCATCCGCGCCACCTTCTTTGATGCAACGACCCGCATTGCGCAATGCTTCCTCGACAGATACCTGATAGCTCATAAATGGCATATCCGCAACCAGCAACGCCCGCTTGATCCCTCGCCGACAAGCTTTCGTGTGATATACTATATCATCCAAAGTAACCGGTAGCGTCGTTTCAAAGCCCTGTATGACCATGCCCATCGAATCACCAACGAGGATGACTTCAATGCCCGCTTCATCCTCAAGCCGGGCGAAAGTGGCATCATAGGCTGTCAGCGCCACGATTTTATCGCCATGCCGTTTCATGCGTACTAAGCGGGTTGTGGTAATCGGTTTCGCCGCACTATCCATATCTCACCTCAACTTCCTGCAATCGTGATCTAAAAAAAACACCCGGTGTGGTTTTTTCCAGCCGGATGTTTCTCAAAGGTAATATAGAAATTCAAAGAGTTCAATCTCTTTTTATCTGCTTTAGTAACATTTGAACATTACTCCGCCTGCGCCCGTAAAACAGGCTCAACTTTCAACACATGAGACAAGCCAACGACAGCAATGGCTTTTTTCTCATTCATCATCGTTTGCAACAGAAGCCTGCTCATGTATTCGTCTCGCATCGCGCTCCGCTTGCGAGCAATATCATTGGTGTAGCCGAGCGAATCAACAGGGCTAGTCCAGCGGTCATCCACCCGTCGCCAGTCGCCCAGTTCAGGCAACAAGCCCCGCACACTCTCGCCAAGTTCAGCAATGTTCCGTAAATAGCCGTCAAGTCCTGGTATTTTATTCACCGAACGAATCGCCTTGGCTACATACATATCGAAGCTCCCGCGCTGAGACATGCGAAAATACTGAGGGATATATTCCATAACCAGATATAGTTTGATCTCCTCGACACGATAGTCTTTGATAAGCTCTAAGACCTGCAAGCTATCGGGCATTTCGAGGCTCATTATCGGCACTGTGTCGCGTTCAGCAAGAAATCGCAACAAACCGCCTTCACCTCCATATAAAACAGCAGCTTGCAGAGATGGCTCAAGCTGCCAGATGCCACCTTCACAAAAAGTGATGTCTGGTTTTTGTAGATCCCACTCCCTGACGATCGTTTTAATCTGAGGGTCAAGATAATCGGCAGTATGCCTGACACCGATTAATGTTAGTTGCCCTGATCCCTTTCCGATGTGATATACCAACGGAAGAGAAATTTCAGGCTTCATGTCCTGACAAAGCGCCATGCCAGGCAATGATATAATCAATAAAAACAAGGTGATAGTTATGCTGTTGCGCATTGAGTTGTTTCTCTGTAAAAATTTCAGCCGTTAAAAGCCAATCAGCGGGTTGTGAGGTTCTTGAACACCTAACATGTCTCATGCCAGTCTAATTTACAAAATCCAGACTAACATATACTAGAATTAATAAGAATTATCGCAAATATACGACTGTTTGCATTATTTTTTTTCCTGATAGAAAAAAAGTTGCATTTTCACAAAATTTTCCTTATGATACACTTGTGCTTGGGCGAGATAGCGACTTGGGTTGCTATATACCAAACCATAATTTATGGTTGCTCAAGAAATCTCTTAGCTGTTTTTGTGTAATCAGGCATTATTAGGTGGCATCCCTCAATAATTGGGGAATTTAACATTCATTATTTGCATTTACATGTGCCTAGTTGATTGCACTGCTCGTTAAATTTATCTTTCAAATTTTGCACCAAATTATTAATCGGGACAAGGATTATGAAGATTCAATTTTTAGGAACTGGATCAGCATTTAGCACCAAGAACTACCATTCAAATCTTTTATTGACTGAGAATAAAAGTTCAATGCTGATTGATGCCGGAACAGATATTCGCCACGCTCTAACGCGATGTAATCTCTCGGCTAAAGACATAGAAGCCGTCTATGTCTCACACGCCCATGCCGACCATGCAGGCGGGATTGAGTACCTCGCCACAATGTCCATAATTGGACCCCGGCGCTTGCCGATTCAGCTTTTTTGCCAGAAAGAACTGACCGACTCCCTCTGGAATAATACTTGGAAGGGTGGTTTAAGGTTCTCCGCGCGCAAACTCATGCAGTTGGATGACTACTTCTTCATCAACAAAATCAAACTCAAAGAACCCTTCTTCTGGCAAGGAATCGAATTTAACATCGTTCCAGCGCTCCATATTTTCACAATGGATCAAAGGCTGTTCTCATACGGAGTAATGATACACGTTTTGGATAATGATAAAAAGATATTTATCACCAGCGACACCCTATTCACTCCGGATTATCTGGAAGACTACTACAACGAAGCCGACATCATCATTCACGATTGTGAGACCAATGGCTTACAAACGGGAATCCATGCCCATTACAACGAATTGCGAACACTTCCCGATGAAACAAAGCGGAAGATGCTACTCTGGCACTATCAGGACAATGTCATCAATAACATGAAAGACTGGCAACAGCGAGCCAAAGGAGATGGCTTCAGAGGCATGGCTGAACCACTTCAGGTAATTGACATTGCGAAGATGTAATCTGACATTTCAGGAATAATAATACAATTCCCTGAGGGAATTTCCTTCCGGGAAATGTATTTCATAATAGATATACTCCACAAATATTTGTCAGAAATTGAATATGTAGAGCCCATCGCATCGAAACACTGCTCCTTCACTCACAAAGTGAAAGCATCACGTTAAGTTCCCGACTACGATGCCGATAAAAAGAGATAAGAAGCTTTACGAAGTTACGGAACACGAGGCATGCGGATTCACAGCGGAAATCAGAATCCACTCTCTTTGCGTATTCAGCGGCTACTACGAAATTCGCTCAGCGATATTAACATTCAGACTGAGCGTCTTACATCCGGCAAGCGGATTAATTCTCCGGGCGACGATCCTGCGGCGATCATAATCGCGGGGCGTTTTCGTGCTCAGGCTGCATCTCTAATTGAAGCCGAGCGCAATGCAAACACCGTAATAGACCTGCTGAAAACCGCCGGAGGCGGCATCGACATAATCAGCGACATGCTCGTTGATATGCGATCGCTCGCCGTTCAGGCTTCCAACGGCTCTCTCACAAAATCCGACCGATCTAACCTGCAAGCCCAGTTTGTTCAACTCCGAAATGAAGTTGACCGCGTCGCTAATGTTACAAGCTACAACGAAATTCACCCCTTGGCGTATCAGGCAAACGAGGCAGCTTTGCCCGAAGGCTACCTGCCGCCAACTGGTGGAATGCAAGACATCACTGTTGGAGTCAGCTCGGAAAACATCACGCTGGCAATCTGGGATCATGCCTTTCTGGATAATGATTCTATCACCGTTGACGTTGATGGCGCTGTAATCTGGGATAATTTTTCCATCCCGCGAGAAAATACCGAGGACTCTCAGTCGCAGGAAATCACACTGCACGAGGGAATTAACCGAGTGAGCGTTCGGGCTGTGGATACTGGCGATGTTCCGCCCAACACGGCGACAATGTCAATCTCGGATGTAACCGAAGGACCATCACTGCAGGCATGGGACCTTCAGGCTGGCGAAACGGCAGCTTTCAACATATTTTATAATCTGGACGAGGAATTGAATGGCATTGCCGATGAAGGGTCAATTAAGGTTCACGTCGGCACAAATAATATCGAAAACGAAGATTACTATTACATTCAGAAGTCAAATCTTACGGCTGAAGCTCTCGGATTAAATAATCTGAGTCTGGATGAAGGCGAAGGAGCATTATCAGCAATTGATGCCCTTGACATCGCCATTTCTCAAAAAGAAACCGCCCGATCGCGCTTTGCGGCGCATACCGAGCGGTTGCTCAACACAGTATATTTCCTGAATGTCAATAAAATCGAGAATTCAAGTTCTTTATCACAAATTGAAGACACTGATTTTGCTGAAGCAATCAGCAAATTCATCTCCGCCCAGATCAAATCTCAAACTGGTTCAGCCATGCTGACTCAAGCGAATATTATACCGGGCGCGCTACTTCAATCCCTGGTCGGTTAGTTTTACTCTTCTGTGGCTTCCACTTTCGGAAACAAATCTTTCAACACATCAATCGCATCGAACTTCTTATCAATGTGAATGTAACGGGCTTTTGACTTCTTCGCGGCTTTGGCGAACATTTTGTCCATGTCACCGTCGGCAGCCACAACGATCAGCTCAGCGCTATTGGCGGCGAGTTTGTTAAAACCATCGGAAAGAGCGCCACGGCGAGCTTCACCGCCAATGTGAAACGCCAGCACAGGAATGCCAGCCTTCTTAGCCGCTTCGACCAGTTGTGCGCCACGTGCTTCTTCATCGCTAATGTCGATCTTTGCCGCGCCAAGCCCTTTTGATGATCCACCCGCGACGATGATTACAGCTTTAAACCCGGCGAGACTGTCGCCAGTAGCTTGCTTGATTAGCTGGACATCAACGCCGGCTTTTTTACACAAGCCTTTCATAATCAGCACATCTGCCGCCTGACCAATCGAAGTCAGAAGGACAGGTTGTTCGTAAGATTTTACATTATCGGCTTTTAAATCTCCACTGAATCCATTCAGCGAGAGAACTAAGACCAACAGGATTATTGATATGGTTTTCATCTTGTTCACAGTTGTTTAACCTTGAAAAATTAATAGATCCCCACGTGACCGTTAAGTGACTTTCAGAAGCATCGTCACCTTTGCGATCATCCGCGCATCACATTGTGATACGAGCGATTAATTCAAATAGAAACCAATGCCGTGGTCGTTCAGCTCCTCATAACTCGGAACACGGTTGAAAGAGATCGGTTTATCGGGGTTGAACTCGCTCCAGGTTGCGCTCAACACGCTGATTGCTTCCAGATGCCGCCCCACACGCACCTCCATTGAGATGCCTTCGGCGGGAAAATCCACAGCCAGTTTACCAAGCTCTGAAGCCTTGTGATAAAATGGATCACGGCTTATTTTGATCAGATTGACAGTGGTGGCACCGCGAATCCTGCCTTGCATGGCTCCAGCAGTCTCCATAAGAACGGCATTTGTTTCCGTAAAATCACCAATTTCGCGATGACTAAGCCCGTGAAAATTTTCCGGCGAGACCTCAAGAGCAATGTCAATCCCATTCATCTGCAATTCAACTGTCGCCATTGCCGCCATGTCCACAGCTCTTTGATGAGCAACGAGGGCGTTGATGACAGGGTATTCCGGCGCGGCTTCATGCAGATCGACAAACAAATCGACCTTCTCCTGCCGAACCACCTCAGTGATAGCATAGGCAATGCGCTCGGTCAAACTGCCATTTTTCCTGCCAGGGAAAGAGCGGTTCAGATTGCGCGTTTCGGGTCCCGATAAAAGTTGACCGGAAGGATGGTGTCGATAGACCGTCGGGTCTGGCCAGCCGTCGAGGATGTTGGAATAACGTGATCCGACTTGAAACCAGCGTGTTCTCCCGCCTCGGTTTTCGTAGCTATATTCCTGGGGAAAAGCTTCTTGAGGTTCCGTGGCAGTGAAGGCTGAAGCATTTGCGCGGTGAATAACGATGACTTTACCATATTCAACATTCAGATTCTCTGCAAGAATCACAGCACTCATATTGCTCGCCGGTTCATTTGGATGCGTTCCGCCCAGAATCATCATCGTGCCACCGAGATTTCGCCCTTCAAAGATGAGCGCTTCACTATCACCACGCGAATGGCGAAGTGATGGCAGATAGTCGCTGAGTTTCTTCTTGTCGCTCAGCGTAGCCGACGGGTAAACTGCCGCGGCTCGACGTAGCTCAAGAAATTGCAGACCACTCGCCCAGCAAGCGACGAATATCAGAATTGTGTATGTGATGACCCGTTGCCAGTGCTTTGAATTTTCAGCAGACTTAGGGTTCTTTTCCTCAGGCTTCGGCTCTGAAACCTTCTTTTTTTTATCCGCCAAGTGAACTCCGCTTAGTGTTACAATAACTAACTGCGTCTTCTGGAAAACAGAATCTTTTCAATGCTTGAACATCCATCAAAAATACGTTCGAATCTATTAAATTTAGGGGATTTTCCACACGAGTTTCCGTCATTCGCCTTTCAGCGCGCACTCAAGCCCGGCGACATGTTGCTCTATACTAAACTTTTTTCGAGCGCTCGCTAAGCCTTGTTGTCCAAGTTTCTCGCGAAAGCGATAATCTTCATAGAGCATTTCAATCTGTTCGGCAAGGCTCAAATAGTTTTCAGGCTCGAATAACATGCCGCTCTTTTTGTGCTCAATGATCTCAGGAACTCCACCAGCATTCGTGCCAATGACTGGAATGCCTAATGCTTGAGCTTCGATGATAACAGTGCCAAAGGTCTCCTTCCTGGTGGCTAATACTGCCACATCATAGGCGGGCACGACTTTGCCAGCGGGTCGTTGATAGCCAGTGAACACGACCCTGTCTTCAAGATTCATTTCCTTCGCCAGCATTTTCAAGCGGTCAATTTCACCCTTCTGACCTATGGTTTCCGCGCCGACGATCATCATGTAGATGTTCGGGATGAAGTTGCTGAGATGCCCTGCCGCTTTCAACACAATTCCCTGTCCTTTGCCCGACTCGATTCTGCCGGTGATGCCAATGACAAAGGCATTTTGCGGGATATTCCAGCGGTGGCGAATGATCTGGCGCGGCTCAGCTTGACTCTGGAGCAATTCGACATCAACACCATTATAGAGCCGACGGACTTTCGAGGGATCAATACTAACGTTCGTCCGCACAAGCTCGACCATGCGATCCGTCAGAGTCAACACCTTGGTCAAATTGCGGTAAACCCAGCTATGGAAAACATCTTTCTTCTTGCGTTGTGATTCCATGCGCAAAGTGAGAATCCGACGCGGCACTTTCGCCAGATTCGCCCCCGCCAATATAGGCGCAAGGTCTTGCGTGCGGTGGAAGTGAACGGCATCAATCCTATATTTGCGGAAATAATACCACATCCTGAATGTCGTCAGCAAGGAGACATAATTGAATGTATGAAGCGTAACTGGTTTCATGTTCAGGTTGATGTAATGCTTGGCAAGAGGGCTGTCTGGTTTGGCGAACGGGATGACATTGTGCCCGCGTTCTTTCATCAGCCATGCGTCGTAAGCGCAATTATGTTCGAGCCCTCCCCATGAAGGTGAAAAGCAAATCTCAGCGATGTTCATCTAAGTGTTCACCTCAACTGCAACATCATTTCCTGGTGTTCCAGATTTTCCTTTTTGGGGTCTCTTGATCCAGGTTCGATATACAAACAACCAGCTTCGCCGCCATGGGAACTTGAATGCCTCGATGATAAAGACATTGACCACCTGAATAGGCCTGAGCGAAAATGAACAGGTGAAGGCGAAATCAAAGGCAAATTCATCATAATGTGGTACGATAACCACATTTCGACGCTTTCCCTGAAGGAAAAACAGGGGATGAAGAATGCCGATCAAAATGCCGGTCTGCATGGCATCGTCAAGCCCCAGTTCGAGCCGCAGATCGAGATAGTCAGTGCGGATTGACTTGAAAAAGCGAACTATGCCACTGACAACTCGCTTAAGCACATCAAAGACGAGTTCTTTTTCTTCCCAGAATTGCGCCCAGGTTACCTTTCCTTTGTCAGAATCTCCAGACTTTTCGGATTTCTTCTTAGCCTTTTTCCGTTTATCCTTCTTTGGAGCAGATTTCGATGATTTTATCGGCTCTTTTGCCGAAGTCTCATCATCTGTGTCAATGGTTGCGCCAGATTTGTCGTCTGCATTTTTTCCCTTGGTTTTGTCTTTTGCAGGTCTTTGTTTCCGCTTTTCTGGCTTGGGAAAAGTGAAAAACAGAAATCTCCCGCTGGTAGAATCCTTATCTGTTCCGCCTTTAATGGTAAACCAGATGCTGTGGAACTCATATTCGGCGTGATCCATTGCAACATCAACTCTGGCATGAACTCTGGGTAGGAGTATGGCATGCGTGATGATTATCAGGATTATTGCAATGGTCAAAAGAACCAAGGGAATCACTCCGAAAAATGACAGTTCACGGCATCGGGCAGGGTTATTTAATTAGCAGTAAGCGTAAAATAACCGGCACCAGCAACATTGCCGCTACGATTTGCTTGCTTTTATCGTGCTCCTTAATGAGCACTGCTACGAGCATCAGCCCCATCACGGCGACGATGAGCCAGTAAATCCAGAAAATTGCAGTATGGTAGAAACCCGGCATGGTATTATCTCGTTTCGTTGTACATCAGAAATGTTAAAATAGTGCTGAAACGCCATTTTTGCAATCATTTGCCATGACTTGGCTAGGACAATTTATTATCGTGTCGATATTACCGGGTTAGATTATTGTCTTGGTGTGGGATGGGGAAGGAATTAACAGGGGAAAAAGTCCGCTGTTGCCTTAATTCACAACAGATGAAACGGATTAATTGTTCCCACGCATAAGCATGGGAACAAGGTAAAATCATGGGTGCTACTCATTCCCACGCTCCCGCGTGGGAATGCCAAAACTCTAAAACTGGGTACCGGCATTCGTCGGTACGACGGGAAGAGGTGCAGTTGGCGCGCTCGATGATTGTAAGGGTACAAATCGAATAAACTCTCAATCTGGGTTCCCGGTCAAGCCGGGAACGAGGAGAAAAAAAATATGGTATGATATAAGGAAGAAACCCTGAAATATTAAAACTGGGTACCGGCTTTCGCCGGTACGACGTGGTGTTGGTGTAGCTGGTGCGCTCGATGATTGTAAGGGTACAAATCGAATAAACTCTCAATCTGGGTTCCCGGTCAAGCCGGGAACGAGGAGAAAAAAAATATGGTATGATATAAGGAAGAAACCCTGAAATATTAAAACTGGGTACCGGCTTTCGCCGGTACGACGTGGTGTTGGTGTAGCTGGTGCGCTCGATGATTGTAAGGGTACAAATCGAATAAACTCTCAATCTGGGTTCCCGGTCAAGCCGGGAATGATGAGGGGAGGGGAATGACAGCCGCTACGGAATAGAAATTGCAAAGGATACGTTACCCCGCCTCTATCTCCAGAGGTGGCAAGCCGCCGATAACCCGTTGCGTTTCCAGCGACAGCGCGATAATCCTGCCCACAAGATCGACAATGTAACGCTCGTCATCCGGGCGGTTCGGGTCGGAAATGACAACGCCCTCAGCATCTCGCTTCACTCGATACTGGTCGATGATCCAATCCAGCGCGCTCCGGTTACCCAGCCGATAGTCAAACGCCGCCGCCGGAATGTTGCCCAAGGTCAGCCAGTCATTGTACACCAGCGACCGCTTGTCTTTGGTCAGCCGCATCTTATCGACCCGCCAATCAATGGGCGTGTCCTTGTTTTCGAGCCAGTCGAGCGGATAGGGTTTGAGTTGTTCGTAGTTCAAGTGCAGTTCCGCGAGCGATCGTCCGGCATCCGCGAAGTCCCGAAAATCCTCCACGAAGGGAATGCGAGGCAGATCGCGCTTCAGGCACTCCCCGAACAGCGTGCGGTATGTCGGGTGATGGAGCACGGCGTAGATGTAATAGAAGATGTCCCACTTGCCTATTCCCGCATTGCCGTAATGATCGCGGAAGGTCGCCAAAGCCCAGTCGCTGATGTTCTCGCGCCGGTCGCCGCCGTCCTCGTTATAGACATAGAAGGGGAAATTTTGACATGGGCTTCCGAAACCAACAAATGCCAAATTGGGAATTATGTTTGTCATCATTGTGTAAAAAGGCTTTTCCGTTGCGATACTTGAACACATAATCACGCGGTTTTCCTGTTCGGTGGCAGGTGTGGGGAAATAGGTGGGGAATTGATATACTTCCTCGTTCATTACCCGGTCGAAGAACAGATATTCCTTGGTGAATGGTCGATACAGCGAACGCCTGATTTTTTCATCGCTAAATTCGGTTTTTCTTCCGCGTCTCAAATCTTGCTTAAGATCGCGGCTCCATTTTATTACGCTATAATCCACAAACGAATCCACATCGCCATTGTTTCCCGCGGTTGCGTAGCGGTCAACTTCGGCTTTGTAGGCGTTGATTTGGGTTTGGATGTTTTGCTTCAAGGTCTCATCGTTGAAATTATAAGCAGCGGCATCTCGAGCTGTGTTTACCCCAAGACAGTAATTGATGAATATCTTATGCGTTTTCTCAACATCTTTATTCTTGCCTTTTTTGAACCCAATATGAATCATTCTGTCAAATAAATCTGAATTCTTTGGAAGTATCCAAGAATGTCGAGAATCTGGCTTAATTCTCGAATACTTCACAACAGAATAATTGTCTTGCCCAGACATCCAATTTAATTTATCATGTCTTAGCCTGTTTTTTTCAATCTGGTATAAATACAATTCCTTAGTAATTTTTGTTTTAGATTTAATCAGTAGAGTAATTCCAACCCCGACCTGAATGCCAAACACATTATACATTGTACCACTTAGTTTTGGATCTTTCTTGACATTTCCCTTTAAATCTAAATGATAAATTGCTGAAAATTCCTTAAATAAGCGGCTTCGCATTCCATCAAATGCAATACCATCTAAGAACTTATTATTACTGACAAAGCAAATAATTCCATCTTCAGTTTCAAGCCGATCACATGCCCATCTGAAAAATTTTACATAAGCATCATATAATTTGGATGTTGAAGTTGCTTGAGAATCTTTAACATAAGTCTCTTTAACTCTTCCATCCACAAGGTCATATTTTCGATTCTTGTTTTCATCATTTTCATTCTGCTGACCGACATTATAAGGTGGATTGGCAATAATCACCGTTACATCAGCATTTTTTTCTTTCTCAACCCTGTCTTTGTTGCCTTTATTGACAAATATCTCTCTTTGCTCGCCCTTTTTTAAATCCAGCGTATCGACAAAGCAGATGCCGTCGAAGGACTCATATTTGCCGGCGCGCTCGAAGTACTTGTGCTCAATCGTCAGCGATGCGATGTAATAGGGCATCAGCATGACCTCGTTGGCGAACAGCCGCTTTTTGTAGAAGTCTTCCAGATAGCGCCCTTCCGCCAACTCCAGCATTTTCACGACGAAGCTGCCCGTTCCGGTGCATGGGTCGAGCACGACGACATCTTCATCGCCCAGCGACTTGCCGAACTCGCGTTTCAAGGCTTCGACCACGCTTTTGCACATAAAATCGACAATTTCGGGCGGTGTATAGACGATTCCGTGGGTGTCGGCGACCTTGACGGAATATCCTTGGAAGAATTTTTCATAGACATTATTGAGGATGACCAGGCGGCGGTCAAAGTCCGGCTCAGCCAATGCCGCGGCTTCGATTGCCCGATAGAAGCGGTCGAGACCGCTGAGATATATCTCTCGGCTGTAACTTTCTCCTATCAGAGCGGTGATTACTTTTTCAACTTCGCTGGCGATGATGTTTCGGTTCTTGAAATCGGAATTCTGAAAAATATTGCTGATGAGCCTCTCGGTGAGCAGATGCTGAATTATCATCTCGTCGATGGCGTCCTTGCGGATGTTCTTGTTCAGCGATTCGCGGCAGATTTCAAAAAGGCTGTTGAAGGCAATCTGAAAGGGCTTGTTGTCTTTGTGCGCTTGCTTGATTGTGCTGTTCAGGCGCAGGGCAATATCTGCGACTTTGTCTTTGAAATCATCGACGGCTTTCTCGAAATCGACGTGTTCGGGTTCGCGATAGTCGAAGAAGGTATTGATGAGGCTGGCGAGTTGATCGCGGTCTGTGAGGTCGAATCTTTGGACTTCCGCGCCAGCTTGGTAGAGCACTCCCGTTCGGGTGTTCTCGAAGATGATATTGCTTAGAGGGTAGCCGGCTTGGATTTTCGCCTTGACCGCGTCGTCAATGTTGTCATCGACATCTTTGGCTTCCCAACTGCCCTTGTTTAAGCCGAAGTCGTCCTGAATCACGCCATCAATGCGGATTTTTTTCCCGCGTTTGGCTTTGGTGGAGAATTCTGGGATGAGGGACAGGCTGTTTTTTCTGGCGGTGAAGTCGATCAGGTTTTGCATGGCGCTTCGCACCGCGCCTTCGTGGCTGGCGTTGTGCTGGTCGAAGTTCTGGAGCTGGGCGTAGTAGTCCGTCACGGCTTTGTGCGTTGGTTTCAGGCGAAATGTTGGTCGTGTCATGGATTTTCCTTAGAATATCATTTATCAATTACAATTTTACACTTTATCATTCCATCTTTCAAGTGATTTGGAAGAATTGATGTGCTTGTGAAAAATTTGGACGTAGTTCACCTGCAACCTTAAGTTTTTTGAGGGAAAAAAAGGAAATGCAAATTCGTTTGGAGTCAATACCCTGTATTGCGCTAAACCTTCATTGCATATATGTCAGAAAGCGGTGAGTTCGCTGTTGCTACTTTCCTAAACCGCTGTATATGATTCCATTGCTTTGATCAGCTGGAGATTATAATCTTTAACAATCCCATGTGTCAGGAAGAGATCAATAAGTACCCAAACGCCGAGCACCGCGTACCCGAACAAGCCGAATCCAACAAAAGATAATACAAAGGAGACAGCCCAGATTATCAGCATCGCAACGGCAGAACCTATCCGACCGAGATAAAACCGATGTGCTCCTATGGTGCCAAAGAAAATAAGTAAAAGATAAGCAATCGTTGTTGATTTCTTTGATGCATCATACATAAGCGCGTTTTTAGTGTCTTGTTCCATAGAATACTCCTCAAATTAAGGGTTTAATTAACATTGCACAACAGCAATTATAATTTTTAATAATAAGTATGTCAATTTATATTGGATATTTCTTTTCAAAAACACAAAAAACCCTGAACACATTTCTGTATTCAGGGTTTCTAAATAAATCCCCGGAAACTACCTACTCTCCCACCCGGTTACCCGGGCAGTACCATCGGCGTAGAACGGCTTAACTTCTCTGTTCGGAATGGGAAGAGGTGTGACCCGCTCGCTGTGGTCTTTATAGATAATCATTCCTCTTTTCTTAGATCAGGGAGCATCATTTCCTAGAGATCACCATGGAGACTGCTGGCAACCTTCTTTATCCGCGGTAAATTTTGCTCTCTAAGAGCATCTGTGGGGGAAAACACTTTCAGGATTACCTCTCCATCAGTTTCCTGTCTAGCGTTTGGGGTAATTGCGCGCACACCCTGCGTCTGTTTGACTATAGACACATCGTCCATCCACCAACCACCGCCGGTGATTGAGCTGTCGCTCGAGAAATGAAAACCAACCCAGACTTGACGATTGCCTATCCAGCTCCGATCTGCGAAAGTGGTGAAATCGCCATCAACCTGACTCCAGGTCCATTCATCTCCTGAGCGAGAATACCCATTGAAGTTCGTTCCATCGGTTGACAAGCCAAAGAAGCACCTATCGTAGTCAACCTCGGTACGATAAGCCTCCCAAAATGAGAAGTTTCCGCTTGCCGCATCACTCAGATCGAAAGGCCCATAGATCATCCACGCGTCCATATCGTTGGCATATGGACTTACGGAGGGGTCAAGACTAGAACCTGCGCACCATGCCGCCCAACTCCCAGTGTGATGATTATAGGATTCATCGTTCCATGTGGGGGAACCGGCAACTTGCCATCCAGTGCCGGGCCAAACTCCTTCGAATCTCTCATTAAGAATGACTACTTCCGAACTACTGGTGGTTGCGTTGGTTTCATTGGAATAGGATGAGTTACCCGCGCTGTTGAAAGCAAGGACGCGAAAGTAATAGTTTGTGTTGGAGGTCAGTCCGCTATTCTGGTAGGAAATCACGCCGGCGCCGGTTTGGAAAATCTGTGACCAGGTGCCTCCCCCGCCGATCTTGCGCTCAATCTTAAATCCGTCTTCGTTGTCTGAACTGTCACTCCATGCCAAATTGATTTGATTGGCTAAGGCGCTTGTGACGCGGAGATTGCATGGAGCTACAGGGATGATCTGCGGGGTCGTCGCCGATGCTTGGTTGGAATAGACCGAGTTCCCGACACCGTTGAATGCAAGGACGCGATAAAAATATGTGGTGTTGGGGGTCAGTCCGGTATTCTGATAGGAGTTCGCGCCAGCAGCGGTTTGTGCAATCTGTGACCAGGTGTCACTTCCTTCGATCTTTCTCTCAATCTTAAATCCATCTTCGTCGTTCGACGCGTCGTTCCACGTCAGGCTGATTTGACTACCTGATGCGGCTGTGGCGTACAAATTGGATGGAGCATAAGGCTCTGTGGGTCGCGAGGAAACGGGATCGTCTTTTGAGCAGGCGAGCAGAAGGAAACAAATCAGCAAAAACGCAAGAGGAAAAATGCGAAAATGATACATTGACATCTCCTTTGATTTGAAAATAAACTTTATCGCAACCTGAAGCTAAATGTATGAAATCAGATGAGTAAATGAAAGAATTGAACGTATTTATCTTGGTTAATAAAAATAAAAATAAAAGGCTTTGGTTTTGTCCTGAGCGTTCTGAAGACTCTCCAGAGATTAACAATTCTTCCATCCTTTTTCCAAGGTAGTGCCAGACCGAAAAGCGCCAAATCAGGAAAAAACGGCACATCTTAAAAGATATTATTTCAATTTTCCACGTA
>CAZAGU010000046.1:0-21141 GCA_964484805.1 uncultured bacterium
AGTTAATATTAACCGTAGGGATACATACCTTTTTTGATCATTTCCAACGAATCAAGAAGCTTGTTGTGCTTCTCTTCGTCTGTCATGAGGTAATCCAACAGGTACTCATGGATTACCATTTTTCTGCCCTTGAGCAGTTCTTTGGCTTCGTTTGCCAGTTCAATGGTGTGTCGTTCGATCTCGATGTGCTTCTCAATACCATCCCACACTTCGGCGAGTTCATCAGGATTCAAGGTAACTGTGGTGCCTTCGAGGATGCTGACCATGTAGTCTTGAACGCGATAATGGTACTGTGAATCTTGCTGGATCAATTCCATTACCATTCTGATTACAGGATTTTCTGTTTTCGCAATGACAGATCCTGTTGAAGCGACGGAAGCATTCTCGACCTTTTTCCAGCGGTTAAGAATATCAATCAAGCGCTCCTGCAGTTCTTTGGTACTCATCGTTTCTCCTTTTTAATGAAACAATTGTATGCCTTTTGCACAATTCTCTGCGTTATTGGATATTTCCGAAATCGCCTCTTTAGCGAGTGATACGATGTGACTGACATCACATGAGCCATGCGTAAGCTTACGCAGTTATGTTTTACCGTTTTGTCCGCACACTCGCGTTTCCAGTTGGGAAACAATGAGGCTTTAGCCAGCCTCAAGATTAAATTCTGCAAAATCAAACCAGAAAGCGTTGCCTTCCAGGGAGTCAATTTCAGCTTGAACGATTGCAGTGTGACCGTCTTCGATTGCCAGGAAGCGCCGGAACATTTCCTGCGCGTCGTCTGTCAGGCTGGCAACAAGCAGTCGGTAATGGTCACTGACTTCCTCTTCAAGCTTGAGAGCCTCTTTGAGTAGCTTGATTTCGGATGTGAGGTCACGCTTGAGAGGAACTCCTTTCATCTTTGCTTTACCTTTTTCAATCCACTCACGGGAAGGAACGGTTGTTATCAATGCTTCTTTGTCAAGCACGCCGTTTACCCGCCATTTTTTGAGCTTGGATTCGAGGTAGTCAACATGACCCTGCTCTTCTTTGGCTAGCAAAGCGAAGACCTCTTTGCCTTTAGGGTCAGGGATCCCATTTCCTTTTGCGGTGTAGTAGTCTCGGACACGTCTCTCATAATCAAGTGCGCTGACTATCGCTTCTTCAACGTTCATTTCTCCCGCCGCCTTTCATCCATCATATCGTCGTATTCGATCTCGAAACGAAGCTTGTGATTTGCTTCTTCGTGAGCGAGCATCAGGAATATTTCTTTCATGCCCTTGTCTTCTACCTTGTTGGATAGATCAAGGTAGAGCGCATAGGCTTTCTTTTCTGCTTTCATCGCCAGTATCAGGGCTGATTGAAAATCCATGTCTGAGGTTGGCTTAATATCAATCAGATAGTCGCCAATCTTCAGGTCTAATACTTCTTTGACATTTGTTTTGCCGATATTTCCAGCCTTAATGTCCAGAAGTTTTTTCTTGTGTCCAAGTTCTTCAAGGGCAAATTCTGTGAAAACGGTCTTCATGTGCTTGTGTTCCATTTTCTCAGCGAGATTGTTGTAAAACGCCTGTGCAGCCTCTTCAGCTTTCACAGCGAAATCAATGATCTCCTCGAACGATTTGAAATTCATTTGATCTCCTCAAGGTGAAGTGTATCTAACCTACTGATCTTGTAATTGCTTGCTACGGCAGTCAGGACATATTCCGAAAAGCTCGATTCTATGACCAGTAATTTCATAGCCCGTGTCCTGAGTTAATTCCAACCAATCAATGTTTTCACAAATGCTGACATCATCGACTTTGCCACATTCTATACATTGAATATGGAAATGATTACTTGTATTGCCATCAAATCTCATCTTATGTTCGTCAATGTTGAGCTTTCGGATAATTCCTTGCTCCGCGAGTAGCTCAAGATTTCTGTACACCGTTCCCAGACTGATATTTGGCAGTCGCTTTCGCACCATGTCATAAACCATGTCAGCTGTAGGATGGGTTGTAACCTTTTGCAACTCTTCTAAAACAACTTGCCGTTGTTTTGTTATCCGGGTTTGTTTAATCAAACTTATTCCTAATGATTACCATTATTATTAATAATAAAAGGATAATCACATAAATCATTCATGTCAACAGTGTGGGATAAATTTCTCATGCGAAAATCATTTTCCTATCCCAGTGCAACATCAAGCGTCATCATCACCGCGAAGCCGATCATCACGCCGGCAGTGGCGATGTGCGTGTTGCCTTCACTATTAGCTTCCGGGATGACCTCTTCAGCCACCACAAAGATCATCGCTCCAGCCGCGAATGCTAAAGCGTAGGGCAGTATTGCTCGGGAGTAAATTACTACCATTGCGCCGATAACACCGGCAATTGGCTCTGGAAGCCCTGACAATTGCCCATACCAGAAACTCTTCATGCGAGACATTCCTTCACGTCTTAGAGGCAATGCTACGGCAGTGCCTTCCGGGAAATTCTGTATGCCAATACCAATGGCAAGAGCGATGGCGGATGCCAGGGTTGCAGAATCCAGTCCAGCGGCTACCGCGCCGAATGCCACACCAATCGCTAAGCCTTCGGGTATGTTGTGCAAAGTTATCGCCAGTACTAACAGGGTTGTTTTGTGCCAGTTTGTTTTTATTCCTTCAGCATTTTCTATGTCTTCATTCAAATGCAGATGGGGGATAATTTTATCGATCCCTCGCAGGAAAATGCCACCCAGCAGAAAACCTATCGTGGCTGGCATCCAGACGGGCAAGGATCCACCTTCCGACATCTCGATAGCAGGAGCGAGCAATGACCAATAACTTGCGGCGATCATCACACCGGCAGCGAAGCCTAACATCCCGTCAAGCGTTTTCTGGGGAAGGTCTCGTGCGAAAAACACGACAGCAGCCCCCAAAGCAGTCATAAACCAAGTAAAACCTGTGCCCATCAGCGTCTGAGTGATGGGATGAAAATCTTTGAAGAATTCTAACATCAGACTCCTTGACTCAAATAAGTTGTTTAAGTTCCTCTATCACTGTTTCTTCACTAAGTTTAACGCTTAGAATCTCCACAAGTTCACCTGCATTTGCCACAGGAAGCGATCCGACAAAATCTTTGTGTGATCTTCCCAGTCGATAGTCAGGCTCACGCGGCGGATACTTTAGATAGCGTTCCAGCATCTGCACCTGAGGGTTGACCAGTAAGGTCGTCGAATAGTAAAGATAGTCCTTAGTGCGCTGAATGCTGGAACCACCGATTTTCCTGCCCTGATAAACTAAATCTGAGGTGCCGTCCTGATAGACTCCGTTCACACCAATATCCTCCAATTTTCTGATCAGCCATTGCGAAAGCTTATTGAAGTATTGTTGATTGTTGACAAAGCCAGTGGTTGGCAACACCACAGATACTATAATATTTCCACTATCAAGAACGACTGCGCACCCACCCCCTAGTCTTTGGTAAACGGGAGTTTCATCTTCCTGGCAAGCGGAATAGTTGATCTCTTTTTCTGGTTTACTGCCACGTCCTAAAATCACTGCTGTTTCAATGTGCTGATAGACATTCCAACCCGGAACGCGGGAAGCACTGACCGATTCGATCAAATCGCTGTCGAAATTGTACTCATGGATGTTTAAGTCTTCGTTAGATTCCCTGGAAATTTCAGCATCCATTTTGATTAACCGTTCTCTTTGAGGGCGGTTATCATTTCCAGTAACGCTTTCTTGCCATCGCCGAATAGCATCAATGTGTTATCCGCCGTAAACAAAGGATTGGGGATGCCAGCAAATCCCGGGCTAAGGCTACGCTTGATGACGATGACGGTTTTTGCTTCATCGACATTCAGGATAGGCATTCCGGCAATCGGGCTGGATGGATCAGTTCGGGCAACGGGGTTGACAACGTCGTTCGCGCCGATGACAATGACAACATCGGTCTGCGGGAACATTGAGTTGACCTCGTCCATCTCTTTCAGCTTTTCGTAGGGAATATTGGCTTCAGCCAGCAGAACATTCATGTGTCCCGGCATTCTTCCAGCAACAGGATGAATCGCGAAGTTGACATTCACGCCGCGCGATTCAAGAATGTTAGTCAGGTCGCGAACCTGATGCTGAGATTGTGAAACAGCGAGCCCATAGCCGGGGGCAATGATGACACTGCTCGCGCCTTCAAGGATCATTGCGACTTCATCACCGGAGGTTGATTTTATCTTGCCGGCGTAAATGTCATCCGAGGATGTTGCTTGTTCGCCGGGGTTAAGCACGCCGAAGATGACGTTGGTCAACGAGCGGTTCATTGCCACGCACATGATCTTGGTGAGGATTAATCCTGAAGCACCAACGAGTGAGCCAGCGATGATGAGACCATTGTTGCTTAGAACAAAGCCCGTAGCCGCCGCGGCAATGCCAGAATATGAGTTAAGCAACGAAATCACAACCGGCATGTCCGCACCGCCAATGGGAATCACCAGCAAGATGCCCAGTAAGGAAGCTGTAGCGACCAGATACCAGTAGAGCATGGTGTTTGTTGGATTCATGACGATCATCACGCCAAGCGCGATGGTTGCTAAAGCCAGCACGATGTTTATCAGATGTCGTGCTGGAAGTAATACCGCCTTCTCGGTGATCTTCCCGGAGAGTTTTCCAAAGGCAATGAGACTGCCCATGAAGGTTATACTACCGACCATGCCTGAAAAAACTGTGGATATAGTCACCTGTAGCGACAATTGCCCGGTGGTGATTCCCACATATTCAATCAAAGCCGCTCCAGCCACAAGCACCGATGCGCCGCCACCAAATCCGTTAAAAATGCCAACTAATTGCGGCATAGCTGTCATCTGGATTTTCAACGCCAATATAGCGCCAATTCCTGCTCCAACGACCAAACCAATGAGAATAAACTCATAGCTGATGATTTGCTTGTCAATCAGAGTAACAACGATAGCGATCAGCATACCTATCGCACCCATAAGGTTGCCTCTGACCGCTTTGCGAGGATGCGACAAGCCTTTGAGACCCACCACAAACAGCACAGCGGCGAGCAAATACGCGAGGTTTATCAAGGTTATGAGCGATTCACCTTCGGACGATTGAAAGATATTCAGGAAAAGGAGTTGTTCTAACATTATTTCTTTCCCCTCTGGAACATCTTCAGCATCCTGTGCGTGACAAGAAAGCCACCAACGACGTTAATGGTGGCGAAAATCATCGCCGATAAACCGAGAACTGTTGTTAACGTTGTGTGCTGACTTCCTGCAGAAAGAATCGCGCCGATGATTGTAATTCCAGAAATTGCATTCGACCCGGACATCAGAGGCGTGTGCAGAGTAGGGGGTACCTTAGTGATAACCTCAAACCCAAGAAAAATTGCGATGACAAAAATTGTAATCAAACTGACTATGTCAATTTCCATCTGACTTGCCTCCAGCTTCATTTCCTGAAATCCCCAGCAGTTCTGCGACTTTTGCATGAACAACTTTGCCTTCGTGGGTCAGCACAGTTTCGCGGGTGATCTCGTCTTCGAGATTCAAGACAAACTTTCCTTCAGGGGCAAGATGCTTCAAAAAGGTTGCGATATTCTTTGAGTACATCTGGCTGGCGTGAAATGGTACAGTCGCGGGCAGGTTTTCATAGCCGATAATGGTGACATTATTCACCACAATCACTTCGCCCGGTTTGGTGTGTTCGCAGTTTCCGCCGCGTTCGGCGGCAAGGTCAACGATCACCGATCCGGGAGCCATGCCTGCAACCATTTCTTTGGTCACGAGGACAGGGGCTTTCCTGCCGGGCACAGCCGCGGTAGTTATGACAACGTGGCTCTCGCCGACGACGCTGGTCATAAGCTCGCGCTGCTTGCGGTAGAATTCTTCGCCCATTTCCTTGGCGTATCCGCCTTTGTCTTCGGAAGTTCCAGCATCAATCTCAACTTCGACGAACTTAGCGCCAAGGCTCTCGACTTGCTCTTTAACTGCTGGTCTGATGTCATAGCCCTTGACCACTGCGCCTAACCGTTTGGCGGTAGCGATAGCCTGCAATCCAGCTACGCCTGCTCCAATGACCAGAACTTTGGCGGGTGCTAGCGTTCCTGCTGCCGTCATGTTCATCGGGAACATTCGCGGAAGCGTTGAAGCTGCCAGAAGGACAGCCTTGTATCCTGCGGCAGTTGCCATGGATGACAGAGCGTCCATTGACTGAGCGCGCGTGATGCGCGGCATCAGCTCCATCGAAAAACTGGTCACACCGGTATCAGCCATCAATTTGATAGACTCTGGCTCAGATAGAGGCTCGGCGAACCCGATGACAATCTGACCCTTCTGAAAGAGCTTCAGATCAGAGGCGCCAACATCCTTGTTAGCGCCTAATGACCTGACTTGCAGAATGATATTAGATTTCGCAAAGAGTTCCGCCCGACTGGCGCAGATCGTTCCACCTTTATTGGTATAGGCTTTATCTGTAAACCCTGCTGGTAAACCGGCGTTGGTTTCGACTTGAACATCAAACCCGGACTTTTTCAGGATGGGAATGATGTCTGGAATCAGAGCAACACGATTTTCACCGGGATACGTTTCCTTTGGTACTCCAACAATCATTTTCATTCCGTTTTATTTTGGAGCCATAATATGAACAGCGCTACCTGCCGCGACTTCCGCCGCTTCCATGATGGATTCGGAGATTGTCGGATGTGGATGAATGGTCACCATCAGGTCTTCCAGAGTAGCTCCCATCTCAATCGCCAGTGTGCCTTCAGAAATCATTTCGGACACATGAGGCCCCACCATGCCGACACCCAGAATCAGGTCGGTCTCAGGATCGGATAGAATTTTCACCAAGCCGTCAGTTCTGCCCATCGTCCGCGCGCGACCCAAAGCCCGCAAGGGGAATTTACCAACCTTGTAATTTACGTCCTGTTCTTTGGCTTCTCTTTCGGTTAAACCTGTCCAGGCGATTTCAGGATCGGTGAACACTACTGCTGGGATGGCGCGGTTGTCAAATTCTGAGTTGTGATCTGCAATGACCTCAGCGACGACCTTAGCTTCGCGGCTTGCCTTGTGAGCCAGGGCAGGACCACGGACGACATCACCAATAGCGTAAATGTTTGGGACACTGGTTCGGTTATGGTTGTCCACGTCAATCAACCCACGCTCGCCCATTTTCACTGTGGTTTTATCCAAGTCGAGCTTGTCTGTGTTTGGCTTGCGGCCAATAGCGACTAAAACGCGGTCGGTTTCGATGACTTCTTTTTCGCCTTTGTGATCGACGGTTACTTTGTAGCCTTCTCCATCCGACTCGACCTTCTCGACCTTGGATTCAACAAGAATGCGCTCGAAACGTTCCTCACAGTGTTTAATCATCACCGCGGCGAGGTCAGCGTCCGCGCCCAATAAGAGGCGGTCAAAGAACTCAACCATTGTAACTTTGGAGCCAAGTCCAGCGTAAACCAGCCCAAGCTCAAGACCAATGTACCCGCCACCAACAACCACCAAATGCTTGGGAACTTCAGGAAGTTTCAGTGCTTCAGCCGATGACCAGAGCGGTAAATCGTAGCCTGTTGGCAGTTCATTGATGCGCGATCCAGTCGCGATGACAGCATGTTTGAACAATAATGTCACCTTGCCGCCATCAACCGAGATGGTGTTGTTATCTTTGAACACGGCGTGACCGTGGACGATTTCTACACCACGTTTCTCGAGCAAGCCGCGAACGCCCTTAGTCAAACCACTAACAACGGAGCTTGTCCATTTTCTCAGCTTTTCCAGGTCGTAGCTTACTTCGCCGACGTTCAAACCCATGCGCTTGGCATCTACGGCGGAGTTGCCGGTCTCGACGACGTTAATCAGCACCTTGGAAGGAATGCAGCCTTCAGTGAGGCAGACACCGCCAAGTTCAGAACGTTCCTCAACAAGGACAACTTCCTTGCCCAGATCAGCCAGACGGATCGCCGCCACATAGCCGCCGGGGCCGCCGCCAATGACGACGACTTCGGCTTCTTGAGTCAAACTACCCATTACCATTATTCAGACTCCCTTATATCTCAAGCAACATGGTGTTAGGATTGGAAAGGCGCTTCACCACGCCGGAAACTAATCTTGCGGCATCCGCGCCATCGGTGATGCGATGGTCAAATGATAGCGACAGAGGTAATATCTTGCGGATGACTATCTCACCATTGCGAACAACTGGTTTATCCTGAGCGCGTCCTAGTCCAAGGATCGCCACTTCAGGGTAGTTTATCGCTGCGAAAAATCCAGTGCCACCAATGGGGCCTATGTTGGTGATGGTAAACGTCCCACCATGAAGTTCAGAAACGTTAACGGTTTTATTGCGAACCTCATCAGCGAGTTCATGCAACTTATCCGTCAATTGATTAACGTTCTTCTGGTCGGCATTTTTAATCACCGGAACAATCAACCCGCGGTCGGAATCTACAGCGATACCCATGTTGTAGTATTTCTTGTAGATGATTTCTTCCTTAAACGGATCAAGGCTAGCGTTGAATGCCGGGAATTCCTTCAATCCTGCTATGACGGATTTAATCACAAACGGCAATAGAGTCAGCTTATTGCCCTTACCATCTCGGCGAGCGTTCTCTTCTCGGCGGAGCTTATCGAGTTCAGTTACATCCGCTTCGTCCATGTGAACAACATGAGGCACCAGCACCTTGGTCGTGATCATCTTGCGAGCCACTTTACGTCGGATCGAGCGAAGCTTTTCAGTCTCGATTGGACCTTCTTTGCTGTAATCCGGCAGTTGCTCGATGTCGAGGAACGGTATGGTTGATGATGCGTGCGCGGCAAATTCTGCGACAGCGCAACTGTCAGATACTCCCTTTGCAGAAGCGGGTTGAGCAGACGCAGCAGGCTTTTCACCAGAAGCCACTAGTTTGACATCATCGAAAGTTACTCGACCAGCGGGTCCTGAGCCTTTGATCTGATTGATGTTGACACCCAACTCGCGAGCCAATCGGCGTGTTGCCGGAGCTACAGGCGTAGCAAGCCTTTCACCCGAAGCCACTAGTTTGACATCATCAGGAGTTACTCGACCAGCGGGTCCCGTGCCCTTGATCAGATTGATATTCACGCCAAGTTCGCGAGCCAATCGGCGCGTTGCCGGGGCTGCAGGAACTGGTCTGCCAGACTCTTTAGCCAGAGTTTCCGGCATTTGAGCTGATGGTGAAATTGCGGATACTGGCTTTGATGAAGAACTGACAGCTTCGGTTGCGGGTTCGGAGGATACAACAGCTTCGCCGGTGCCGTCGTCAATCACAACTATGACATCACCAACGTACAAAGTGTCGCCCAAACCGCCTTTTTGGCTGGTGATAACTCCACCTCTTGGAGATGGAATCGTCACAGCCGCTTTGTCAGTCTCAACCTCAATCAGCGGATCGTCTTCTATTATAGTTTCACCGACCTTGGCAAACCACTTCAGAACTTCACCTTCATGGATACCTTCACCCAGATCAGGTAGTTTGAATTCAAACACGGAAACTCCTCCTTAAAATTCGAGCGTTTCTTTGATGGCTCTCTTAATGCGTTCCGGTGAAGGGATATATTCCATCTCCCGGCTGAAATATGGCGTAACGACACCGTAGTTGGTCACACGTTTCACAGGAGCCTCAAGATAAAGCAACGCTTTGTCATTGATGCGAGCGACGATTTCAGACGAGATGCTGACATTCTTCGGCGCTTCCTGAACGATGACCATACGACCTGTTTTCTTTAGTGATTCAAAGATCGCTCTTTCATCCAACGGCGAAACCGTGAGCAAGTCGATCAATTCGATGCTCTTGTTCAGCTCTTTGGCGCTCTCTTCAACGGCTTTGATGGTCGGGCGCATCATCGCACCCCAGGAGATGACGGTTAAGTCAGTGCCTTCCTGAACGATCTGTGCTTTGCCGATTTCCATTCTTTCCATTTCATCTGGCACTTCTTCACGGAAGGCGCGGTAAGAGCGCTTGGGCTCCATGAAAATGACGGGGTCTGGGTCTTCGATTGCAGCGATCATCAAGGCGCGTGCATTGCGCGGTGATGAAGGCATAATCGTCTTCACGCCGGGAATGTGAGCGTAGAATGTTTCACGGCTTTCGGAATGGTGTTCCAAAGCCCGGATGCCGCCGCCGTAAGGCATTCTGACAACCAATGGAACGTGCAGCGCACCTAAACTACGCTGACGCATTCTCGAAGCGTGACCTTCAAGCTGGTGCATAATCAGATAGGAGAAGCCGGAGAACTGCATTTCGCAAACGGGCTTCATTCCAGCAATCGCCATGCCGATGGACGTGCCGATGATACCGGACTCGGCAAGTGGCGTGTCCATGACTCGCTCTTCGCCAAATTCCTTAATCAAACCAGCAGTAACGCGGAAAACGCCTTCATCAACACCGACATCTTCACCGAGGACGACTACGCCGTCGTCTTCCTTCATTTTTTCATGCAGGGCGAGGTTAATCGCCTGAACCATATTCAGCTTAGCCATTATTTGCTCTCCTTCGCTCGTTCCGCGAGGAACTCAGCTTTTTCCTCTTCAAACGTGTAGTGCTTGTCGCCATAAGTATGATCGAAGATGAGGCTTGAATCGAATGGGGCTTTGGACTCAAAGCTTTTGACAGCCTCATTGATTTCAGCGCGAACCGCCGTTCGCATCTCTTCTTCTTTGGTGTCGTTCCAGATACCTTTTTTATCAAGATAGATTTTCATCCTGATCAACGGGTCTTTCGGACGCCAGCTATCGACTTCCGCATCTGTACGATACTTTGACGGATCGTCAGCGGTCGTGTGCATCATCATGCGGTATGTGACCGCTTCGATCAAGGTTGGTCCGCCGCCACTCTTAGCGAGGTCGAGTGCTTCCTTGGTAGCGACGTACATCGCCAAAGGATCGTTGCCATCAACCTGAATGCCTGGAACGTCATAGGCGATGCCTTTTTGAGCGATTGTGGCAGCTCTTGTTTGCTTACGCCTCGGCATAGAAATCGCCCATTGGTTATTTTGGCAAATGAAGACCACCGGAACCTGCCAGACACCGGCGAAGTTCAAAGCTTCGTGGAAGTCTCCTTCAGATGTGGCGCCATCGCCGAAAAATGTGATGACTGCGGCATCCTCAACTTTGCGATATTTCAGTGAGTAGGCGATGCCAACGGCGTGAAGCGTCTGAGCACCAACAATGATGGAGACAGGCAGAATGTTGGTGTTTGGCTTCTCGTTGCCTTCTTCATAACCATTGTAGAAGTGCAAAGCCTGCTCAAGCGATTCTCCGCGAATCAATCTTGCGGCAGCTTCACGGAAAGCTCCGACCATCCAGTCCTTCTCATTCATGAGATAGGCGGGAACGCCATGCGCGGCTTCCTGACCAATGGAGGGTCCGAAGGTTCCGATGCGGCCTTGCCTCTGAAGTTTCAGCATTTTTTCGTCGAATTCTCTCGCCAAGACCATCCAGCGGTACATGCTGATGAGGTCATCATCGGGGATGGAGGGCTCGAGTTTCTTATCTAGTTTGCCGTTCTCATCGAGAATTTGCAGATAAGAAACACTGAAGCGATTGGTGATTTTCCTAGGCATTAATTTGTCCTTTTTGTTAAGATCAAATTTTGACCTCGATCAAAAATTGTCAATAGATATTTTCAAGCTTTTTTCTTGGAGCAATTGGGACAAATCCCAATAAATTCCTGATTGTAACCAATTACTTTGAATTCGCTCTTCAATTTCACGTCTTTCATCGAGAAGATCGGCTCAAATGGCAGATCTTCAATTTTACCACAGCGAATGCAGCGAATATGGATATGCTCATTTCCCTTATACTCAAAACGACTGGGATGACCATCAATCTGAATTTTTGAAATTAAATCCTGTTGTAGCAGTGCGTCCAGGTTTCGGTACACTGTGCCAAGACTTAATCTGGGGAGCTGTTTCCTAACCAACTGAAATAAATCGTCAGCAGTCGGGTGCCCTTTGGTTTTAATCAGCTCATCAAGGATAAGCTGTCTCTGTTTTGAGAATCTGTATTTTGTTTCTTTGTGCATCTTCATAACTGTAATGATTACTATTATTAAGTACGGCACATTTTAGTTAAAGTTGGGTTGATCTACTTTCTTTGAGGCTTGGAAAAAAAATTGTCAAAAACCTTTATCCAGAGGTACGTTGCAAAGTTCTTCAGATTGAAGAAGAGTATAATTAATTTTGACATTGTATAAACGACATAGCAAGAATTTTCTGCTGTCAATTATAGCATGATACGGATATGAGAGTATAATAGCAAGAGGTATTTATAATGTAAATAATGTTTTGCTTTGACTAACGGGTTGCCGATTGGCAATGCGGATGGGTTATGGCTCAAGCGAAAACTTGATTTGAGTATCAATACGTATATTTACTTAAGGACGTAGAAATAATTTGCGAGTTGGTATAATTAAAAAATAAATTTGTCAAGCTTTGAAGTTTTGTGAAACTTTTAGTAACTGCCAGCGACGCAAATGGCGTGGCTTTGTATGAGAATTTTGCCATTGTTGCTGATTACGATAATGGTTTGCTATCCATTGATATATCAGATGTTGAGAATTTACGCCAAGTGGATCGCCTTGCTTCAAATGCAACTACGTGGGAAGTGATGATGCATGGTGGTGGTTGATATTTCATATCCTGAGAATTTAAGGGAAATTTCAGATTATTTTGTGAACGGTTATTTTTACGATGTGGCATATAGAGATAACTATGTTTATATCGCTGATTTGCATGTTGGTATGCGCGTTGTTGATTTCTCAAATATTGCAAACCCACACGCAGTAGCTTTTGAACAGCTAGCGGCGCATTGTAACCAAATTTACCTTTACAATGACCTTGCTTATATTTCGGCTCTCCTCAGTGGAGTACACATTGTAGATATTTCTGATCCTGAACATCCTCAGCATGTTAACACCTTTGATACACCCGAGCGTGCTGAGAGCTTAGAAATCAGAAACAACGTGGCGTTTGTGGCAGATGGCATTTCGGGATTGCGGGTTTACAGCGTTGATGATCCTGAAAATCCTGTTGAGCTTGCAACCTACAACACAAACGATAATGCCTACGACATCACAATCCGAGATAACTTTGCTTTCGTGGCTGATCGTCGAGGCGGCTTAGTGATTTTTGACATCAGTGATTTTCTTGGTGAGATGCCGGATATTCAAATTGAACCTCAGATGCTTGAATTTGGGGCATGTGGAATAGGTGAAGAACTTGATTTGCCTGTGACGGTCTCGAATGTTGGCGATGCTGTGTTGGATATTACAAGTATTGACATTCCGGATGAGCGTTATAGTGGGGAATTCGAGGATGAATATCAAATCGAACCGGGTGAAAGCATCGAACTGCGAGTTGTGTTCTCACCTGATGCAGAGGAAGAATGCCAAGGATTATTGACGATAATTTCCAATGATCCTGATGAGCAAAATGTTCGCATTCCATTGACAGGAAGAGGATTGCCGCCAGTTTGTTTGGCGCTGACCGAGGGGTGGAGCGCCATCTCCTTAAATATCTTTCCTTCGCTACTGTATTATGATAATCCCAAAGACCCTGGCGCTAGCGTGGAACTGATGATGGAGCAACTTTCCATTGACGATGAAAGCCATCATCTTGATTTATTCAAGGATTTGTCAGGTGGAGTGTATGCTCCTCCATACGATTTTAATAACATTCCATTCTGGGATTTGAATTGTGGTTATCTAGTCAAGGTTGATGAAGATGTTGAAGTTCAATGGGTCGGGGAGCGTGTTCCAGCAGATCGGGAAATCTGGCTGAATGCAAACTGGAACCTGATGCCATACTATCCGTCTTATGAGTTGGAAATGTCATGCCCAGATTTTTACGCCCTTTCGCTGATTATTGACAATGTGCAATATGCGAAAGATGACATGGAGAATTTTTTTATGCCAGAATATAATTTCTCGAATATGCCACCGTGGCAACCAGGTAAAGCATACTTCGTTAAGTTGACGCAAGACACGCCGTTCGCGTATCCACCTGAGCAAGAAAATCTGGCTGGAAACATGGAGCGGCAGCATTTTTAGCCTGCTGTCATTCCAACTGGCAGGAATATGAGCGTGTTGGTGATGGTTGATTCGGATTACGAAGGATCACTGATTCGTGTGGTGGATGTTGATGGCAATATTGTCGGCGAGAATATTGTCGATGCCTTTGGAAAGTGTGGGCTGGCAGTCTGGGGTGACGATCTGACGACTGAGGCGAAAGACGGCTTGTTTGATGAGGAGGCATTTTCTCTGTTACTCAACCGAACGGACGATACATCTGAAACAACATTGTCCATTGACCAGTTAATGAGTGGTGATGGGTTGGTTTACCAGACCGATAGCTTTATTGCAGTCTCGGTAAACATTGCGGGTAATATGCCGCTGGAATTTGCTTTAAGAGGCGCATACCCAAATCCTTTTAACGGCAAAGTAACATTGGAGTATTCACTGGATAATGATGACCTAGTAAGCCTATCCGTTTATGATCTGTCGGGTCGTCAAGTTGGCGAATTATTCTCAGGGGTTGGAGAAGCGGGAATTCACCGAGTTGTTTGGAATGCCGATAATATGGCAACCGGCGTGTATTTCATTCGTCTGACTTCAGCGTCCAAAACGGCTGTGAAGAAGGTAACATTACTGAGATGATTTTATTTTCATCGTTTCAGATTCTTTTCGGTGGCGGATATTTGCGAAATTTCTTGGAATTTGGCGCGATTTATGTTATCCTAATGGAAACAACTTCTAACACAAGGGATCGAATATGAAGAAAGTTCTTTTATTCGCACTACTGGCAGCCTTGGTTGGGTGTCAGCAAAACGCAGGAAAGCAACCAGTGGAAATCAAGACTCAGACTGATAAAGTCAGTTACAGCATTGGCGTTGATATTGGACAGAGCTTCCTGCAACAAGATTTTGGTTTGAATTCTGAGCTTATCGCACAAGGGCTTGCAGACGCTATGAACGAAAAGGAACTGAAAATTTCTGAAGAAGAACGAGCGGCAACACTTCAGCAGTTCCAGGAAGACAGAATGGCAAAACAAACCACAGGAAAAAAGGAGGCAGGTGAATTGAACATTAAAGAAGGCGCTGCTTTTTTGGCAGAAAATAAAACCAAAGAAGGTGTCATAACAACCGCCAGTGGTTTGCAGTACAAAATCATCACTCCCGGAACAGGCCGCACACCGAAAGCCACAGATACAGTTGAAACCCACTACCGTGGCACTTTGATAAACGGCAAAGAGTTCGATAGCTCCTACAAGCGCGGCGAACCCATCAGCTTCCCGGTCAATGGCGTTATTGGCGGCTGGACTGAAGCCCTATTACTGATGAAAGAGGGCGCAAAGTGGCAGTTATTTATCCCCTCAGATTTAGCCTACGGTCCTCGTGGCGCTGGCGCAGACATTGGTCCGAACGCTATGTTAATCTTTGACATCGAGCTTATTTCGGTTAAGTAATCGAATTTCAGCTTAGATAAAAAACATCCCGTCATTTCATCAATGGCGGGATGTTTTCAGGTTTTGGAGATTAACTGGCTTTTACTTCACCAGCGACATGCCTCGCATCTCAAAGGAATCACCTGCTTGCAAATGTACGTTGTAGTTGCCTGCTGGCAAACCATGTCCATCGAAGCTGATCTCATGGTTACCGGCTGGCATGAATGCGCCAGAAAGAAGCGATTTGACGGCTCTACCATTCGCGTCGAACACCTTCAGCGTAACCAATTGCTCCGAAGGTAATGCGAAACTGATGGTTGTTGACGGGTTGAACGGGTTGGGGTAGATGGAGTTCAAGCTGAATGTTGAGGGAATAACAGCCTCTTCCTCAACACCGATTCCATGGTCATCATAGTAAACTTCCACCACAACGCCTGTGCCTTCGGGATCATTGGAAGCAAAGACAATTTGCGTTTGCATAAATTGACCTGAAATGCCAACTGTGTCAATTTTGAGGGTCAGAATTCCTGAATCGTCAGGCGGTACAGTGCCTTCAGCCGGAGAAATATCACACCAGAAAGCATCACACGCTGCCGTCCAGATTAAATTCCTACCGCCGGCGTTAGTGATCGTGATGTCGAATTGTTCTTCCTCAAATACGTAAATGAACATTGGATCAATGCCAATTTGCGGAGGTGCTGGCAGTTCCCCGCGGAGATGGATAGATAGCTCGCTCTGGTTAGGATCGTTTGAGTTTATGATTAGCGATCCCTCTGAAACACCAGCATTTTGCGGAGCAAAGCCGACATTTATTGTAACACTTTCATCGGGCTCGATGGTCAATCCTTGCTCAAAGTCAGTGAAAAAATCGCCGATGGCGGTAATCGCGTGAATATCGAGGCGTTCGTTTCCGATATTGGCTATCTCAAGAGGAATCGGGTCAATGCCTTGATCTATGTCAACGATGCCGAAGTCTATCTCTTCAGGATTTACGACAATAATAGGAGCTTGTTCTACCGCGCCTTCGACATTCAAGAAGATGGACACGGCTATATCTGGATTTTCTGGATCGTTTGAGAAAATATGGAGGGCCGCAGTATATTCGCCATTTCTCAGACCTACTGCTGATAAAGCGATAATTATGTCAGTATCTTCCCCGGGCTCAATCTCACCCATACTAGGAATCCATGTAACCCACGGCTGATCGGGTGGATTACCGGGCTGATCTATAAATTCAACCGCTGATTCCCATTCGAGCCGTCCTGCCCCGTCATTTGCCATGTTTATAACAAATTCTTCTAACTCCCCAGAGAGGAGATCAGTTTCTATTACCATAGGTTCAATTACCAGTTCAGGCTGGTCAGGATCAGGATATTCGACGATGGCGTGGATGGCAAGATTGTATCCAACTTCATAGGCTATTTCGATCAAATCCCAGACTTCCCATTCGCCATTGAAGAAACCACTACGATCGGTTGGTTGCTGCTCGCCGTCATCCATTATAATCGCGAGTGTGTCAGAATCTTCCTCTTGATTGACGTTCAATACAATATGGAAGTTTTCGGCATTTTCAAATCGGAGATTGTCCTGATCGTGATCGGCGAAAAGAATTTCCGTCCACTGTATTTCATCTTCAGAAGAGAAAGAAAGATCGTCATTTCCCACGTTAAATGAGGAAATATCTTCGTCTGGATAGCCGTCATTATCACTTGACCAAATGGAAACAGTCATCCCGGGGTTGCCATTATTCCCACCCATATCGAACAAAACGACTTCTAAGCCAATTAACGCGAATTCGGCTTCATCTGGGGTAAACCTGACATTTAAGCTATGATCGCCGAATCCTGTCCAGTCTGGCATGGTCAGATAGTTATTCAGACCATCCTGATTTTCGTAGCTGATTACCTCAATACGGTCGCGTCCCGGATCGTCTCGCACTGGTCCTTGGCAGACGGTGCGATCAGGGTTGTTTGGCAGAAGTCTGGCAACTCGATGAGAAGTTGCAAAGACTAAAGTTGGGAGAAAGAGTAGTAGAAAAAAGACTCTAAGTGTTCGCATGTTGTACTCCATCATTAAATACTTTTTCTTGTAAGCTATGTAGTGCTGTATTTCGACGTGATTATCGTCAAACATATCTGAATATTACTAATATATAATCACTTGCACGAGAATAGCAAGAGGTGTTTCGAGAAAAAAAGCAGAAACCCGCCGAAGCGGGTTTCTAAGGGTATTATCGGGTGCCAGTGGCTTACCGGAGATTGTCGCGTTGACGATCTTGGATGCCAACTGCGCCACCGTGTCCACCACCGTTGCCGCCACCATTGCGGGCTTCAATCGTAAGTTCGATTTCGGTGTTCTGATCGACTTCAACAGCTACTGCTTCGCGAGCCATTCCGAGTCTCATTGCATTGGCAACGATGTTGTGATTGCCAACTGGAACGGTTTCCAGAACGAATTCGCCATTCTGATCGGTTACAGTGTGCAGGTTGCGGAAATTCATGCCGCCTCTGCCTTCAAAGCCGCGCAAGCGAAGCATGACAGCGACTCGAGCACGAACCACAGGCTCGCCATCAGCGTCGAGAACGACACCAGAGATGGAACCGGTTTCAATTTCACCGGGGTCTTCGCGATCACAAACTTCAAGCTGTAATTCGACAGCGGTAACTTCGCCATCAGCGACTTCAACTTCGGCGCGAGCATTGCCGACATCAAATAAGCCAGCGACGATATGGTAAACACCAGCAGGTACTTCAGCAAATGTGAAAGCGCCATCTTCGCCAGTCTCGACTCTGTCGTGATGAGGGCGAACGCCACGTTCGCGAACTGCGGATACTATCATAACGTGAGCGTCGGCAACTCCAGCGCCATCGAGATCAATGACGGTGCCTTGAACGGTGCCTTGAGCCTGAACGGCGTTCATGCCAGTGAAGCCCAATGCGACTAGCGCTAACAGCGCTGCGATTAGTAATGTTCCCTTTTTCATGATGTTACTCCTTAAGTTAGTTGGGGTTTTGGTTTTGAAAAACTCATTTCGTTTCACTTTCACTTTTATAATGTGCAAGGAGCGTGCCAATAGTGTAACATGTTGTTTTTACAATGAAATATGAAATCTATCTGCTATTTTGGGGAGCAGGGGAGGCGATAGTGTGAACGATATTCGCAGGAAAAGCGCGTAAAGGGCGCGGGGATGAGTGACCTGCTTCACATTTTCAGTGGAGGGACATTGTGGCGTTTCGGGTGGCATGTCCGGCTTGAAATACCCGTCATTGCGAGGCACAAAGTGCCGAAGCAACCTTATAAAAGTTCGAGAATCACCTTAACGATAATCGAGCGCGCCAACCGCCCCACACCACGTCGTACCAGCGAAAGCCGGTACCCAGTTTTGATTTTCAAGGTTTTTCTTCCTTATGTCATACCTGCGAAGGCAGGTATCCATCGCATTCATCCCCTCTTCTCCTCGTTCCCGGCTTGCCCGGGAACCCAGATTGAGAGTTTTGGCATTCCCATGCTCCTGCGTGGGAACAATTATCAATCCGTTTCCTCTGTTTCATCAGTTGTGGATTAAGGGTACACCGTCCTTCCGTCACCTTCCGTCACACCTTCTAACCCCTATCCACTAAGCGTTTCCGCTAATTATGTGACGAAGTGACGATTTTTCCTCACCCCACCCTGGAGCCTTGTATCGGGTGGCATGTCCGACTTGTCTGGACAGTTTCAAAATAATTATTTTTATCTGCGAAATCTGTTTCATCTGTGGAGAATAATTCCCGCCTTCGCTGGAGCGACACTTGCCAACCGGGTCAAAATATTGCTTCATCAGAGGCAAGTAATAACGGTAATCATCCATCGGCAAAAACGAGGCGGCATGACCCCAATATTCGAAAATACGGCGATCTTCGGCTTGGAGTTCATGGAGATACTGAGGATTGTAATCGGTACACCGTGTCCATAGCGTATGATGATGAGCGCGTTCAACAACAGCGAGGGTGTCAATCTGAATATAGCCGAGCGTGGAAATAACCTCAACGACACCTTCTTTCGCTGGCGGAATGGCATTCGGCTGGTCAAGTAGTTGCTGATGAAGGGCGAATTGACGGGCGTGTTGAAGGCTGATGGCGTTGGTCATGGGTAAAATAATGTTTGATGAATGTGGCTGATGACGCTACTTTCTGATGTCCATCCAGAAATTCGGAAGTAAATCCTTCAGCAGTGTGGTTTTGGTGAGACTAACGATAACCTGAGCTTCGAAATTTGCGAAATTGATTTGCGCCATCGTTTCGCGGCAACGTCCACAGGGCGGAAGCACACCTTCTTCGCACATCGCCACCACGGCGATGATGTGAGTCTCGCGATGTTTAATCATATCCGCGATAGCGGATATTTCTGCGCAAAAACCTAGACCACTGGAGAGATCAATGTTGATTCCAGTGTAGATGTTGCCTGTATTGGTCAGGATTGCAGCGGCGACTGCACCAGCAGAATTTTCGTGAGGCAATTGAAGATCGCCGAGCACGGCTTGAGCGGCATCGATCAATCTTGTGGTAGTTGCCGTTGGCAGAGTGGGCTGGTTGGACATGGGCTTTGACTCCAAATAATGGACAACGGGGAAATCAATTCAAAATATTAATATAGGTGCAGAAAATAAGGCTTGCAATCCAGCCATCTGTTAATGGGAGCGTTGGCATGAGTTTACAACGTTCACCGATCTTGCTCAATATACGATCTCAGGTGTCATGCACAGTGAATCTCCTCTATTATGTTTCTTAATTGAAAAATCTCCACTATATTAAATCAGCATTCACAACACTGACATTATCCCAAGTGAAAAGAGAATTTATGGCATCTTCCAGCAAATCTAAAACCATCCTGGTTGCCCCGCTTGATTGGGGACTGGGGCACGCAACACGCGACATCCCCATTATCAATATCCTCTTGGATAAGGGCTATCAGGTTTTAATCGGTGGTGAGGGCAGATCGCTGGCGTTGCTCCGTGAAGAATATCCCCGTCTGGATTCGCTCGAACTGCCAGCCTATGATATTCGCTATCCTGCCAGCGGGAGCATGGCGGTGGCGATGTTGCGGCAAATGCCATCGCTCTATAAAGCGTCTGCCAGTGAAAGAGCAATCCTCAAGACACTGGCGGAAACAGGGCATGTTCACGGGGTCATTTCCGATAACCGCTTTGGGTTATACTCAACTCGAATCCCATCTGTGTATATCACTCATCAAATCAGAATTTTAGGATCGAAAAATCTTCGGTGGATCGAACCTACATTGTACAGATTTCATAAGTTGGTGATGAACAATTACAGTGAGGTCTGGATTCCTGATTACGAAGGCGAGCCCAATTTCAGCGGGATTTTATCCCATAGTTACAAAGCTCCCTACCATGCACATTTTATTGGTCCGTTGTCGAGGTTCCGTGGAATTCGGCATGAAAAAACGATACCACAGGTGGACATTCTGGCGATTTTATCGGGTCCTGAGCCACAGCGGACGATTTTTGAAGATACAATTATTGAGCAGGCGCTGAAGACGAATCTGAAATGTGTCATCGTCCGGGGGATGATGGAAACGAGCGGACAGCGCCAGTTAAGTGAGAATGTTTTAACGATAAACCATCTGTCAAGCGATGAAATGTTAGCGGCAATTCTTAATGCCAAGGTAGTGTTATCCCGTCCTGGTTACAGTACGCCGCTAGATCTAGCTGAGTTGGGAAAGAATGGCATTTATGTGCCAACGCCG
>CAZAGU010000047.1:0-20418 GCA_964484805.1 uncultured bacterium
CAAGGGGAAAGCTAGGACTTGGAGGAGGGGAAATGCGGTGGATTCCAGCCTTCGCGGGAATGACAGTTCTTACTTCACCAAAACCATTTTTTCCCGTGCCGAAACACCTCCTGCATCAAGCTTCACCACATACACGCCGCTACTCAAGCCGTCCGCCACCCAGACAGCCTCGTGCGTCCCTGCGGGTTTCACGCCATCCGCCAGCCGTGCCACTTCACGCCCCGAAAGATCATACACTGAAAGCGACACATTCCCAGTAACAGGCAACGAGTAGCCAATGGTGGTTGTGGAGTTGAAGGGGTTGGGGAAGGGTGTGGACAAAGCAAAACAGCGAGGTGCTCCAGACTCATCACAAACACTTCCAGTTCCATGCACAACAAGATCAAAGCGGTTTGAGCACTCGGTCGTATCTTCGCCAGAAATTGCGTCCACCCACCACTCACAAACATACCACATACAACCAGCATTGTAGCGCAGAAGTAAGAAATTCTGGGAATCCGCATCCACCTCAAGTGTATCGCCCAAATCCCACTCCCACGGGCAAATAATATAAAAACAATAACGAACCTGTGAATCTTCATCAGGATCAACCGAGGAATCCCATCTGAAAATAGTCTCGTCATCACAGTTCACCTCTGAACTATCGGCAGGAACTAATAGCGAAAAATCCGATGGTGGATCATTGGACGGGTGAACAGTCAAGCGCAACCATGTGGATGCGCTGTTCTCGTCAGGATCTGTTACAGTCAACATGAGAGAATCCACGCCGTTCCAGTTCTGATCAACCGTAATGATTAGGCCATTTTCAACGACCTCGCCATGAAGGTGCTCACCATTTTCCGTCGAAATATTCAGTTCATCAAAATGAAAATCAGAAAAAAGTATGTGACTTTCAAGAAATTCATTATTCAGAAGGAGAGACTCATCTTCGAAAATGCTACTGTCTGGTAGTTGTTGCCACCGAAAGAAGGGGTCCATTGTGTTTTCAAACCAAGTTATCTCATCTGATCTATTTCCACCACCAAGTGATCTATTTCCACCACCAAGTATGTCAATATCTCCATCAGAATCAATATCTGCTACGGCTATAGAACGCCAATTCTCATACTCATCTTCTACTCCATCAGGTTCAACTGTATATCTCGTGAAGTTTTCTTCACCATCATTTACCCACAGATAGGGTGAATGCATCGCCCCGCAAATTATATCCATATCATTATCATTATCAATGTCAGAACAATTCACGTTCATTGGAACGACAATATTATCATCTATGGTATGGGGTGTAAAATCTTCTTCACCATCGTTCTCCCACCAAGCAAGTTCAAGCCCAGCGTTTGAAGCTCCAATTACATCCATATCACCATCATCATCAATATCTACTGAAGCTACAAAAGGGCAGTTAAAATCTTCAGTAATTGTGTGTTCTGAAAAATTCTGCTCGCCATCATTTTCCCACCAGAGTATGCTATCAACACGAAAGGCAGAACCGAGCACATCCAAATCTCCATCATTATCAAGATCAACGGCTGAGCCAGATTTCGCACCGTCTATATCTGCGGCTATGGTATGTTTTGTGAATTGCTGCTCACTATCATTTTCCCACCAGACAACTTCACCGGGCTGTATGAATTCAATCCGGTAGCTCATGCCCATTACGTCCATATCGCCATCTTGGTCTAAGTCAATCACAGATATAGAATTGAGTTTAGAAATATCTTCATCAATAATATAATCGGTGAAATTCTGCTCACCATTGTTCTCCCACCAGTGAAGTTCGTCATCAGAGTAACTTGCTCCGAGAACATCGACATCACCGTCATTGTCAATATCAGCCGCAAAAACATCACAGGCATCTACTACTTCATTACTGATCAAATGTTCGGTGAATCTCTGCTCACCATCATTCTCCCACCAGTGGATTTCACCATCATTATAACTTGCTCCAAGAACATCAATGTCTCTGTCATTATCAAGATCAACAGCAAAAACAGCTATGACATCAGAAAAATCATCTGCTATGTTATGCTCGATAAACTCAAACTGTGCAAAACAGACCTGCACAGACATCGAAAGCAATGCAAATACAAGCAAGCAATGCTTGTAGTGTTTTAACTCGAATTTCATATTTCTCTCCTTTTTTTGTGACTCAGAGGGACGAGGCTACGCAGATTTACCGCATCTCTACCGAACCAGTACCACTTTACTCACTAATGTTTTTCTACCCGCATCCAACTTCACCACATACACGCCGCTACTCACGCCGTCCGCCACCCAGACAGCCTCGTGCGTCCCTGCCGCTTTCACGCCATCTGTCAAACGCGCTACTTCACGGCCGGACAGATCATACACCGCCAGCGACACATTCCCTGCCGCGGGAAGCGAGTAGCCGATGGTGGTGGTGCTGTTGAAGGGGTTGGGGAAGGGGGAAGACAGGGAGAAGGCGATAGGAACCGAATTATCAGCATCTGATTTTTCCTCTAAACCCTCCGAACAATCATAGATTCCCAGAGAATAACCATCAGATAAATAGACATAATCCTCATTTGCATCATAGGGATACAACGGCACATCTGAATTTACTCTTCCAACCAATTCTATTTTTTCCTCATCTCGAATATCGTACACAAGTAGTCCTGAATAAGGAACCAGCATCCGCAGATAATTATTATCTACCATCAGTGACACAAAACCCCTGTCGATATCATGGTAAAAATGCCTTTGACAAATTAATACTGGTTCTCGTTGATTTGATAAATCGTAAATAGAGAGAAGAAATCCAGCACGATCAGGACAAACATGAACAATGTACAAACGGTTGTCAAATCCAATCATTGAGAAGCTTTTATCTATGTCAACGAACGAGATTAATTCTGGATTATCCCGCCGATTTATATCCCAGAATGTCAAACCATAGTCCATACGTGCGGATAGATAATCATCCTGTAAATAGAAATCCTCAAGAAACATATAACGATCTTGAAAGAGATTAATACTGTCAACTAATGCTGGTTCTGTTGGGGTTGATACATCTACAACATAGATACCAGTAAGGGAATAAGGTACAAATATTTCGTTCTGTTTGATTTTCAACCCACGACTATGTTCTGAGGAAAATGGAGCACCTTTATATATTTCTGGCTCGAACGGGTTCCTATAATCTATAACAAACATACGTAAAGAGTCGCTGATGCTGGGGAAAAAGTATGCAAAACCATCTTGAGCTAAAATATTAGATATCCCTGTATAATTTGACAGAGTATCATTCAATACACCAACAACAGTTGGATTATTCGCGTCTCCAACATCTACGATCCAGAATCCTTGAAACTGTTCATAAACATTTTCACCAAACATAACAGCATAATCTCCATCAGATGCAAATTTTTTAATTTTCCCAAATTGACCTATTCTGTTAACAAGAATTGGGTCGCCAGGATCGCTGATGTCAGCCCAAAGAAGACCAGAAGAACCGTTAATGAATAGATTATCACCCGTCAAAGAAATGTTGCCACTTTCAAGAATAAAGTCGAAAGATTCTATCATCTGAAGATCATAAGGGTCTTCAGCATCAAAAGTTATAAGAGATTCTCGTGTTTTAACATAAGCAACATCCTCCGCAACAACAACATCATATACGATTTCATCTAGGAGATATTCGCCTACCTGCACTGGACGTTCGTTGTTGGAAACATCAATTACCTTTAATCCAGATGATCCACATGCCAGATAAAGTACTTCGTTTTCTAACGTCATTGAACGCATATTGTCTTGAATCCAAACTTGTGATATCTGGATAGGATGATTAATGTTTGATAAATCAAATATCGATAAACCAGCATCATCAAAAATCATGTATGCGTACTCACCAGAAACAACGATTTCATCAGGGTACATACCTATGTCAAAAAAACTCAAATCAATAGGATTCGCTGGATCAGAAATATCCAGCAAATGAAATCCTCCGCCTCTATTTACAGATTGCCCAACTACTGCTAAAGTGTCTCTGACATACAAAGATGTAACATTTTGGATAGGAATCACGGCTTCAATTTGTGGTGCGTGTGGATCTGAAACATTGAGAACGGTAATACCATTTCTTGTTCTATCGGGGAAATATAATAGTGAATCCACCTGAAAGAACTTATTAATCTCTTCAAATTCAGCGAGATTGCAAATCTCTGTAGGTTGTTCGTGATCCGATAAGTCAACTACTCGCAACCCTGTTTTAGTGAAAGCAAAAACATGATTATTATAATTGGCAACACAATAACAACGCCCCCAGAAATCAAACAATTGACTTACTTTGTTCACGCCGAAGTTGTCTTGCCCTATAACTAAACAAGCAAGAAACATAACAACAGAAATCGCAAATTTACCAGTATCTCTTTGTGCAAACATGATTAACTCCTTACGTCAAATTTATTATTCTTCACTTCACCAGCACCACTTTCTCCCGCAACATCACGCCGCCAGCATTCAACGCAACCACGTACATACCGCTTGCCACACCGTCCGCCACCCAGACAGCCTCGTGCGTCCCTGCGGGTTTCACGCCATCCGCCAGCCGTGCCACTTCACGCCCCGAAAGATCATACACTGAAAGCGACACATTCCCAGTAACAGGCAACGAGTAGCCAATGGTGGTTGTGGAGTTGAAGGGGTTGGGGAAGGGTGTGGACAAAGCAAAACAGCGAGGTGCTCCAGACTCATCACAAACACTTCCAGTTCCATGCACAACAAGATCAAAGCGGTTTGAGCACTCGGTCGTATCTTCGCCAGAAATTGCGTCCACCCACCACTCACAAACATACCACATACAACCAGCATTGTAGCGCAGAAGTAAGAAATTCTGGGAATCCGCATCCACCTCAAGTGTATCGCCCAAATCCCACTCCCACGGGCAAATAATATAAAAACAATAACGAACCTGTGAATCTTCATCAGGATCAACCGAGGAACCCCATCTGAAAATAGTCTAGTCATCACAGTTCACCTCTGAACTATCGGCAGGAACTAATAGCGAAAAAGCCGATGGCGGATCGTTCAGCGGTGTAATGGTCACCATGAAGCCGACTGACACCGTGTCAACCCTATCGAAGGCGAAAACAGTCACCGCCAGGCTGTCGCCGAAGAAATTCAATGCAGGTTCAAGGCTGAGAATGTTCGCCTCGTCAATTTCGAGTCCCAACCTTTCATCACCCTCCAATTCAAATGACAGTTCATCAAAACCATCGGGATCACTGAAAATAGTTTCCAATTCGGCAATATTTATTCTCGCATGATCTTCTTCCAAAACAAAATCCTCAATCTCGCCGATTACTTCCGGAGTCTGGTTTTGCAGAAAGTAAAACGCTCCCATATCTGCGCGCGTTCCGTCGGGATCGGGTTCTGACTCGGGATCTCCAGCGTCAATGCAGGGGGAATCTGCGGTCAAACGATAGTCTCCATTTTCTGCATCAACAAACAGCGGGTCTTCATCAATGTTACCTTCGAGCCAGTCTAGTTCAGCACCGCCACCTAACGATACTCCATCTTCCCCTCCCTCAATATCGCAGTAAGATATTTCAAGCATGTATTCTTGTTCTCCATACTTCATATGGACAATTTGTGCTCCAGTATTTCCCCATATTAGACAATTTGACAAACTGGCACTACTACCCGTCCTGGGTGGATCTTCAAAGCTTGTTGTTAAAAAAAGTCCGTTAGTTACACAATTTTGTGTTGATGTATTTCCAGTGATTGTAACATTAACAAATGTATTGTTTAAGGAAGCACTTAACCACACACCACCATATCGTGTAGCAGTATTATTATAGACTAAGACATTTCTTAGAGTAAAATTGCTGGTTTCGGCAAAGATTCCTCCACCTAAATAATCAGACGTATTGTCTGTAATAACAACATCATCTAGGACAGCATGTCCCCGCAACCATGAACTAATTCCACCACCTCCAGTTCCACAATGATTCTCTGATATAATTGTTCTCCTTATGACTGGTTCAGACTCATATGTAAAATATACACCTCCTCCAGCTCGTCGAGCTTCATTGCCGGTAATTAACAAGTCTAACAAGAGTGGTTTTGAATTGCGACCACAATCAACACCACCTCCAAAATCCTGAATACCATTTCGGATAGTAAAACCTTGCAGTATGGAGGTTGAGTCTTCCTCGTTGGCAAAGCATACAACGCAATCATCATCATTTCCATCAATGATTGTCGAATCAATGTATGCTCTGTCGTCCGTTAATAGGATCAGGCTGGCGATAAGAATCCCTTTACCGATGAAACTGATATTTTCAACATAAATCCCCGGCGCGACCAGCACAGTGTCGCCATCCTCCGATGCATCAATTCCCGCCTGTATGGTCTCAAAATCATCTGGGACGTTGATAATTTCAGCATTTCCAGCAAATGCAAAAACCAGAATTGCCAAAAGCATTAAACCTGAACTTCTCATGATATTCCTCACCTTTTCATTTAAGTAAAATTACCTTTTGTATGTTTTCTCTCTGACTATTTATGTTATCCGTCATTTTTACAAAATAAATCCCTACGCTTTGTCCAGTTGCATCCCAAGCAACACTATGCCTCCCAGCCTGCATCACACCATCCATTAGCGTCTCCACCAGTCTGCCATTGACATCATACACCGCCAGCGACACATTCCCCGCCACAGGGAGTGAGTAGCCAATGGTCGTCGTCGAGTTGAAGGGGTTGGGGTATGCTGAGGACAAGGCAAACGCACTCGGTGTGATCGAATCTTCGGCGACATCCTGCGCATGGTCGAACGGATACGCTCCCATGTCCGCACGGCTGCCGTCGGGGTCGTTGGGGGAATCTGGATCACCCGCGTCTATGCACGGCGAGCCAGCCGCAAGATGATAATCGCCGCTCATCGCATCCACAAACAGCGGGTCGAGAGATAGACAGCCTTCGCCGGTGTTGCAACCGAAATAATCATCGACCGAATTGCCGAAAACATTTGAATATCTGATCGAGACACCGCCATCACTGCGGCTGTCGATTCCGCTACGGTTGAAGGCTATGATGTTGTTTGTGATTGCCAAGTTTTCAGCGTGTTGAATGAAAAGCCCTGTCCGGTTCGAGCCGACGATGGTGTTGTTCATCAACAATCCCGCGCCCTCGCTGACGGGAATGCTCAAGCCGCCAAGGATCAGATTGCGGCTGACGGTCAGATCATCATGGCAGGAAACGCTGACTTGACCTTCGAAAGTGTTATGTGACAGGATCATACTTGAAGACTCTAAAATCGTTCGCGCTTCAAACCAACACGAGTCAACGATAGTATTTTCCGCGTTGCAGATCAGCTCAACGTTACCTTCAAACCGGGCATGGCGGATCATAGCATCAGCGGCATCGGCATGAACCCTAACTGTCGCTCGTCCGTTTATGGCTTGGGTGCGGAAAACAACAGGATTTTCAGCCGTGCCATTGACTTCAAAGTGATTGCCAATCGTCAACGCTTCGCCGTCTTTCAGCAAAACCGTCACGCCGGGATCAATCGTCAAGCTGTCAAGTGTGGCATTTTCAAAGGTGTATTCATCGAGCCAGCCGAGATGCTGAGACGGGACTTGTCCTTCCCAGTAGGGATATTCACCCGGCGCAAATCCGGGCGGGCCATCGGTCAGCAGGCGGGAGTCGTAACGAATTATTCTGGAATAGCCTGTGTGTTCGTGGTTTGTTCTGGATGTGTATTTTCTAATATTTTGAGCAATCGAACCTACAGAATAAATATCTCCTCTCCAATCAGGAGTTGATCCTTGGTAGGCATCCCAATCGTTGTTCTGTTGATCGAAGGTTAAACTTCCATGCAAGGCAATCACAGAAGCATTAATAATTATTGAATGTCTATCATGATTTTCCCTGTCTTCATCAAAATTGTATTCTCTCCCGTTCGCAATGGTGTTGGCGACAAGAACGTCCTCACCTGCCACCAGTGCTAACATGTCGGTAGTGTTTTCCGGGTCAAAATTGCCGTAAATGGGATCGGACGTTGAGTAGCGGACATTATCCATCAGCCATATATTGGTTGGAGAATAAATGGTCAGCCGCCCAGCCAACACGCCCTCGACCTCTACTTCGGCATCCAGATAAAAAATGTCATCAATCGGCGGGTCAATGTGCAGCCACAGGCTGTCATTCGCTGGTAAACCAGCACGTGAAATGTACAAATCTACACCATCTTCACCTTCCAGATGAATCTTAATCGTATAACACCGATTCCACTCATCAGGAGCCGTCACTGTGGCATTCTCCTGAAGATGTGGGAAACTTTCAGGATATGGATAAAGCGGCGCATTAAAAATCGGCTCATATTCAAAGTATGGATTATTTCCATGCCAGCTATCAAAAATCGGTTCAGAAGTTATAAAACGCCCATAGAAATGCGGGGACAGTTTCAATAGCACCCTATCATTGGATCTGAAATCTCCAAAAAAGGTGTCTGGTGACCAATACAGCGGCCCAGCATAGCTCGGATATGGCGAGTACTCCAAATTCGTAAACCACTGATACCGCGTGACCGGATGCGCCGTGGCACAATTCAATAGTCCGGTCAGGGCAAAAATAAAGAAAAAAACTAACGATCTTGCTAACCTTAACATCTGACTCTCCAACATTTAACATGGTTAATCGTTAAATTTCAACAATCATCACCGATTGTGGAATTTTTATTTGAGCGGGCGGGAACGAAATTCGCCCCCGCCCTATATATTTTAAGCTATGTGCTTACTCCTGAGGTCTGGTCAATGTGATCTCAAGCGGTGCGGACGCAACATCGCGGTAGCCATCGAGTGTGGCATCCAGAGTGATGACCACAATGTTGTCGTTCGGATCATCCGGGTCATCTTCAAACGGGAAGGCTTCGTTCTCTTCAATCAGCAAATACACCGTCGCCTGCCCCGGTTCCTCGGCGTTGTACTCATCAACCAGCCCGGTAATTCGCACACTTTCCTGCATTGGCTGTAGCTCCTGATCCTGTTCATCGAAATAGTATAAGCTGCCTGCCTCAGGGTGAAAACGCACATTGCCATTGTTGATCAGATTTCGCTGCCCATCACGAAGCGTTGCTTGCACCCAAATTTGCGCGATGTCGCCATCGTCGCCATAGTTCCAGTTGCCGGGGCTGGCGTTCAAGGTTAAAACACCACCACTCAGAGGTAAAACCAGATCAGTCGCTGTAGTTATCACTCCATATCTAACTGTGGGTATTTCGGCTGTAATGCTAACATTGCCGAATACGTTCTCGCTCTGGTAACTTAGAGTCGCATAAGCCCTGCCCGGACGCGCTTCTCCGTGCAATCCCGGCTGGTTCATCACGCCTAATCTAGAAATAGTCGCTATTTGAGGATCTAGCGAAAATGCCACGCCCGCCCCATCACGGACTGGATAGCCAAGACCATCGCGAACATCCACCCATACCTCCATCAGCCATGTCCCGCCACCACTGCTAATGGGCTCGGGGTTGTAGTTCATAGTCATTCGTTGAGCTTCACCGGGGAACACTTCAAATCCAACAGTTGCGCTAATTGTATCCATACGTTCGACATCCCGCCATGTGAATGCTCGAATTTCTCGAATGCCGAGACTGTCACCAGCGTTGACGGTTGACGTAGCAATGCCATGTTCTGCACTCACAAAAACTAACTGCACATCTTGATCTTCGCCCAGTGAACACCCATGTGGCAAAGCCAGATCGGATACCAGCTCAAAACCGACAGTAAACGCACTGTCGATGATCGCCCCATTAATATCGAGAACATTAGCAAAAATGGTGGCAGTTGAAGTCTCATCTTGCCCAGCCACGGCAAGTTGGTTGTGAGATAAACGAAGGTTGAAACTTTCAGGCCCCGGAAGTTCGATCAAGATTGACGTTGATACGTGAATTGTTTCGTTGGAACCCTCAGTAGATGCTGTAATAAAACAATAACCAGCGGTCATGCCTGGAGTAAATCGCGCCGATGCCTGCCCCTGATTGTTAATATTGGCAGGAGAAACAATACTGCCACGCGAGCTCGTAAATTCCACAACACCACCACCCACAACCGGGTTGTCATAGACATCAAAAACTGTGGCGGTTACAGTGGCGTGAGCGTCCGGTTCATTGAGCCTGAGAGTATCCGTATCAGCGGAAATTGTCATCCGCCCCGGCTCGCCGGGCAGGACGGTCACAATGGCGCGCGTCTCAATGCGTTCGCCGTCGAACAGCGTCCAGATGACAACCGTGTCTTTGCAGGCGTTAAACGGCGAAAAATAAGTAACTTCAGCCACACCGTTTACCGTCAGTGCATGGCGAGGACTGGTTATGCCGTAGGTCGGTTCAAAGTGAATCAGTATCCCGTTACCGAGCAAACTGCCGGTTGGGCGAAAAGCCTGGGCGCTGATAATACATGAATCCGCTCCACCGACAACGACCGGGTCTTGAGGATTAGCTGCTTCAAGCGAGCCGACAGCATCCCATGTCAGGATCATGATTTTTACATCGTCCTCAGCTTCAAGCTCAGGCACATACGCCCGCACCACGGCTGAATCGGGGAAGCCTTCATCATCTATGGAAGGAAGACCATTATCGATAAAGACATTCCTGGCGAAGCCGTTCTCGTCAGTGATGATCGGCGAGGACACCAGCCCGTGAGTCGAAGAAAACCGAACAGCTTGCCCAGCAATTGCCTGATTATGTTCATCCCGGAGCGTCAGGTTTAAATTAGCACTGGTTATGCCGTTGTCGGCAAGAATGGAGCGAGTATCTGTTATCAGCCGTAAATACGTCCTGCCAGAACCAACCTTAGTCAGGTATATCGTTGTTCTAACCTCCCAATCTGTGCCCGGAATTGAAGCATAAATCGTGGTGGAAGTTGTAGTATCCGCGATATTGTTATATTCGACAAAATACTGCACTGAAGTTTTACCAAGTTCATCTGTTACCGCCGAACCGATGATATACCCTACATCGGTTGTAACATTCATCGAAATGTCTTCTATTCCATGACCATCCTGATCACGAATGTCAATACTGACATTCACCGTCTCCGGCTCAGATTCGCTAACTTCGAGATAATTAGAATCGCTGTTCAGCAGAAAACTGCCGATGGCATCGTTCAAGGATTGAACATCAATCGTCAATTCATCGCGAACTTCAGCCAGATAGCCATCGGGTTCGTTCACCTGGCAATATATTTTCTGCCTGCCGAAACCACCGTTCGACTGGAAAACAAGATCAACTTCTCCGTTCTCGTCTGTGGCATCTGATGATGAAAGAACTCCGAAAATTGCTCCGCCTTCAACCAGAGGTGCGATTCCGAAAGCCAGATTAACTCCGCCCACGCCATTGCTTTGAGCATCCGTCAGCAGGGCACTCATGACGATGCGTACATTTTCGCCTTCAATCCCAACATAAGATGTTTTCTCGGCTGTCAAATCAACAGCATCCGGCTTGGCAAGGCTTATCACCCGAACATCAGTAGAGCCGATAAATCCGTCCAATTCAGCCAACAACCTGAATGTGTTCTGCCCGGTCGGAATGTTAAAGCTGTATGTTGCGCGCGCCACGCCGTAGGTGTTAGTCACAATTTCAGGACTCTCAAAATTACCCACGCCAGATTCCACCCGCAAGTTCACAGTTTTGTCACCGACAACCAAACCTTCGTCGGTTGCCACAGTGACAAGAAAGGTAAAACTTCGGGGAGCGCCTTCAATTCCCACAAGAACTTCGGGCACATCTGAAAGAGTCAGGATGTAAGTTATTTCTGGTTCGGTGGGTGTGGTGTCTTCTGGGTCGTCTTTGCTGCAACCAATCAGCAGAAAGATCGACAGAAGTATGATAAGTAGAGGTGTGCGTTTCATGGTTCTGCCTTCAGTTTCTCTTGTCGTCATGCGAGGCTTGAAAGAACCGAGCGAAGCATCTGTCGGAATATTCCGTCAGATGCTTCGCACATTCGCAATGACGCAAAGTTAATTTATGCCTGGAAACGAATTTACTTAAAAAAAAGCGACATTGTTATAATACCCAAAAGGTTGCCCCGAAGCAACTGTATTTCGGGGCGGAATACTTCAACTGCCACCAGCGAGGAGAAAGAAACGACTAATTTTTCCAAAGAAAAAGCTTTGCTCTACTCGCGGGTGACGTTTGCCCCTGTCATCTTCCTCACTCGCTTCTTGTCACAAAGACAAACCCCGGGTCACATCCCACGTCGAAGCCTTCAATCTCAGCGGTAATCAGAATATTAACTGGTGGAATCGGCATCCAAGGATCAAATATCTCGTCATGTGTGGCGATTAAATACACCGTTGCTTGACCGGGTTCTTCAGCGTTGTGTTCGTCCTGCAATCCTGTATATTTCACGGCAGGATCGCGACCATAAGGCACATACTCGCCCGATGCTTCATCCAGCCAGTGAAATCTACCTTTGTTGGCGCTGAAGGTGATAGGAGCATTGTCGATTGCAATGTCCTGCCCGGATTGCAGATCAACCCACGCTTGTATAATCATCAAGTCATTTTCATTTTCAAACATGTAGTTAGGTGGATCAACGTTTAGCTCCAACATAGCTTCTGGCCAAGGTAGAGAAACAGGCCGGGTGTCAACTAAATCTCCACCATCACCATGAAGAACAATTGTGCGAAGTTCGGCAGGGTTGAAGGCATCGTTGATTGTGTAGGGTAAGAATGTCGAACATTCACCATCGAACACTAACGCAGTCAGAGATGTGTCTCCTGTCTCAGTTGTCAGGTTAAAGGTTATCTGTTCCTGCGTTCTTGCGGCATTTCGGTAGCGATCCCACAGCCGAATTCTCACGGGCAATAATGCATGAGTTTCATCTGATAATGCAAGGTGGTTCTCATCAATGTTAATATCTATGGAATGCGGCGGCCCGGCAACCACAGAGATTGTGGTTAGGATGTATTCAATCTCTTGCGTATGCTGCACATCCGCCCATGTTGAAATCCGAATCAGTTTCGCACCGATCCTCATACCAGCATTTATATTAAACGCACAATTTCCAGAGTTCGCAAGAACGACAACAGTATCAATTTTTTCGCCATTGTCAAAAGTAGCACCCCCAGGAGCATTAGGTTCACCGATCAATTCATAGGTAACAAGAAGTGGAAATGAATTATGTCCTGCTCCATCACTCTCCCGAAAATAAACATGGATTTGCGTAGAAGATAACCCAGTACCTTGAACGGAAAGTGTTTCGCTGGAGTCAACCCGAACTGAGCTTATCCTTACATGCGGCGGTTCAACTGACACAGGCAACGTCAGCTCACCACCACGCCAACTCACCAGAATTGATCCTTCAAACTGTTCTGCATTATAACGATGAAAAACAGCCCTGCCACGTCCATCGGCATCGGTGATGATTTCAGCCTGCCTCATCCTGCCAAAGCTCGGCGTAAATCTTACAGTCTCACCGGGAACAGGCAGATCGTTCACATCGAGTAGCTGAAATTCACAGACGGCGGTGTCAAAGGGTTCAAGACTGTACCCCTCGACAAACTCCCCCTCAAAACGCATCGGCAATTTTAAAATATTCAGCGGGAGATATGAACCAGAGACAACAGTATCATCTAATGTCAATGAAAGTTCTTCGAGGCCAGGTTCGCTTGCCTGGCAGGTGAACCTGACGTAGCCAAACACATTGGTCAATCCACTGGCTTCCGACTCGTTTCCGAGTGAACTATGTAGCTGTAATGGAGCTCCAACAACTGGCGCATCATCTTCCTGGTAGCGGACAGCAGCCTGAACAATGTAGTGCGTATTGTTCCAAACAATGCCTCCAGCGTCATCGAGCTCCATTACAGCGACATAATCCTCATCGGGGTTATAGATAAAATTCATATCGGCGGTCAATTCCAGCACGGGATATTCCGCACGGATTACCTGATCTGTTGTGTATGGTTCTATGGTTAAAAATATCTCGGCGATGCCCTCTGCATCTGTGATCGCCGAATCCGGTGCGCTTCCGACGGCTTCCGGCACATCGAAGTAAATACTCTCACCCACCATCGGCTCGCCTGAGTCCTCAATCAACTGCACTGAGATGGTCTGATTTCTGGGGTGGCTGTATTTTCTTGCCTCCTGATCGGGAGTCAGAAAATTCAGCGAAGCCTCAGTGATGTTTGTGATTTCAATGATTGCCGTCGCAGTCAACGGCGCGCGTTCGTTGAAATGAAGAAAGGAGGATAGATTGACAGGAATGCCCTTGTAGATCAGATCTGAGCTGACTTCGGGAATGGGTTGAACATGTTGAACTACCGATGCCGCAACTTCCACCTCGCCGAAATATATCCCATCGGCGCTGTAAACTGCGGTTGCGATGCCAGATTCATCGGTGGTGACTGAATTTGTAACCCTGCCTTCGCCGGAAGACACCGAGAAGACGACGGTCTCGTTTGGGCAGTCAATGTTTTGGCTGTTGACTACTCGCACGGAAAGTTCTATTTCTGAGGATTGGTTCTGATGGGTTTCCAGCTCCCAGCGTTCCTGGCTGAAAGCTATCTGCGCGGGAGTGGGGCTGCCAGCCAACGAGAAGGATGCGCTGGCGCTATCGTTGCCAGCTTTGACGCGGAGGAGCACATCGTGTTCACCATAGGGCATGGTTACATAATATAGAGCGTTGATAATACCATCTGCAGACGTGGCAGGATCAACCAGCGCTACTGAGCCAATTCCACTCACCACATTGATCGACACAGGAACGCCGCCAGCTGGGTTGCCGTCTTCGTCGGAGACCAGTGCTTCAAAGGCATGTGCGACGGTTTCGCCCTCGGATGCGCTTATTGCATCGTCAAGGCCGCTGATCGTGACCGTGTAGTTTTCATCTTCGACAACCGCCAGAGGACCTTCACTATTCTCACATGCGGAAAAAAGTACGGCGACAATAGCCAGCACGCTTAGAAGAATCGAGAGCTTGTTCATAATAATCCCATCTACAAAATGTATAATCTGGAGACAAAAAACAATCAGATCGGTTCAATGGGTTGTTATGATTCAGGAGGGAGACCGGCAAAAATGCAGAAGCTTCACACCATAACGCAAAATTTGCATCACAGCATGAGGGGTTTTCATCCTGTTCTGTTAAGCCGAGGGGGAGAATTGCGGGCTTTGAGAACGTAGAACAAGATGGGTAAAGAACATCGTTAACGAGAGTTAAGCCTGTGCATGACCGTACAGTATCATCAAACATTGGTCGCATCTCCGAATCATGAGTATCTAAGCCAACTATAACATAAGCAATTTGTGTTCCTTATTGTAACAATAGAGAGCACAGCGGCGAAGCTTTCCCAAAATATTGGAACGCTTCGCCGCAAAAAGAGAAACTTAAGCCAAATCTACCTGAAGGAAATTGCGACACCTATTGAGACGACGCTATATTCACCCAGCGAATAATCCGCATTGATGCTAACCAGAGGTAAACCAATTTTCACGCCACCAGTCAACCTGTAAGTATTCTCGCCATCAAGTGAGAACGCAATCGGAGTTCCGTCTAACACGCTATTAGTGCCTTCAATGGTGTATTCCACATCAATTGTTGAAGATTCAATTCCAACACCAACATAAGGAGTAACGCTGACCCCAAATCCTAACTGCTTGGAGGCATGGACGTTCGCCGCCCAATGTGTTGAAGTAATAAGGTCGCCGATTTCCAGCTTCTGCCAGGCAAACTGACCACTGATTTTCACCGGAAACAGCGGGATGGGAATGTACTGTGAAAGGTTATGCTTCACGCCGAAACCAAAAAACTTAACCTTGCCAATGTCGCCTGCATCTATTTCAGGGATGTAGCGCAACATGACTTCGGTCTTGAACGGCAAACCAACGGAAACCTGCGGAACAACCATTGGAAGGACATCAATGCCTGTACCCATCGGTGTGATGATTTCATTATCTTGGGTGTAAGCGAAGACTTCGTTCCTTAACTGCCCCCAGAACACCGAGGATTGCAATAGGAGTATATCAGCCTCACTTTTACCAGCATTGACTAAGGCTTCAGTAAGAGCGATATCAATGCCATCTTGATCAGACTCTAAAATTTTGGATTGATCATCGCCAAAAACTGTGGGTGATTCCCGATCTGGATAGATGTAGTTCATGTCTAAAGATAGCTGATCACCATCTACACCCCATTCTGGAGGAACAACGAATGGAAGTGCGGGAAGTGTGGATTCAAAAGTCTGTCCCTCAGTCGGAACCGTCACCATGGACATCTTTATGCCCAGGTCAAAACCCAACCAGCCGTGAAGCTTGGCTGTGTGGTAGTAGCCTGAGTTCATCGCTGTTCCAAACGCAGTCGAGAAAGGTCCAATGTATCCGATAGCGTTTTCCTCGCCAAGTTTCTTAAGTTCATCTTCAAAATTCACGGCGTTAGCCCGTGTGCTCAGGGTGGCAAGCATTGCCACCGCCAGTAAAACCAATAGCAGTCGTTTCATTCCACCTCCAGGTGTAAAAAACAAGGGTTACAAATAGGGAAATTCCCTACATCAATTTATTTCTTTATGGGCAACAAAACCGTTCGAAGCACTTCGTCAATCCAATCGACGAACTTAAACTCAATCTTGTCTTTAATGATGTCTGGAATATCTTCCAGATCACCGGCATTTGCAGACGGGCATATCACCATTTTCATGTGTCCCCGCGCCGCCGCGACCGCTTTCTCGCGCAAGCCGCCAATCGGCAACACCCGCCCCTGCAATGTAACTTCGCCCGTCATCGCCACATCGTTGCGAATCGGACGCTTGGTGAACAACGATGCCATTGCGGTTACGAGTGTAACACCTGCTGAAGGACCATCCTTGGGAGTTGCACCTTCAGGAATATGAATATGGAAATCGTGAGTCTTGAAGTAATCTTCAGGAATCTTCCACTTCTTAGCATCTTTTCTCATCAAGGACATGGCAATTTCAGCGGATTCCTTCATCACATCGCCAAGCTGACCTGTGATTTTAATCTTGCCTTGCCCCGCCATTTCAATCGCTTCGATGAACAGCATCACACCGCCAACAGCAGTCCACGCCAGCCCATTGGCAATGCCGATCTGAGGCGCATTGTTCTGAAGCCCTGCGCTGATTCGCGGTTGACCGAGAAACTCCTCGAGATTGCGCGTAGTAATGGAAAACTTTAGAGCCATGTCTTCGGAATACTTGACCGCGGCTTTGCGGCAGACCCGACCAATCTTCCGTTCGAGCGTCCGCACGCCAGCTTCGCGAGTATAACCCACGACAATCTGCTCAATTCCTTTAAGAGTAAATTTAATTTTACCCGGAGTCAACCCGTTTTCTTTAATTTGGCGCGGAACCAGATACTTTTTGGCAATTTGCACCTTTTCCGGCGTGATATAGCCGGGAAGCTTGATAATTTCCATGCGATCTCGCAATGGAGCAGGAATTGTCTCAAGGTAGTTCGCAGTTGTAATGAACATAACATTCGACAGGTCGAAGTCAACTTCAAGATAATTATCCTGAAAAGCAAAATTCTGCTCAGGGTCGAGAACTTCCAGCATTGCGGACGCAGGATCGCCGCGAAAATCCGAGCCGAGCTTGTCGATTTCATCCAGCATGAACACAGGATTGTTCGACCCCGCACGTTTCAGGTTCTGGATAATTCTGCCCGGCAATGCGCCGATGTAGGTTCGGCGATGCCCGCGTACTTCGGCTTCATCGCGCAACCCACCCAGCGACATGCGCACAAATTTTCTGCCCATTGCGTTGGCGATGGATTTACCGATGGAAGTCTTGCCCACACCGGGAGGTCCCACAAAACAGAGTATTGAGCCACGTCCTGAGCCCTTCAATTTCTTGACGGCAAGGTATTCGAGAATGCGCTCCTTCACGTCATCCAGCCCATAGTGATCTTTCTCCAGTATGGCGCGCGCCTCGGCAATATCCAGTTTGTCCTGCGTTGACACCTGCCAGGGCAGGTCAAATAGCCAGTCAACATAAGTTCTGGCGACAGTGTATTCTGCGGATGACGGTGAGATGCTCTCGATTCTGGTGATTTGCTTGGCGGCGATCTCTTTCACTTCAGTGGGAGCTTTAAAATCTTTCAGGCGTTCCTTCAGCCCTCTGGCTTCAGCGCCTTCTTCATCTTCACCGAGCTCTTTTCGGATGGCTTTCAGTTGTTCGCGCAGGAAGTATTCGCGCTGATTTTTATTGATCGTATCGGACACTTCAGTCTGGATTTTGTTTCCTAGCTGAAGAAGTTGTCGCTCGCGCGTTACCATTCTTGACACTTTGGTGAGGCGTATCTCAATGTTCGTTTCAGCCAGTACCTCCTGGCGTTCGTCGTTATTGATGTTCAGATTCGCGCCGACAAAATCGGCAAGCGCGGTTGGGTCGGTGATGTTTACCAGCGCGACCTTCATTTCGTAAGGAAGATAGGGCGCGGAATCAATGACAAGACTGAATTCATCGTGAACAGTACGGACTAGCGCTTCCTGTCTTAAGCCTCGTCCTTTGGTGATTTTCAGCTTGCTGACTTTGACAACAGGATATTTGGCATTTTCGACCATAGCGCCAACTGCAACTCGGTCAATGCCCTGCACGAGAATGCGCATCGTGCCATCGGGAATCCGCAACATTTTAACAATGTTCGCGGCGCATCCGACATCATTGGGTTGTTTCAGACGAGTTTTACCATCGGCAGCTTTTTTTCTAAGTGCAATGACGATCATTTTAGTTTCATTTGAGAGCAACTCGTTTATCATCACGTTCTGCTCTTTGCCATTGACAATCATGGGTGTGACAATACCGGGGAAAACGACCAGATCATCGGTCATAAATAATGGAAGCTGATCGGGAATCGGCAGGCTGTTCGGGTTTAATTCCAGTTCGCTCATATCAACCTCAGGATATTTTAATTTCTTTGTGGTAATGACCTTCTCCTAAACATTTAGGTAGGTGAATTTCAAGAAAACCTTGTGAATAACGGGCAGTTACCCTATCAGGGTCTATCGGAGAAGGTAGTTCAACCCGCCTTTCAAAGGGACCGAAATCTATTTCCATTTTGTGGTATTTTCGCTTGCTTTCGCTGACATATTCCCGGCGGATACCCCCAAGAATCAAGTGGTTGCTTTCTAGACTCAGGCGGATGTCTTTTGTTTTTATGCCAGCAATATCCATGATTATCACTACTTCAGCATCGGTTTCGTACATATCGGTCTGCGGGCGCCAGCCTCGTTCGACGGGCATCAGCACCGATCTGCGCGACGGGAAGTAGTTGTTCAGTAGAAAGTCCAGCTCATCGGAAACGTCGTCAAAAAAATCATCGCGAAAAACAACACGGTTCGGGTTTATCATCTTGCCTCCCAAGGTAAAGGAGATTAGTGGTGCGAATTAGCAAAATATTCCGGATTCTTCTTTTATTGTCTGGAGTATTTCCATGACATTAGTAATCCGAGAATAATGAATGTTGCTCAAGCAACGCTCTTGTTTTTCTTATTTTATCACCATATAATTCTCGCACGGATTCGGTAAACTTGTCCACCGACCCATTGTGATTCTGCAAAAACCAGTTAATATGATGTGCCAGATATTCCTCTCTGATTTCTTTGTCATTCAAATTCATCGGGACTCTCGCCATCCTTTCATCAATACTGTCAAATCCTGCGAAAGGTTGGGCGAGTCTGTCTTTTGTCATTTGAACATAGTCAGGATTCAATTCAAAACCAATGCAATTTCTATTAAGTTGCTGGCAAACACGCAAGGTCGTTCCGCTTCCTGAAAATGGGTCTAAAACCAAATCGCCTTCGTTGGATGATGCCAGAATCATTCTCTCAATTAACCCTTCTGGTTTTTGAGTGGGATGTTGCTGTCTGTTTACATTGCAGTAGTGAACATGTGAGAAGTTCCAGACATCTCCAGGGTTCGCTCCCCGCATGTTATTCCGCGAGCGATAATACTTCTGAGGAATTCTGATGTCATCAAGATTGAAGATGAATTTTTCAGATTTGTTAAACGCAAGTATGTCATCATGGCGAGGTGAAAACCCAATTTTCTTGCCGATGCCTTGCGTATAATGCCAACAAATCCATGAATTAAACAACATCTTTAAATCTCTGTCCAAAATGCTGTACATGTATGAGATAAAGCGAACGCCCATAAAAACATAAATTGTCCCAGTGGGTTTCAACACACGGTGCGCTTCTTTCAGCCATTGCGATGAAAAGGCTAAATAATCTTCAAATCCCTTTTGATCGTGATTGTTTCCGTAGTCCTTGCCCAGATTATAAGGCGGATCTGCAACGATCAAATCGACACTGTCATCCTTCACATCTGCAAAAAGGTGAAGAGCGTCTCCCGCAAGCACGTCGATTTTATTCATCCTTGATCCATTTGTTAGTAACGGCGTAATTTAGCCACCCGCTAAAACCTTTCTTAGATGCAATACACTTCTCA
>CAZAGU010000048.1:0-12507 GCA_964484805.1 uncultured bacterium
CTTATCCACTAAGCGTTACCGCCAATTATGTGACGATGTGACGATTTTTCCGCACTCCCCCCTACACATTAAACCGGATCGTCAGGAGCTGTAGCCCGGGAGCGACTGCATTCCGTGGCGAACCCCATCCGTCTTTGCGAGAAGGGCTTTAGCCCGACGAAGCAATCTCATGAGAGTTCGAGAATCACATTTGCAATCATCGAGCTCGCCAACCGTACAAACACCACGTCGTACCGGCGAAATCCGGTACCCAGTTTTGATTTTCAGGGATTTCTTCCTTAAAACGGCGGGTGGGGCCTGTCCGGCTTGACCGGGCAGGTTTATCTTAATTGCATTTTTCCCTAATCTGTTTTCTCTGTTCAATCTGTTGTGAATTATGGCACAGCGGACGAGCGTCCACTGTCATACCATATTTTTTTCTCCTCATCCCCAACTTGATTGGGGATCCAGATTGAGAGTTAGGCATTCCCACGCAGGAGCGTGGGAACGAGTAGCTCCCACTAGTCCACCTTGTTCCCATGCTCCTGCGTGGGAACAATTATTAGGGAACATCGTCATTCCGTCACCATTCCGTCACCGTTCCGTCACACCCTCTAATCCTTATCCACTAAGCGTTACCGCCAATTATGTGACGATGTGACGATTTTTCCGCACTCCCCCCTACACATTAAACCGGATGGTCAGCACGTTGCTTGACATTCCTTGCTGAGGCATTCGATTAATACCTGAAAACTGCGGGATTCATTGCCTTCGCGGCTGAGATGTTGAGCCATGCGTTTAGCGCCTGATACTTTCTGGAATTCTGGGATCAATTTCGCCAGTTCTTTGGAAGGTTGTTTGATTGCATCTGGAATGCGATAGGGTTTCTTTCTGCCAATTTTCGCCAACTTGTCGTTGTTAAAGGCACGAGCAATCGCCGCTGGCTCACCAAAATACCATGCTTCAAGCTCGTGGCAGGCAATGCGGATGTGGTATTTTCTCCCTGTGCCACACTCAAGACATATTCCTGCAATTTTTCTTTTAATATCTTTGCAATCCCCACTATCCTGATCGCGTATAATAACAAATACATCTCCCGGCACATTCCAGGCACGAAGCTTACGGGGAATACTCTTTTCCAAATCCTGTTTGCCTTCATGGGGGATGCAGGTAAACGATAATTCAGGCATTATTCGAGGCAATAGACCTTCAAGAAGCTCTTTCATGGAGCGCTCCTCGAGCATGAAAACAATGCGATTCATTTCAGATTTGCCCCCTCAAAGCGACCTTGTTTCCAAAGGAAACCAGCTAAATCACCTTCTTTAATTAGATTCTTAAGCAACTCATCATCAGAAGCATGCTTAACGGTTGTAAATCCGTCCTTTTTAATCAGCCAATATATTTCCTTCAATTCAGCACCGTTCAAAAAATCGGGCGAGTGTGTGGAAACAAACACCTGACCACCTCTGCGAGCATAATCGCGAAATTCCTCGCTCAACTCGGTGAGTAATTCAAAGTACAATTGGTTCTCTGGCTCTTCCACAGCCAAAAGCGGGTGAGGTTTCGGATCATACAACAGCACCAGATAGGTAAACATCTTGATTGTGCCATCCGAGACATAACGCGCGATAAAAGGGTCCTTAAAACTGCCATCCTGAAAACGCAGAACCAACCTTCCGTCTTCAGTTGGCTTAGCTTCAACACTACTCACGCCGGGCACTCGGTCTTTCATAGCTTTGAGTACTTTCTCAAAACTTTCAGGATGGTTTTCAAATAAGTACTTGGCAACTTGAGCGACGTTTCCCCCGCGGGTTGAAAGGTGCTCTGAATAGCCATCATCAGCGCTTTGTATGGCATCGGCGATGTGAAAATTGGAAATGTGCCAGTTTTCGATCAGATTGCGAAACTCCGCAACCACTCGAAACTCGGTGAACTGTCCAAGCCCCTTAATTGCCAGAGCGCTGGGATCGTCAAGGTTATAATCTTTTCGCTCTGCTTTGACATCTTCTTCTCCATACACCGATTCGTTGGTTATTGCTTTGCCTTTTCCCTGTGAGAAATCAATAAAATACCATGGCTGCCCATAACGCCCTCGTCGGTACATCAGAATTTCCCGATCAACGATAGGTCGCCCGTCTTCTTCAGCTATTGTTAATTGATAGGTAGCCAGCCTTCCACCACTTTCGCGGAATTTCACCTCGATTTCAATTGCGCCGCTTTCACCTCGACTCCTCAGCTCCCGAAATCCCCCTCGCTTAGCCACTGCCGTAGCGACATTGTGAGACAGCGAGTCCTTGAGGAAGCTGAAAACATCGAATAGTGTGGACTTCCCAGAACCATTCGCCCCAACAATAACCGTGAGGTTGGTCAAATTTTTAAGCGTTATTTCCCGAAACAGGCGGTAGTTTGTGATTTTAATGCTTTCAATCTGCATTGCTTCTTGCCCCTACACATTAAACCGGATGGTCAGCACGTCGCCGTCCTGCACGACGTAGTCCTTGCCCTCAAGGCGCATCTTGCCCTCTTTCTTGAGCTGCACCTCGGATCCCGCTTTCAACAGGTCTTCCCAGTAGTAAACTTCCGAGCGGATGAAACCGCGCGCCAAATCCTCGTGGATCACCCGCGCCGCCTGCAAAGCCGTGGCGTTTGCCGGAATCGTCCACGCCCGCGTCTCCTTGCGCCCCGCCGTCAGGAAGGTCGATAGCCCCAACAGCCGGAACGTCGCCTTAATCACGCGGTCAAGCGCCGGCAGGTCAAACCCAAGCTCCTCAAGGAAGGGTTTGCGCTCCTCAGGATCAAGTGTGGAAATTTCATGCTCAATTCCCGCCGCGATCGCCGTCCACTCGACTCCAGCGCCCAGATTGCTGACGGCTTTTTGTAGAGCAACTAACTTGTCATTGCCTTCAGAGGCGTTTTCTTCGCCAACGTTCAGCACTACCAACAATGGCTTCATGCTGAGAAATGAGAATCCGCGCAAATTCTTGAGATCATCTTTGCTGAGATCGAGGTCGCGCAATGGCTTCTCGTCCGCCAGCCATGCCTTGCATTTCTCCAGCAATTCGGTCTCAGCCTTGGATTCCTTGTCATGTAGCTTGCTGACGCGGTTCAGACGCTTTTCGATTACATCGAGGTCGTTTATCACAAACTCAAGCGATGCCTCGATCAGATCGTTCTCCGGGTCAACCACTCCAGATGGCGGCGGCACGACCGGATTGTCGAAGTCCCGCACCACCAGCGCCAGCATGTCCACCGCGCGCAGATCCGCAAGATATTGCGCGGGATAGGGCGATTCGCCTTCTTTCTTCGATGCAATGCCGGGGATATCGACGTACTCGACGGTCGAATAGACGAGCTTGGTGCATTGCCAGACATCCGCCATTTTCTGCAGGCGATAGTCAGGGAGTTTCGCCACGCCGCGTTGAGTTTCGCGTTTGCCGCCTTCAGCAGGGGCTTCAACGCCGGTGAGAATGCTGAACAATGTCGATTTGCCGGAAAGCCGGGGTCCTACGATTCCACAGATCATGATATTATCGTCTTTTGGTTTGTGTTTGCGTGCTCTTCAGGTCAGACAGGTGAGATAGCTCCATTTCCCTGCCCTAACATAACGTAGGAATATAAGCTATCTTTTTAGAGAATCAAAACAGCTTGTTGCGCCCTAGCACATTTCTTGCGCTTAGAGCAGAAAGAGCTTGCCAAAATACTTGACGTTTTCCTACAATCTTACGGCAACAGATGAAAAGATTGGGAAAGCTCCATTAGATTGATTGAAGAATGAACAAAAAGCATCCGTGCAAATTATTGTAAATCAGAAAATGTTGTATTATATTGATTGACTCAACATGCGAGTGTTGAACCAGCGTTGTTTGATGGGGCTGTAGCTCAGCTGGGAGAGCGGTACGTTCGCAACGTACAGGTCGGCGGTTCGAGCCCGCTCAGCTCCACAACGGATTATTAAAAATGGCTGTGCTAGGCGGGGAGATAGCGGTGCCCTGTAACTCGCAATCCGCTATAGCGAGGCTGAATACCCATTTTAGGCTCCCTCGCCCCCGGAAGAGCGTCAGTTTGCTAGTGTTAAAGGTCTGGTCTCGCGCAGCGGACGGACACCCAAACCCGTCAGGACCGGAAGGTAGCAGCGGTAAGTGTTTTAGTTCGGGTGCCGTGAGGTCGCCGGGCATCAGCTAGTGGCTGGCTGCAACGCCGGTAAGGCGATAGTCAATGGTGGGGCACAGCCAATTTTTAATAATCACACAATCAAGAACTTGAACCCCAAGCTTTTACTTTTTCTCTCCCCCATAAGATGCACAATTTGGGTTGCATTACCACGCTTTGTTCCTTAAAATAATTAGGATTTTACTCCGCTGGGAGAATACTTTTCAGTGGAGGCTTGATCCGTTATTTTTTTACCTTAAATTGCCGCAATTGGGCTGACTCCGAACAACTTTGGCGGTCAATTTCATCTTTTTCAGGTTCATAATGAAGCTGTTTCAGCAAAAACATTTGCTTAAAATATGAGTTACCTTGTACTTGCCCGTCGCTGGCGACCGAGCAGATTTGAAGAGCTGATTGGTCAGCCACACGTCGCAAAAACGTTGCTCAACAGTATCCGCAAAGGCAGAATAGCTCACGCCTATCTTTTCACGGGGCCTCGAGGCGTTGGAAAAACATCCGCCGCCCGACTAGTCGCTCGCGCTCTGAATTGCCTGGCACCGGAGAATGGCGAACCCTGCGGAAAATGCCAGTCCTGCACATCAATAACCCAAGGACGGTTTATTGATTCAATCGAGATTGATGCTGCATCAAACACGAGCGTTGACGATATTCGCAAACTTCGTGAAGGCATCCGCTATGCGCCCATTGAAGGCAAAGTCAAGATTTACGTCATTGACGAAGTTCACATGCTCAGCACCAGCGCTTTTAACGCCTTGCTGAAAACACTGGAAGAGCCGCCCGAACACGCCTACTTCTGTCTTGCCACTACAGAGCCGCAAAAAGTTCCCGCGACGATCATTTCGCGTTGCCAGCGTTTCGATTTCCGGCGAGTGTCATCGGCGGAACTGCGCGACCACTTGCAGCGAATTTGCGAATCTGACAAAATCGAATACGACCTTGACGCTCTGGACATCATCGCCCGGCGTGCCGATGGCTCGGTTCGCGATAGCCTTAGCCTGCTCGATCAGGTTATAGCCTTCGCTGACGGCAAAGCGCTCAAGGACGACACCATCGACATCGTCGGTGAAATCAAGCTGGATCAATACCATCGCGCTCTGGCATTGGTCACGAGTGGCGACGCGAAAGACGCTTTTCGCCTTGATGAATATCTATCTTTCCATGGAACTGATCCTCAAGATTATCTGGGCGGATTGCAGGGGTATCTCATTCAGATGCTACAGGGTAAAGCCCTCGGCGTTGACAGAGTGGATATTCCAGCCGAAGCGTTGGAGCGTTTCAGCGAGCTATCCAAGAGGCTCAGTGATGGCGATCTCATCCGTTTGCTCGCTCTTGCCACTGCCGCGGAAGCGGACATCAGGCGGAATTTTAACGCTCGGGTTCGGTTGCAACTGTTGTTGCTCCGCTTTGCCACCTTCGAGCGTAGCGTGGTGTTGCAGTATATAATAGATCAGGTTTCAAGCGGCAAGGCAGTAAAATCGACCGCGAAGCCAAAGGCATCGGCAGAAAAAAAAAACAGAATAACGGCGACCACAAAGACGGAAGCTGCGCCTCCGCCTGAGACTGTCAAAGCGCCTGAACCTGAGCCGGAACCGGTTGCAGAATCGAAGCCTGAACTCGTGCCAGAACCAGTCACAGAACCGAAACCCGCGCCGAAAGTAGAGCCTAAGCTCGAACAGGAACCAGAGAAGGTGCAGGAACCTGAAGCAAAATCTCCGGTAGATCTGCCTGAAGTTCCACAAATCAGCAGTGACGACGTATTAACTGACGTGCAGAATGCTTGGGAGAAAATATGCTCAGTTGTGGCGAAAGAGCATAACAGCGAAGGCAATTTGCTGAAGTACTCCGGTCGCCCAGTGCGGTTTGAAGAAGGTAAGCTAACGATACATCTCGGCACAAGCTCGCTTCTCCGCACGGCGCAATCCTGCCAGGCGGAGCTTAAGCAGGCTATTCAAACAATTGCTGGAGATATTCAGATCGAGTATTTGGTTGCTCAAGTCAACGGCGTTCAAAAAGAGCAACAAGTGGATGATCCTGTCATTCAGTTACTTAAGGACAGGCTTGGAGCCAGTCCGATAAACGGTTAATTTAAAGTAGTTTTTCTTTAAAGATATTTTGGGAGGATATATGAAAGGCATGGGCGGCAACATGGGTAACATGGGCAAATTGCTCAAACAAGCCCAGAAGATGCAGGCGAAAATGGGAGAAGTTCAGGAAGAAGTCGCCAAAATGGAGGTCGAAGGATCTGCTGGAGGCGATATGGTGATTGCAAAAGTGAACGGCGCGAACGAACTGTTGGCAATCAAGATTGATCCTGAAGCTGTTGACCCGGAAGATGTTGAAACCTTAGAGGATTTAATCTTGGCGGCTGTCAACAATGCCATGAGTCAAATGAAAGCTGAGTCCGAGAAAAAAATGGCAGAGGCGACTGGAGGACTTGGCGGTATGCCCGGAATGCCGGGAATGCCTTTCTAAGTTTTTCACAAAGTATGAATTGTAACAATGGGGTCACAATGACTGACTATCCAAAAGGGTATTTTAGATTTCCATCTGTGAATGGTGATTTACTTGCTTTTATTTCAGAAGATGATTTATGGACTGTGCCGACTGCCGGAGGCATGGCTCAGAGGATTACATCCAATCTTGGAATCATCACGCAACCAAACATCTCTCCCAATGGTGAATGGATTGCTTTTTCCAGTATGGAAGAGGGTGCACCTGAGATTTACCGTGTTCCAGCGCAGGGCGGACCTGCCGAACGATTGACATACCTCGGAAGCAATTCGATGGTTGTCGGATGGAAGGAAAATCTCATTGTCTTCGCCTGCGACTTGAACAGACCTTTCCCTGGAAGTTGGGATTTACAGTCAATTGATCCCGAAACTCGCGAAATCAAATCTCTGAATTATGGCGTTGCCAGCCATGTCAGTTGGGGTGACAAGGGTGTCGTAATTGGTCGAAATACCGGCGATCTTGCTCGCTGGAAACGTTACCGCGGCGGCCGTACTGGTCATATCTGGGTTGATGAAGCCGGAAATGGTGAGTTCAAGCGTTTAAGCGAACTCGAAGCCGGCAATGTTACTTCACCCATGTGGATTGGTGACCGAATTTTCTTCCTTTCCGACCAAAACGGAATCGGCAACCTGTTCTCATGCAAGCCCGATGGCAAGGACATTAAACAGCATACACGCCACCGCAAATACTTCGCTCGCTACGCCAACACCGACGGCAAAGTCATCATCTATCAAAACGGCGCTGAGCTGTATCTGTATGACATTGCTAAAAACAAATCTGCTGCTGTGAAAGTAACCTATCCCAGCCCGCGGGTTCAACTGCAAAGAAAATTTGTGCCCGTTGACCGTCACCTGGAAAACTACAACTTGAACCCTGATGGCGGCAAGCTCGCCATTGGCACGCGCGGCAAGCTGTTCACCATGGCGGATTGGGACGGCATCGTAACTCAGCATGGCGAAAAGCAAGGCGTGCGCTACCGCTTGGCATCATGGGACGCAGAAGGCAAGAACATCGTCCTATCCAGCGATGCTACTGGCGACGACCGGCTTGAGATTCACTCGGTGGAAGATCCTACCAAGATCAAGACACTCAAAAAGCTCGCCATTGGTCGTCCTATGAGCATGGATGTCGCTCCCAAAGGCAATAAGATTCTGGTGGCGAACCATCGCCATGAGCTGATAATCGTTGATCTTGACGCAGAAACTGCCGAGACGATTGACCAGAATAAGTTTGGACCCTTGGGTGGCCACTGCTGGTCGCATGATGGCTCATGGCTCGCGTATGCCATTTCGATCAACCATAGCCAGATGGTGATTCGTCTCTATAATCTTGAGACTGGATCGAAAACGGATGTTACCGATCCGGTGCTGATCGATCATTCTCCTTGCTTCGATCCTGAAGGCAAGTATCTCTATTTCCTGTCTGGGCGTGTGTTTGATCCCGTCCACGATAACATGCACTTCGACTATAATTTCCCCCGTGGCGAACGTCCGTACTTGATTACATTGCGCAAGGATGTCACATCACCGTTCATTCCCGAAGCAAAGGGATTTGGTCAGGTCGGTGAAAATGATAAGAAGAACGGCAAAGACGAAGAAGGCAACGACAACGCCAACGAAGAGAAACCGGAAGAAGCTGAAGAAGAGAAAGCACTTGAGATTGATCTCGACGGCATCAGCGAGCGCATGATCGCTTTCCCGGTGGCTGAAGGCAAGTATAGCTCACTATACGCAATCAAAGACCGCGTATTCTGGACAACGCATCCCGTTGCAGGCGCGTTGTCTCGCTCATGGGCAGATCAGACACCCAAGCCAAAGGCAGTGCTTAAGGTCTATGATTTCTCGAAACAAGAGGAAGGCACATTTGTTTCAGGCATCACTTCCTACACTGTGTCCGCCAATGGCGCGGCGCTTGCGTATCGTGTGGCGACTAAGCTGCGTGTGGTTGATGCCAAGCGGGATGTCAAATCCGAATTGCCGAAGGAATCTGAAGTCAATCGCAAGAATGGCTGGATCAACCTTGGACGGATTAAGCTGGCGATTGAGCCCGTCGAGGAATGGCGGCAGATGTTCCGCGAAGCATGGCGGCTTCAGCGAGATTATTTCTGGGTGGAAGATATGTCGGACATCAACTGGAAAAAAGTCTATGATCGCTACTATCCGCTAATTGCCAATGTTGGCTGTCGCTCGGAATTTTCAGATCTTATGTGGGAAATGCAAGGCGAACTCGGCACATCACACGCCTACGAAATGGGTGGGGAATATCGACCTCATCCGGTGTATCTGATCGGTCATCTTGGCGCAGAGATGGTTTTCGACGAAGAAGCCAAAGCCTATCGCTTCAAACGCATCGCGCGTGGCGATACTTGGCATGAAAAGCTTGCGCCACCGCTAAAACGACCGGGTGTGAATGTTTCAGAAGGCATGCTGTTGCTGAAGGTAAACGGTGAAAAGTTGGACATGATTAACACGCCATCGCGCGTTCTGCTTAATCTGTCTGGCAGCGAAGCGCAGCTTGAAGTTGCAGATGAAGACGGAAGCAACGTCCGGACAGTGTTTGTGAAAACCCTGCCCATGCAATCGCCGCTGTGGTATCGCGATTGGGTCGAAAAGAACCGCGCTTATGTGCATGATAAATCTGGTGGTAAAGTTGGCTATGTTCACATTCCCGACATGAGCCCGGGCGGCTATGCGGAATTCCATCGCTATTTCCTCTCGGAATGGAATTATGACAGCCTGATAATTGACGTTCGTCATAATGGCGGCGGGCATGTTTCGCCGTTGTTGCTGGAGAAACTGGCTCGCAAACGGCTGGGATATTCCGTGATGCGCTGGATCGCGACGGAACCAACACCTGGCGAGTCTCCGGCAGGCCCGATGGTTGCATTGACGGATGAATACGCTGGCTCGGATGGGGATATGTTCTCGCATTCGTTCAAGATGTTGAAACTTGGCAAGCTGATCGGCGTTCGCACCTGGGGCGGTGTTATTGGCATCTGGCCGCGCAACTGGCTGGTTGATGGCACTGTGACCACGCAGCCTGAATTTTCGCATTTCTACAATGATGTTGGGTATGGTGTGGAAAATTACGGCACAGACCCGGACATCGAGGTCGAGATCAGACCGCAGGATTTTGCGGCGGGTGTTGATCCACAGCTTGACCGCGGCATCAAAGAGGTGATGGCGCTTCTGAAGAAGAATCCGCCGAAAATGCCCGATCTGGACAGCACCCGCAATAAACTGCCACTGCCCAAGTAGCAAACGCAGGCAAATATAAATGCAAGCAGGGCTGTAATCCTTAAGTGAATTACAGCCCTGTGTATGTTTTGGGATTGGGTGATGACAGGGGACTTTGTCCGCTGTGGGAATGCAATTATAAGAAACCTGTCCGGGCAAACCGGACATGCCACCCGTACTCTTTCTCACTCTGTCGTTGCGAGGAAGCGAAGCGACGAAGCAATCTCATCAGAGTTCGAGAATCACATTTGCGACCAATTAAAAACGCTCAACGCACCCTATACTGTTGTTCCCGCGCAGGCAGGAACCCAGTTTTGTTTTTCAGGATTTCTTCCTTATAGAGAAGAATTCACAACAGATAAAACAGATTAGGAAAAAAACAATTCTCAAAGCGATGGTTCCCAGCCTTCGCTGGGATGACGGGGGAATTCTACCGCTGTGAAGTTAGTCAGTACATCTCTACTTTGCAGAGCTTTGTGCTCTTGGCGCTCTTTGGGGTTAATCAGAAGCCCCGGAATGCAGTCGCTTCCGGGCTACGGCTCAAGCCCCTTCGCGGGTATCGAAGACATTTAAAACGCACAAGGGCTGAAAAAGTTCAGCCCTTGTGCGTTTTTGGTCAAATACGATCAGCTTAAAAATCAGACCATTTTTTCCGGTCGGACTTTCTGATCAAATTCTTCAGCAGTCAGCAAACCAAGCGCTACTGCCGCTTCCTTCAGCGTCGTGTTCTCGGCGTGAGCTTTCTTGGCAACCTTGGCGGAATTGTCATATCCGATATGAGGATTCAACGCCGTCACCAGCATCAGGCTCTCGCGCAGGAACTTGTCGATCTGCGGTTTGTTGGCTTCAATGCCAACCACGCAATTATCGGTGAAGCTCAGGCAAGCGTCGCCAATCAGACGAATCGACTGCAACAGATTGAAAATCATCACCGGCTTGAACACGTTCAGCTCATAGTGTCCCATCGCGCCGCCAATGTTGACAGCAACGTCGTTGCCCATCACCTGAGCCGCGACCATGGTCATGGCTTCAGACTGCGTCGGGTTCACTTTGCCGGGCATAATAGACGAGCCGGGTTCGTTCGCCGGCAGGACGATTTCGCCGATGCCACAGCGAGGACCTGAACCAAGCATCCGCACATCATTGGCTATTTTCATCAGGCTTACCGCCAAAGTTTTCAGCATTCCAGATGCCATGACAATCGCGTCGTGCGCGGCTAAAGCTTCAAACTTGTTTGGCGCGGTAACAAACGGAAGACCGGTGATTTCGGCAATCTTCTTTGCTGAGCGCACCGCAAACTCAGGATGAGTGTTCAGACCTGTGCCAACTGCCGTTCCACCCAACGCCAGTTCATACAGATGCGGCATAATCATCTCGATGCGGCTCAAGCCGTTGGTCAGTTGCTGAGTATAGCCGCTGAATTCCTGACCCAGCGTCAAAGGAACGGCATCCATAAGGTGGGTGCGTCCGATTTTGATGATGTCTTTGAATTCATCGGATTTAGCCTGCAAAGCATCGCGAAGTGTGGTAACGCGCGGAACCAGATGATGCGCCATCTGCTCGGCTGCGGCAATGTGCATGGCGGTCGGGAAGGTGTCGTTGGACGACTGCGCCTTGTTGACATCGTCATTCGGGTGAACTGGCTTCTTCGAGCCTAATTCGCCTCCAGCCATCTCGATTGCGCGGTTGGAAATAACTTCGTTGGTGTTCATGTTGGTCTGCGTGCCACTGCCAGTCTGCCAGATCACCAAGGGGAAATGTTCGTCAAGCTTGCCTTCGATTACTTCGTTGGCGGCTTTTTCAATCAGATCCGCTGTTTCGCGCGGCATTGTGCCGAGGTCGGCGTTCGTCAATGCGGCGGCTTTCTTCAGGATTCCCAATGCTCGAATAAGTTCGCGCGGCATACGCTCCGACCCAATCTTGAAATTCATCAGACTGCGAGCGGTTTGTGCGCCATAATAGCGATCGGCGGGAACTTGAACCTCGCCCATTGTATCGCGTTCAGTACGAAATTCCATTTAAGACTCCTTTTAGTATATCGAAAAGCCCCATTAATCCTATAAGAAATTAGGGCTTACCTACTGAATTTATTTTTGCTCCAGCGAAGGCTGGGACCCAGTGCTTTTTTCCTGCTGTCATTGCGAGCGAAGCGAAGCAATCTCATAAAAGTTCGAGAAATACTTTCTCAATCATGGAGCACGTTTAACACACCAACTCCCCGTCGTACCGGCGAAAGCCGGTACCCAGAATTTCTTTTTAAGGGTCATTCTTCCTTAAAATATCCGCGAAATCTGTTTCATCTGCGGATAAAATTCTTCCTCTCAATGCGATGGATGCCAGCCTTCGCTGGTATGACATGAGGAAGAATAACCTGTTTAACGTTTCTCTGGGTTCCCGGTCAAGCCGGGAACGAGGAGATTAGGAAATTTGGCATTCAAGATTTATCTTGCACCGCCTAGCACTCCCCTCCGTCATTGCGAGCGAAGCGAAACAATCTCATAAAAGTTCGAGAATGGCTCTCTGAACAAACTGAGCGCGTCAAACGCACCAACACCACGTCGTACCGGCGAAAGCCGGTACCCAGAATTTCTTTTTAAGGGTCATTCTTCCT
>CAZAGU010000048.1:12607-19679 GCA_964484805.1 uncultured bacterium
TTCTTCCTCTCAATGCGATGGATGCCAGCCTTCGCTGGTATGACATGAGGAAGAAAACCCTAAAAACGCTTTTCTGGATCCCCGCCTTCGCGAGGATGACAGCGGACTTTGTTCGCTGTGTAAAATCAGTTAGGAGAAACCTGCCCGGGCAAGCCGAACAGGGCACCCGGCAGATTATATAATATCAAAGGGATTGCTTCGTCCGGCCTAAGCCGTCCTCGCAATGACGATATTTCTTTTTCCTGGAATGCAGTCGCTTCCGGGCTACGGCTCATGTCTTAGCGCCCACTCATCGCATCCAAAACCTAGACTACATCTTCTTCAGCTTCTGACTGGCTTCCCTGAGTCGTTTTTTCTCCCAGGGAGTCAGGTTTCCTAACCCAACTTCATTGATTTTATCGAGCAAATCATCAACTTCCTGCTGCAAATCTTCAGCGTCCTCTTCCTCCCGAACAACCTTCTTCTCCTGATGCTGTTGGGTGGAATCCCGCATTTTACGAGCTAAGTACCTTAAGATGGCGTGGTGCTTGAGGTAGATGATCCCAATGAACATGCCGCCGAGATGGACGATGTTGGCAACGTGGCTCTGTCCGCCAATTGCATTAACGGATGCGAAAAACTCGAAGAGTCCGAAGATGATGACGAGGTATTTAGCTTTGATCGGGAAAAGGAAAGACAGGTAGATTATCGAATTCGGGAAGAGTAATCCGTAGGCTGCCAGCAAGCCATAAATGGCTCCGGAAGCGCCGATGATAGGATGCATGGAAGCGGGAGTCAGCAGGCAGTTAGACAGCCCTGAGCCTATCCCCACCAGAAAGAAGTAGCGCAGGAAGCCTTTGGTGCCCCAGACAGATTCCAGCACGCTGCCAAACATCCACAACGCCAGCATGTTAAACAGAAGGTGAGAAAAGCCCGCATGGAAAAACATGTAGGTTACTGGTTGCCAAAGCCAGCCATCCCAGAATAAAGCCGGAGTTAAGCCGAAGCGTTTCCAGAGGCCCTCACTGACCATTACACTATTTAGAAGATAAATGGCAGTGTTGGCAATCAGGAGGTACTTTACAGCAGGGGGAAGGAGCCCACCCAGCGAAAAACGGATATTTCTGCTATGCTGCGACATCCTACTTGATTTTCTTTGGTTTTACTAAATCAGTAAATTCCTGTCTATGTAAAATATACGACAGGAAAAGGAAACATGCAAAAACAAGACGACCTCGATTTGAGGTCGCCTTAGATATAATTAAACAAAGTTAGCAAATTTTAAGGCATCAGGCTCAGCATCAGCTCACGAACTGCCGATGCAGCCACAACCGAAGAAACCCCAGTCGAGTCAATGCCGGGTATAAGTTCGACGACTTCAAATCCGACACATTTGAAATAGGTTAAGGCACGGGCAACCTGAATGAATTCACGCCACGTCAGACCCCAGGGAACCGGATTTAAAACACCGGGAACTAACGAAGGATCAAAGACATCCATGTCGAGGCTAACAAACAGATGAGCATTGCGAGGAATGCTCATCACAATGCCTTCGACATCACGATATTGGCTATCTATATCCAGAGGCAATTTTACGCCGGCACTCTGGAATTCGTCCTTCGACCCAGACCGAACACCTAATCGGTGAATCCGCTCAGGAGCAATTAATTCTGCCACTCGACGCATAACCGTGGCGTGGCATAAAGCTTCCCCATCCTCAACATCCTGAAAATTCAGATGTGCATCAAGCTGAAGCACACAGAGATCAGGATAATCCTTCAGGAGAGACTTAACAATGGCAATGGTTTGACAGTGTTCACCACCCAACGCCACAACGTCCATGCCGGCGGCAGTAATGCTGTCTATTTTCTTTTCTATGGTGGAAAGTACATCGGCAGTGGCAACTGACTGAAAATCAATATTGCCCCAATCTACATAGTCACGTCCCGCCAAATCCCTGTCTAAAAAGGCGCTGAATGTTTCTATTGAGGCAGAACCATTGCGAATAGCATCCGGCGCAGAATTCGCGCCCGATCTTAGAGGTGAGAATCCGTCAAAAGGAATCCCAATTAGTGCAGCTTCACCTCGATCACCTTCCGGCAGGGCGTTGATAAATCGACTGCGTGTCATCAATCACCTAATTTCAAACAATAATGAAGTCCAAAGCATCTTCGATGTTCCACATTATAACACAAAACTTTCCCATATGATGTGAGTTATCTCACCCATGAAGAGAAATGTTCAGAAAATTAACAAATGTGTCTGAATAATTTCGTTCATTGCTTTGCACAAATATACCCCAATCTAAAAGTCAAATATAAACACACTTAGCACTCTTGTCAAGGCGATACCGAAACAAATTCCACATCGCAAAATGAAGTTGGGTATAATACTAATTTAAGGAAGAATAACCTTGAAAATCAAATCTGGGTGCTGTTCACCAAAGGCTGGCATCCATCGCTTTCATACCTTGCCATGTTTGCCTTTGCGCTCTTGGTGGTTAAGTCTATAAACTCTCAATCTGGATAACGAAACCAATCCGATACAAACCCAAAAAAGGCTATCTGAATAGCAGATAGCCCTTAACATTTGTTAGCTGTTTCTGGCGCAGTTTAAGCTTCTCCAACCCGACGTAGAATTGCGCCAGATGCAAAGCCCGCGCCAAAAGCGACATCCACTTCAAGCGCTCCTGGACGTTTTTTCCACTGGTCAACATAGGCGATGGGAATTGTGCCAGCCGAGACATTGCCGAAGTTAATCACGCCATCGCGATAGACCTGATCCTCACGGAGCTTCAAGCCCTCCTGAACTGCTTTCACAATGCGTAAATTCGCCTGATGAGGTATGACGTAGGAAATATCTTCGAGAGCAACTTTTTCACCGCCCCGGCGATTATATTTATCGACAACAGAGCGAATATCTGCCATCATTGTGCGAACCGCAACCGGGAAAACTTTGGTGCCCGACATTCTCAAAAACGGGTAGTTTGTTTCGGTGTAATGGTGCATCTCTTTTGTTTCCGGGTTCTTCAAACTCGGTTTCATAAAAGGGTCAAGGTACAATAAATCAGTGTATCGAGCTTGCGTTCTGGTGTATGTTGCCAGAATTTCGCCAGAATTTACGGGGCCAATCACCGCAGCGCCGAAGCCATCACCAAATAAAACACAGGTCGAACGATCTTGCCAATCTGTTATCGTTGAGAGTGCGTCGCCACCGATTACAAGACCATAGTTTTCTTCGCCAAATTGAATTGCATCAAGCTGAAGCCGGTTAAAAACATCCTCAACGCCAAAAATAAAGCCGGAACATCCGGCGGAGAGGTCTGTGGCGCAAACATTCTTCAAACCGAGTTCACGCTGCACAATGGTGCCTAAGCTGGGAAAACCATAATGCGTGTTGACACCGACGCGTATGTACTTGATCTTTTCAGGGTCAATATTGGAATGCTCAATAGCTTTTTTAGCGGCGCTGACTGCCAGCCACTCTAATGTTTCGCCAGGAGCTAGTATTCTGCGCCGTTTAATTCCTGTTCGCTGGGTGATCCATTCATCCGATGTATCGACGAGTTTTGCGAGATCTTCGTTAGTTAATTCGACACTGGGTAACTGCCTGCCAACCCCAATATAGCCGAATTTAGTTTGGTGTTCCATCACGTTCCTGTATTTCTTAACATCACTAAAAACCGATCAAATCAACAAAGTAATATAAGTATATATTAAGACAAAAGAAACTAAATATAAGAACATTATACTTCGGGAAAGCTATCCTCGGATGGAGATGTTAACTCTGAATGTCAGCTCTTGTGATTTGACCTTGCCGTTTCGCAAGGTATTCTGAACGCCATATTCATATTGCACGCCTCCCTTGACTGTTGTGGAGAAGGAGTAATCTATGGATGGCGACAATGACCACGATGTGGATGAATTTGTGGCAGTGAAGGTATTGACATCCTCGGCGGAAGTCTCCTGCTTATCTTTAGTGTAGTTATAGGCTAAAGCAAAGGAGGTGCTGTTCTTCAGTTTTTTATTTTTGAATGGCCAAACCGGAATTGGAATCTTGAAACCACGCCGCGATGTATAGTTTGCCGAGAGGTTGATTGACTGGTTTGTGCTACGGTTTTTAGTGTTTGTGCCTGATCTTTGGTCTGTGACGTTGATTGAATGGTTGTAGCGCATGTTGCTGGTGACCCCGCCCTTCCAGTTGATAGAGACACCAACCAAAGGCGAAAATGCCTTTTCAAATTCGATACTCTGTGGTGTTCGCCCAGGATGCAACGTGTCAGGATTCGCCCAGCCCCGCCATTGCTCGGTGCGTCTGCCACGGAATGAGTTCTCCACCGACACACTATTGGCGAACTTTTGCACAAATTCCAGATTGCTAAGTCCTGACCATGACGCTGACCAGTTCACCATGGGAAAAATGTCAATGTCTGTTGAACCTTCCTTGAATTGGTACCAGACGGTATTTGTTTCTGTGCCAGACTCAGCCTGCCCCTGCGGCACAGTCTTAGACTTGCTGAATGTGTAGCTGAGAGTCGAGAAGCGAAGCGTGCGTGTGATCTGGAGGCTTGAGCTGAATGTGTGTTCATCAGATCGTCGATATGAGTCACGCGCGGCATAGTCACCGCTTGCCGAATTTAAGCCCGGATCGCGATCAAGCCCTAGCCTATACACCCAATCTGCCTGCCCACGTTCAACAGCATAGTTCTGGACATTGTTTGATTGAGAATACTGCCAACGCACATCTTGAAGTCGCCCAAGCGCAAGGCCCAGCAAGCGCAAGGGGTTCATATTAGGGCGTTTTTTCTTCTTCTGACCAGTTGAATCTGCCGGAGTAGTGCCTTTTTCGGTGCCCAAGCTGTCTTCGGCTACATTTTCGGTTACTCCCGGTGAGGGAGGGGCTTTCGCGAATGGATCATCCTCACCCGGCGCTGGCATACCTTTACTGAATGGATCTTCGCCTCCATACATGTCATCAAAAGGCGGTGCTTGCCCTTTGGATGATCCCGCATCCATAGGATTGCCGAATTCATCCAAAGCGCCACCGGAATTTTTATCACCACCTGGATCTTTGGCGCCAACTCCAAGATGCAGAGCGCTGACGATCTGTGGCAGGGCAAGTGTCGCTGATGTTGAAATCTGATTATTTGCGCTAATATCCCGGTTGCCAATGCCATAAGGATCACGCCAAGACCATTGATAGGTGACGTTGTAGGAGGCATCGGTTGTCAGCCAACCTGCAAAACGTGGACGAATCGAGGTGTTAAACCGTTGTGTCAATCCATTGTCAACGAAATTTTCACCGGCGAGACTCCAGAACATCTCCTTCTCAATACTTTCCGCCCGGCGCAAGACTTCCGCGTTGAACGCCACACTGTCCAGAACTCCCGTGCTGTCATATTCTCCGGGAATTAAATAGGCGCTGGTGTCGATTTCAACAAACCGCGAAGCGATTGCTGTCCGTAACGAATCTTTGCGAACCCTGTCCGCATTAATCGTCTGGCTGAAAGACAAATCCAGTATCGAGATGGGATCCCAACTGACACTGTAACTACGGTCAACCGCAAAAGGATCACGTTCGCTCAAGTAACCAGTGCGGTTCTTATTCACGCTGTAAGACTCATTCCCCTTGACCGTGAACGAGGCTGAACTGGGCAATGGCTGAAATGTAGTTTCGGACACTTTCTTCACCACAGGAACATTGGTTGCCCATGTCAGCCAGTAAAGCTCAATCGGCTCATCAAAGGAAAAATTGTAGGTAGCGCTGGCGTTGTTTGTCCGGCTCTTTTTAAACAGATAATTCGGGTCTGTCGAATAAGTTTCACGGTGTGTTAAAGAGCCTGTCAGCCGGTCAAGAGTATTATGGATGAAGAAATTGTCCGATGCCTTTGATTTCCCATAGCTGGTGGACATTGAATACTCTTTGCTGATCGTAACCAGTGAGTCAACTGGGGAGTTATAGACTGGATGATCTGACATCTGAGTATTGCTGGTAATAGCATCGGCAAACATGCTATACATATCCACCGATTCGCCACTGAGGGCAGAGAGCTTAATGTCACTGCTGGGCTGGTATTTCGGCACCTCGACCTTCTGGGAAAACTTAAAACCTATCGGCACCCGAACACCATAGCTGGGGTCAAGGAATTTGCTGATCTGAAAATCTGCGCTGAAAGTGCCGTCCAGTTTTTCTTTGTTACTCGATGGCGCTTTTCTGCTGTCCACACTGTGGAAGTTTGCGTCCTGCTGACTCATGCCGGCGTTGAAGGTCATCAGGTCGGCGATTTCCAGCTTCATCGACCCGCGCGCCGCCCAGCCCGGATCGCGGTTGACATCGGATACACGCAACTCATCAATCCAGAACTCCACGGCGTCTGCTTCAGAAATATCCTGCCCAAAGTTTTTAATGCCGACCACGACTTCCCGCACTTCAGCCAAAGATGGCGAACCAACCACACGAATGACATCACCATTAGGAAGAATGTCGTAATTTCGCAACGAATCCTGCTCGCGGAGGAATTTCAACGAAGCCAAGCGCTCCATGTCGATTTCAATCTCATTTTCCTTGTCCCAGCCCGGATATAAATGTTGCGAATACTCGTAGTAATCGCTGTCAACGTATTTACCCAGTCTTATGAACATCTCCAAATCAAGCGGCTGATTGTTCCGGTCAAGAAGTCGGTCGCGGAAATCACCACCATGAACGAACATCTTCAGGTAGCGATAATCTAACAGGTCGATTTTATTGTAAAGATGTTTGTTAATATGGCCAATTTCACCGGTGCCGAGTTTTTTAACTTGAATGACCAGTGATTGCTCTTTGGTCCTAAGGTAGGTTTCCGGGTCAATTTCACCAGAAACGCCATCAGGGGGAACATATTCGGGGTTGTCGTGAGTGTTGACGACAGCCACGCGCAGAGGTTCATAGTCATCTTTGTCCTCGTTAGCAACTTCCTGCCATTCATTGCCCACGATTTCGATCTGAGCAATCTGAAATCTTGAACGATGACTGAACCCAGAGCACCAGAAGCGCACATATTCAATTTCTGTGAAGGATGGATCACCGACAATCAGCGTGTCTGCCAGTGGAATGC
>CAZAGU010000049.1:0-18692 GCA_964484805.1 uncultured bacterium
CAGATCAGTAAAATCCAACGGCTTAAGCGGATATTTGAAATACCAGAGCTTGCCGTTTGATTCTTCATGATTTACTTCCTCATCGGAAATTGCGGTATGACAACGTGGACACCAGTTGACAATGTAGTTGCCACGATAGATCAGACCTTTATCGTATAAGCTCTTGAAAACTCTGGATACGGTTTTGCTGACTTCTGGATCCAACGTAAACCGTTCGCGCGACCAATCGGCGGAATCACCGAGCAGACGTTTCTGCTCGAATATGCGATTCCCATATTTCTCTTTCCACTCCCAGGCGCGCTCGATAAACTTATCGTGTCCTAGCTCATGACGGGTGGTGTCTTCCTGAGCAAGTTGTTTCTCGACCACGTTCTGTGTGGCAATGCCAGCGTGGTCTTTGCCGGGTTGCCAATGTGATTCAAATCCTTGCATTCTCTTCAGGCGAATAAGGGTATCCTGAATTGTGTCCTGAAGGGCGTGCCCCATGTGCAGTTGCCCGGTAACATTGGGCGGAGGCATTATTATGCAGAACGGTTCACGTCCTGATTTAGGATCCACTCTGAAAAGGTCGTTCTTTTCCCAAAATTCATACCATTTGGTTTCGACCTGTTTGGGATCATAATGTTTTTGAATTTCGTCCATTTTCTACTCTCGCTATCCTCTTTGGGGACAAATTGATTAAACTTGTAAACTACTAATATAAATCAAATTTTGCAGATAACAACCTAATCCGCAAAATGTTAGGGGGGGTGTGCAGATCAAATCAAAAAAAGCCCGGATCGCTCCGGGCTGATAAAAAAACGATGTGTGTAACTTCTACCACACCTTCAGATTGATCCATTGAGCAAGCTGATTCCAGAATATACCCAACACTATCGTGGGTATGACAGTGACTACTGCCAAAGTACCGCTTAACGCTCCAAAACGCGGAGGTACGGCTCCCTGAACAGCAACATCGCCTTCAGGATCGTACAGGAACATGTCTCGGACGATCCGCACATAGTAGAACAATGAAACGGCAGTATTAGCAATTGCAAACAATGGTAAAATGAACATCTTCCCTTTAACCAAGGCAGCCAGAAGATAAAACTTGCCAATAAAGCCAGCCAAAGGCGGAATTCCCGTCAAACTGAAGAGGCAGATCGCCAGCACAAGCGCTGGCATGGGGCTGTTCTTGCCCAATCCTCTGAACCACTTGATGCCATCACCTCCATAATTCCGATCAACCATGTCCACGACAAGAAATGCACCGAAGTTCATGAACATATAAACAACGAGGTAAAACAGAACCGATGCCACGGCAAGGTCATGGATTTCGCCTTCAGGGAAAGCGGCTATTGCGGCAAAGCCCATCAAAATGTAGCCAGCATGAGCAATCGACGAATACGCCAGCAATCGTTTGACGCTATTTTGCCAGATTGCGGAAAGATTTCCCCAAGTCATGGTCATGGCGGAAGTCAGCGTCAGTATGCTAAGAACCGTCACGCCCATCACTGAGTCAAGTGTAATGAAAACCGGCATCAGCCGAAACAGAGCGGCGAATCCGGCGGCTTTAGGAGCAACCGAAAAATAGGCGGTGATTGACGTTGGTGAGCCTTCGTAAACATCAGGGCACCAGAAATGAAACGGCACCATGGCGATTTTATAGCCAATGCCGGCAAGAATCAGCACAACGCCCAGCATGTGAGCCAGATCGGTTTGTGGAGATGCTTGCAAAGCCGCTGCCATTTCGGGCAACCGCGTAGTGCCAGACAAGCCATACATAATCGCGAAGCCGAATAGCATGATGCCTGTTGACACAGCGCCGAACAGGACATATTTCAGAGCTGCTTCAGCAGATTTCGGGTCTTTGCGCAAGTAGCCAGCAAGAACATACGACGGGATCGAGACCATTTCAAGCGCAACGAACAGGGTAATCACATCATTAGCGCCGGCGAGAAAAAACATACCCACTGTACTCGCCAGAACCAGAAGAAATGGTTCAGCTTCACGCTTGAACCGGAAGGACATCATTCCGAAGGAAATAATTCCTGCCAAACAGAAGAGCACCCGAAAAAAGGTGGTTGTGCCGTCGAGGGTGATTGCTCCGAACATGTACTCACCCACTTGATCATGGGTGGTGAGCGTAATCACCAGAGCAATAGCCAAGACTATTGAACCGCCAATTGCGGCAATTGTCCCTTTATTTCGGCGTGCGAGCAGGTCTATCACCATCAGTAAAATGAACCCACCGACAAGCGTCAACTCAGGGATCATAGGTGTAAGGTTAACATTCATAGGAGATAGACTCATCATAAAGGTGTCACCGCGCGCATGATCTCACCCAAATAGGACATCGACGAATTCATTAAGTTCAGGATTGGATGGGGCCAAATGCCGAGGAAGATAACTATGATGCCAAGCGGAATCAGTGTAAACAACTCGCGCCCATTGATGTCTTTAATATCGGCATATTTCGGATTGGTTTCGCCAAAGAAGACTCTCTGCAATGTCCAAAGCAGATAGCCCGCTGTGAGGATGATTCCGAAGATGGCGATGATTGTATAGACACGATAAACCTGAAATGCGCCGATGAAGACCATCGCTTCAGAAATGAAGCCGCTGAGTCCCGGTAAACCCATGCCGGCAAAGAACGCCAGCATTGTAATGCCAAGATAACGCGGCATGACGTTGGCAAGACCGCCGAAGCCGTTGATCTGGCGGTGATGGGCTCGATCGTAGATCACTCCAACCAAGAGGAACAACATCGCTGTGACTGTGCCGTGATTGAACATTTGAAAGACTGCGCCCTGCATACCGGCGGCAGTGAAGCTCGCCATACCAAGCATGACGTAGCCCATGTGCGAGATTGAGCTGTATGCCACCATTTTCTTCAGGTCAGTCTGTGCCAAAGCACATAAAGCACCGTAGATGATGTTTATCATGCCGATCAGCGCGATAAACCAGGCAAAGGACACTGTGGCATCCGGCAGAATTGGATACATGATCCGCAACATGCCATAGGTTCCCATTTTCAGCAACACGCCAGCCAGGATGACCGAGATGGCAGTGGGAGCTTCAACGTGGGCATCGGGAAGCCATGTGTGGAAGGGAAATGCCGGCACCTTGATCGCAAAGCCGATGAACAAACCAAAGAACATCAGAACGCGAACAGTGTTCAGCGACATTATACCGCCCTGATTTGCCTGATTCATCATGGCAAGCATATTGAAGGTGTGAGCGCCTGTTACTGGATCGCTGGTGTTGAAATACAAGATCAGCATCACCACAAGCATTATCACCGAGCCAACCAAGGTATAGAGGAAGAACTTGATCGCCGCGTATATTCGGCGAGGCCCGCCCCAGATGCCAATGAGGAAGTACATCGGCAACAGCATGATTTCCCAAAATACATAGAAGAGGAAGAAATCAAGCGCTGCGAACGTTCCCATCATGCCAGTTTCGAGTAACAGGAACATGGCGAAGTAGCCCTTGATCCCCTTCTTGATGCCAAATGACGCTGGAATGCAGAGAAAGCATAACAACGCTGTCAGGAGAATCATTGGGAAGGACAAGCCGTCTATGCCAACGAAATAGTTAATGTTAAAAACTGGGATCCAAGCATGTTTTTCAACAAACTGGAATGAACCTTCCTGATTAATACCCGCCATTGATTGATTGAATGCCGGGTATAGTGAAAGCGCTATAATTAGAACAATCAGCGTCACCACCAGCGATGTCCATCGGACAAGCCAGGGATTGTTGCGAGGAAGCAAGACAACAATAACCGCTCCAACAACCGGTAAAAACGTGATCAGTGTCAACGGACCCATTTGCGTGCCGTCTCTTTCTTTTTATGGTCAAGCCCTCAGAAATTTCCGCCAAGGGCATTACTATCAGAAAATTGAAATAATCAAGAATAAACTGACTGCTAAAATGGTCAGCAAAACATATCTTTGCAGTTGCCCGGTCTGGAATGTTCTGACGAGACTGCCGAAAACACCGACAATCCACGCCGAAAGATTCACCAAACCATCGACAACGTGAAGATCGAACCACCCTTCCATGAAGGCGAAGGTTCGGAACACCCAGGCGCTGAGATTGACTAAGCCATCAATGACAATCAGATCAAACTTCGCCAAGCCGCGAGCTACAAGCAATGTGCCGCCAATGATGGTGTAATGATAAATCTCATCCACCCACCATTTGTTGTACATGCCTTTATAGACAATACCGAGCCGGCGTTGCCAGACAGCAGGATCAATCTTATTCCAGTAGTATCCTGCGGTGGCGATTAAAATTCCCAGCGTCGCCATAATGATCGAAATCAGCATTCCGAGATTATGGGCAAGGTGGTGAATATGTTCTTCGTGAGCTTTATCGCTGTGAACGGCGTGAGCGTCTTCAGTAGCTCCAGTCTTATGTTCATTAGCCATCGCATGTTCTTCACCTTGATTCTCAGTAGCGATAGCTTCTTCATGTTGAACCGCTTGTCCCGATGTCTCGTGGGCTACTTTAGCTTGATCGTAGGCGCGAGCCGGTGTCGGCATGAGGGTCGCAAACCAGCTACCCGCCGGAGTGGACGGGTTGAGCGATGGTAAGCTCCAGAATAGGAAGAAGGACAAGGTGGCAAGGATCACCAATGGCGCAGTCATGCTCTTGGGAGATTCATGCAGTGCGCTCGCCGCTTCCTTACCGGGGCGAAATTCACCGAAGAAGGTCAAGTAGATCAGGCGGAACATGTAGAAGGCTGTTAAAATCGCCGCGCCAAAGCCAAAGACTGAAAGCATCCAATGTTCAGGATGAATCATTGAAAACGCGAGTGTACCGCCAAGAATCGCATCCTTTGAGAGGAAGCCAGATGTAAACGGCACTCCTGAGAGGGCAATCGTAGCGATCAACATTGTCAAGAAGGTCAAGGGCATGAGCTTACGAATGCCGCCCATGTTGCGCATATCCTGTGCATCGGCATCGCTGTCAATGTGATGCAATGCGTGGTGCATCGCGTGAATCACTGAGCCTGAGCAGAGAAATAGGCAGGCTTTGAACACAGCATGAGTCGCAAGGTGGTAGTAGCTGGCGGTATATGAGCCAACGCCCAGCGCCATTACCATGTAGCCAAGCTGAGACAGCGTTGAATACGCCAGCACGCGCTTGATGTCGTTCTGCGCAACCGCGATGGTTGCCGCGAACAGAGCTGTGAAACCACCCACATAGGCGATAACCACCGAAGCGTCAAAGCTGAGGATCACGAACAGCCTGACCAATAGATACACACCTGCCGCGACCATCGTCGCCGCGTGGATGAGTGCTGAAACCGGCGTGGGACCTTCCATTGCGTCTGGAAGCCAGACATGCAAGGGGAACTGAGCCGATTTACCAACAGCACCACAGAATAAACACAAGCCAGCAACTGTCAGCATAGTGCCGCTTAGTTTGCCAGCCGCAACGCCTTGAGCGACTTCATGAAGATTCAGTGTGCCCAGCGTGGTGAACACCAGCAAGATGCCGATGAGCATTCCGACATCACCGATACGGTTGGCGAGAAACGCCTTCTTACCTGCGTTTGCCGCCGAGTCTTTCTCGTGCCAGAAGCCAATGAGCAGATAACTGCAAAGACCGACCAACTCCCAAAAGCAGAAGATAATCAGCAGGTTATCGGCCAAAACCAACCCGAGCATAGAGAAGGAGAATAGCGACAGAAATGCGAAGAAACGGCTATATTTAGGATCACCCTTCATGTAGCCAACGCTGTACAGATGCACCAGCGCTGAAATCAGGGTCACAACAACCAGCATGACGATTGAAACATTGTCCAGTGTGATGCCGATTCGCAGTGTGTAGTCACCCCATCCAAACCAGTCGAATTGCATACTGTGGAAAAAGTTCGGATCGTAATCCACAAGCATTCGAGCAAAGAAAAGATAGAGAGACAGGATCAAACCGCCCCAAATCGCAATTAAGCTGAGCCAATCACCGCCACGCGGAAGGAATCTCTTCCCAATGAAGATGTTTATTCCGAAAGCGGCAAGTGGAGCCAGTAAAATGATGATAGCAAGCGAAAACATTGTTGAGTATTAAAACCCATAGTCAGTTTCTGAAAATAACGTGACCGGTTAAGTTCGGCAGGCAAAGCTGCTGAACGGGTCATCCCTTGAGCATGTTTGCCTGTTTGAGGTCTGTCGTCGCTTTAACTCTGTAGAGATTCAAGAAGATTGCCAGAGCGACGGCAGCCTCGGCTGCTGCGACAATGATAATGAACAACGCCGCGACCTGGCCATCCAGATTGCCAACGACGTATTTTCCAAATGCGACAAAAGCCAGCGCTGCGGAATTGAGAATTAACTCAATTCCCATCAACACCGAGATCGCGTTCTTGCGGGTCATTACTGCCAGTAAGCCAAGACAGAACAGCGATGTCGCAACTAATAAATAAATGGTTAGTGGTGTCATTGCTGGTCACTCCCGCGAAACAGACGCGCCAGACGCATCGCACCGATTAGGGCGGCTAATAGAAGCACACTCGCCATTTCAAATGGAACCAGATATCTGGTCAGCAACAATTCACCAATAGCCTCAGTTGTTGGCTGTGCGGCAAATGTTTGAACTTGCCAGTCAGTGCTGATAAACACCCAAGATATGGCGAACGCCATCAAGCCGACGGGAATTAGCGCAATAAATCGCTGATGGGTTATTTCGGGTATTTCCATCCCTGAAATCTTAGTTGTCATAAAAACGCCAAAGATAATCAGGATCAGAATGCCACCGACATAGACCATCACCTGCGAAGCTGCCAGGAAATCGGCATCAAGGAGGACATATAGCCCAGCAACACCGAACAACGTAAACAGCAGGGCGAAAGCGCTGTATATGACTCGGCTGTGGAAAACAACCACAATAGCCGATCCAACCGTCAGCACAATAAACCCTAAAAACACTAAATTGGAAAGAAGGCTCATACTTATTTCTGAGGAGAGTTGCCTCTCGCTCCCTTCACCAATGTTTTATGCAAAGTTCGGGATAAATTCCCGATTGAAAACAAAATTAATCTTCAGAACCTTTTTCAGGTTTTGGAACAGCAGGAGAATCTTCGGATGCAGGCTTTATAGCCTTTTTCACTGGATCCGCAGGCTTAGGTTTAGCCGGGGCATCACCCGCTGCTACTTCAGCCTTTTTCTTTTCTGCGGCAGCTTTAGCGCGAGCGGCTTTTTTATCGGCATCCTCTTTGAGCCTTCGCTCAACCTCATCGGCAGGCATTGTAGCGAAGCTCTTCACCAATTCCTGGCGGACAAAGACTGAATCTTCCTGAGGCCCCGTCCAGTGAAGCGATTTTGTGTCGCAGGCTTCAACACACAATCCGCAATAGAGACATTTGGTAAAGTCAATGTCAAATTGCAACAGGTGCATTTTCTTGGGTTTGCCGGTTGGCAACATCCCAAGGTCTTCGTCTTTAGCAGCACGCAGTCCTTTGATGGTGAAGCATCCGACCGGACAGGCACGATCGCACGAGAAGCAAACTTCGCAGTCGTCTGCGTTGTTTACAAGTCGAGCGCGGGTGCGTTCATTCATTTCCAGGGTTTCATGCGGGTATTGAATGGTTATAGATTTAGTAAACAAATGCCGGAAAGTAATTCCCAGCCCAATCGTAACCGATGAAACACCAGACCAGAGGTCTTTAAAATACTTGCTCATTTAACAAGCTTTATGTATAACTAACAGGCGAACAGTCCGCCCGAACCTTATCCGCCCAGAACAATCCAGAGCGAAACGATTAACACGTTGGCAAAAGAGAAGGGAAGAAATATCTTCCAGCAAATGTGCATAAGCTGATCGACGCGCAGACGCGGGAGCGTCCATCGGACCAACTGTTGGAAAAGCACAAGCAAAAAGGATTTGCCGGCAAACCAGCCGAAGCCGATCAAGTTGTGCAGAACGACGTTGGTTTCGGCGGAGACTTCGAGGAACGGCAACGGCGCATGCCAACCGCCCAGGAACAATGCCACAGCAACGCCAGACACTAAAAACATGTTGGCAAATTCGGCAAGATAGAACATCGCCCAGCGCATGCCGGAATATTCAACCTGATAGCCGGCGACCAACTCAGACTCACCTTCGGGAAGATCAAACGGTGTCCGGTTGGCTTCAGCAAGGCTCGACCAGAAGTAAATCACAAAGGCGATGATGGCAAATGGCAGGTGGGAGAAAAGCCCCCAGTTCCAAAAACCGCCAGCCTGCGCCCTGACTAAATCCTGCATCGACAAGCTACCAACGATCATGATCGGAACTAAAAGCGATAGTCCGATGGGAATTTCATAGCTGATCATTTGGGAAGCAGCGCGCATACCGCCGTACATCGACCACTTGTTGTTTGAAGCCCAGCCAGCCAACAATATCCCCAGCACTTCAAGCGAAGAGACAGCGATGATGTAGTACACGCCGATGTTCAGATCGGTGCCGATCAAATGTGCCCCGAAGGGTAGCACGGCAAATGCTGCCACAGAAGCCGCGAGTACGATGAACGGAGCCAGCTTGAACAGGGGTTTGTCCGCGGCATCGGGAATGATGTCTTCCTTCTGTAACAGTTTCAGCATGTCGGCGATTGTCTGCGACCAACCATGCCAGCCACCTGTTTCCATTGGCCCAAGTCTGTCTTGAACATGGGCGGACACTTTACGCTCTGTCCAGATTGCCAGCAAGGCATAGACTGAAATAAAGACGATTACGCCCAGCGCAAAGCCAACGCTAATAAGGATACCTAACCACGTCATCTGTCCACCTCTCCAAGAACAATATCAATTGACCCGATCAGAGCGACCATATCAGCGATCAACAACCCCGGCGCCACTTCAGGAAAAACCGAAAGCGAGCTGAAGGACGGGGCGCGGCATTTCAGACGATACGGTGTCTTTTTGCCGTCGGAAACAATATAGAAGCCAAGCTCACCCTTGGGGTGCTCGGTGCGGAAGTATATCTCGCCCTTAGCCACTCGGGTCATGGTCTTCGGGATGGCGGCTTTTACATCATCACCGGGCATTTTCTCAAGGCGTTCAGTCGCCTGTTTGATGATCTTCAGAGATTGGAAGCATTCATCGACCCGCACCATATAGCGGTTGTAGCAGTCGCCAACCACGCCGATTTCATTCGAGCCGACAGGAATGTCAAAATCGTAGGTTTCGTAGCCTGAATAGGGCTCGTTTTTCCGCAAATCCCAGTTTACGCCAGCACCGCGAAGGTTTGGACCTGTCAGCCCATATCTGATGCACATTTCTTCAGGAATCAAGGCAACATTTGCCAAGCGTTCGATGAAGATTTTATTGTAGGAAAGCAGGTTGTTGACTTCTTCAAGCTTGCCTTCCATATATTTCAAGTACTCATGCACACCAGTCAGCCAGCCTTCGGGAAGATCGTGCGTCAAACCGCCGACGCGCATGTAGTTCAGCAACAATCTGCCGCCACAGAGACGGTCAAACAGGTCTAAAATGTGCTCGCGTTCCTGAATGAGATACAGGAACGGTGTCCATGCGCCAATATCCAGGCCGTAAGTTCCGATGGCGATGAAATGCGATGCCAGCCGGTTCATCTCGGATACCAGCACGCGGATTGTCTGAACGCGCTCGGAAACTTCGATTCCAAAAAGTTTTTCAGCAGCGAGGACATAGCCAAGATTATTGTTCATGCTTGAGCAATAATCCAGCCGGTCTGTGTAAGCCACAACAGCCTGCCAACCGACCTTCTCGCACATTTTTTCAAAGCAACGGTGAAGGTAGCCGATGTGTGGCGTGGCTCTAACGATAATTTCGCCATCTGTCTCCAGCTCAACGCGCAACACGCCGTGTGTTGCAGGATGCTGCGGCCCCATCTGAATGATCATGCGGTCGCCGTGAACATCATCAAAGCTGGATAGAATGCGGGAAACCTGCTCTGGGCTTGCGCCGACTGGCAGATCTATTTCTTTTATTGATGCCATACATCTCCCTCCTTTTCGAGGGGCTTGCCACAGGTCAGAGGAATGTTATGCCAACGTTCCTGCGCCTTGTAGTCTTTTCGTAGCGGGTGTCCTTCCCAATCGTCGGGAAGAAGAATGCGGCGGAAGTCAGGGTGATCTGAAAAAATGATCCCAAACAGGTCATAAGCTTCCCGCTCGTGCCAATCGGCAGTATTCCACACCGCGCTGATGGTTGGGATGACGACTTCTGCTGCTTTAGCGCTGCCACAGCGAAGTGTGACCTTGTGCTTGTGTTTCATCGAGTAAAGATGATAGACAGCCTGAAGCTCATCGGCGGTTTCAATCCCAGACAGGCACATCAGGCACTCGAAATGGAGTGTGTCATCATCGCGGAGCATGGTGCAGACTTCGACAAGATTTTCAGCGCTGACTCGGATCACAGGCTCAGGCACGGTATCATCAAGCTCAATTGTAGCATTCTGGAACTTAGCTTTCAGCAGTTCCAATATTTCTTGAGTGGTCATCATTTGCCCCCTGCAGCTACAGCCTTGCGGGCGATGGTCTCGTTGTTGATCATCTCTTTCAGCTTCAGGTAGCCATCGATCAGAGCTTCGGGGCGAGGTGGACAACCGGGGATGTAAACATCAACCGGAATGATCTGATCAATGCCCTTGACAACGTGATAGCCGTGTTCGATGTATGGCCCACCAGAGTTCGAGCAAGAGCCCATTGAGATTACATAGCGAGGTTCAGCCATTTGTTTGTACAGGGTAACCAGACGTTCAGCCATCTTGGCGGTAACGGTTCCAGACACTAAAAGGCAATCACTCTGACGGGGTGTTGGTCGGGGAAAGATTCCGAAGCGGTCGAGGTCGAACCTTGATGCGTTTGTTGCCATCATCTCTATCGCGCAACATGCCAAGCCGAAGGTCAATGGCCAGATTGACGCTGCGCGAGACCAGTTGAGGAATTTATCGGTAGTGGTTACAATGATGTTTGAATCAAATCGATTTTCAATCAATCCCATTCGTCCCTCCCGGAGCCACCGATGGATGAATTTGATGGCTTGATCCATTCGAGATCGCCTTTGCCCCAGACATAAGCCAGACCAACCACAAGGATTAAAATGAAGATTGCCATGTCTATCCAGGCAAACATCCCCAATTTCCGAAGGTTGAGTGCCCAAGGGTAGAGGAAAAGAACTTCCACGTCAAAGACGAGGAAAATCAACGCAACGATGTAAAACCTTGTGTTGAAGCGCGTCCATGGGGATCCGACTGACTCTTCACCACATTCATAGGTTGCATTCTTTTCGCGACTCGGTCGATGAGGAGCAATCACCCATGCCGCAGCAATTGCCGCAGCAACGGTGAAAATGCCAGCCGCAAAGAATATCAGTACAGGCGTGAACGCCAATACGCCTCCATGATGATTTGTGTTGTCAGTGTCAATTCAAGAAACTGACAAACGTTTTTATGCGTTACTTGCGCAATATTTATCAAAATAAAATAAATCGCAAGTATTGTGCCAATCTGAAATAGACTTCAAATTTGTGCAATTTTGCCCAAGATAACACCATAATTTCAATACTCGCAAGTCTTTATAGGTAGTTCACCGCCCACAAACTAAATTAATCACAATTATAGAAATATATCCTTCTGAATTTTACTCAACCTTTGACTCATGTGAGTCAAATCACTCAGAATTGTAAAACATCTATTTGCATTTATTGCACTATTTTTCACAATGTTCAACCTTGATCTGAGAATCTATGCCAGTATATTATATGTATCAATTTGATCGTAAATTTTCAGGAGAAAAAAGATGTTAATCGTAACAACAAACACTCTGGTCGGCAAAGAAATTATTGACTACAAAGGCTTAGTCAGCGGTGATGCCATTCTCGGCGCAAATATTTTCAAAGACTTCTTCGCCAGCATTCGTGACATCGTTGGAGGTAGATCCGCCGCTTACGAGAAGGAGTTAGTGCGAGCCAAAGAGATCGCCCTGCATGAGATGACCATCGAAGCTGAGCAATTAGGTGGCAATGCTATTATCGGTGTCGATCTTGATTTTGAAACGATCAGCGTTGGTGGAGGCGGCACGATGCTGATGGTCTGCGCCAGTGGGACAGCGGTGAAAATTAGATAGCAGGCACGGTGTCGCTCCCTGCATGGTGGGGAAATTTCTCTAATTCACAACAGATTAAACGGAGAAAACAGATTACGGTGCATTGAACCACGAAGCTCACAAAGAAATCCTTGGGGCTAGGAACTAATGCTGGGTAACGGCTTTCGCTGGTACGACGTGGAGAGGGGGCGTTTGACGCGCTCCATGATCTTTTGCTTACATCTCGAACTCTTATGGGGTTGCTTCGGCACTTTGTGCCTAGCAATGACAGGAGGGGATGAAGGTGGTGGATGGTGCCTGTCGGTGAAATGTCCTATTCTCGAACGAAGATGTTGTCAGAGCTAACAGCCCCTCACTGTCAAGCGACCAGTGAGGGGCTGTAAAGCCAAATAAAGTTTCACAGATTACTTCATCAGCAATACTTTTGTATCCCGACTGCCCATGACGTTGGACAAACGGATAATATATATCCCCGATGTCATGCCCTCAGCATCCCAGTTTACGGCGTGTGTCCCTGCCGTTTGCGCACCCTCGTAAAGCGTCGCTACCTGCCGACCCGCCATATCAAACACTGATAGGTTGACATTGCCGGCTGATGGGACAGAATAGGTTAAACGTGTTACCGCGTTGAAAGGATTGGGATAGCTTGATAACAGCATCGGATTCTCAGGTACAAGCGTTTCTTCAGGCACACCCACAAAATCTGACATATCATAGACTGTCAAAGCGGAACCGGAAGCCGTGTATAGCGTACTTCCCAACAACGATGTCGAGATTGGCGGTGCATCAGCGCCGAAAGTAGAAACGCCAATCAATTCATGGTCGCGAACGATTGCTTCAGGATCGAGCGCATAGGACAATGAACCACTAGTAAATCCCAGGTACTCGCCGATATTATAGAGATCGTAGTGGGTGGAAGAGTTCAGTCGAAATGAATCAAGAACGGAGAACTCGCCAAGGGTTGAAATATCCATTACGAAAAGCCAAAGCATATCATAGTACGTCTGGTTCAAATCATTACAATATCCCACCAACTCGAAGCCGTAGTCGCCAATCGCTTCAAAGTCAACAATTTTAGTCGCATACCACTCATCAACTGGCAACGTCAAGTGATAAAGTTCAGTTTGTTCAGGATTGGAAATATCGACAACGGTATGGTTTTCACTGTAATACGCATACAGCCGAGGATACTCGATACGCATAGAGTTTGCATTCCGAATGTTTCGATTCTGACTCAACAGTTGTGGATGAGCAGGATCGTCCAATTGGTAAATATTCAGACCCGCATAATTATCCAAGGCATATAAAAGGTCATCCCACACTGCCAAGGAAGGGAATCTGCCCTCAAATAACTCGGTCTGGACGGGGTGCTGAGGATCAGAAATGTCGTAAGTTACCAGTCCTACCCCTGTTATACAGCAATAGAGATAATCTCCACGCCAGACGGCATCTGCGGCATCATTCTCACCCGTTAGATGAAATATCTGCTGAGGCGATGTTGGATCATCAGCAAGCGAATAGCAATAAACACCATCTTCCTTAGCCGCTAGGGTCAACTGATTCCCAGAAGTTTGCACTCTCAGTGCGCTCCCTTCAGAAAATTCAACCCTAGATGCTTCGAAAATGTCTGCCAGATTGAAAGCATCAAAGAAATAAATAACTTCTTGTGTTCTAGCCATCATCCTATCTCCATCAAGCTTTACTTGATCAAATCCCTCTGGAGCTTCATAGTGTGAAATGAACGCTGGCTCAACCGGATCGCTCAGGTCATACAGCCAGATATCGCCATGTTCCACATACAAAGTATCGCCTTTCATGTACAGGTAGCCGAAAACCCGACTTGAGTCCGGGAATTCTGGAAATGTTGTGGGATCGGATGGATTGACAGGATCATCGAGGCTGAAGCTCTGTAGTGTGTGATTTATGGCGATCAGACGATTCTGATGAATCAACATGCCAGCGGTGAAGATATGGATGGTTGTAACCAGTTCAGGATGGGGCTCATGGGCAAGGTTCCAAATCTGAATCTCGTCTCCCCGCGGGTTTCCTTGATTGGCACAGACATAAGCATAATCGCCATTCCAGTCAAAATCTTTATAGTACCAATTGGAATGAAATGCCACATCTTTATCCTGTGGATTGTTAGCGTCTATAAATTGGAGGGCTCCACTATAATACCAAATACCGGTTCTAGCATTAACGGAGACATTTCCGCTGGTCATTCCCAGAATTCCGTCATGAACCCGATGGTAATGTGAGTAGCCTGAGAAGGAGATGCTGGAAAAAGGAGTAGGAAATGTTGGATCATTCAGCGAATATGCTGACAACGTGTTTTTTCGCGTGGCAAACAGGTAATCACCTTCAATGAATAAACCTCTAATTGAGCTAATATCTTGAAAATTGATAAGCTGTGGCTGTAACAAGTCGCTGATGTCCAACACTCCCAAGCAGTTAGTTGTGCTAAAATAGGTATAATCACCGGATATGGTGGCAGATGTAACCCGTCCATAGTAACGGATCAGCTCGGTAATTTTCGGAAAGGCGCTTGCCGCAGATACAAAAGCCAGAACGACTGTGGCGACAAGTAAAAATCGATGTGTTTTCATTTTCTCAATGCCCTGAATATGTGGTAGTCCTTCAGACAATGTTAAAGTAACAGATCAAAGTTAGATCACGCAAAGCAGTGTTTATAATTACAAAACGCTGAATATTCATTTTTGTTCCCCAAAAGTAAATATTTCTAAACTTTTTTGAACACATTTTACATTATAGCAGAAACCCGGGTTCAACATGAATCCGGGTTTCCTGAATTTGAAAGCTACTCGACTTCTGAGCTTATCGAAGCAACATTAATTTACGCATCGCGCTCTTCCCTTCGCACTCCAATCGAGCTAAGTACAGCCCAGAGGGTAAAGATTCCGCATTCCACATTACAGTATGAGCACCCATGGATTGAGGGGCATTTACGATGGTCTCCACCAGCCGTCCATTCAGGTCAAAGATTGATAGATTGACCGACCCAGCATTCTGCGAGTTGAAGGTCAGACGGATAGTGGAATTAAAGGGATTTGGATAAGACTCAGTGAAAGAGAATTCACTCGGTAAAGCCGGTTTGACTCCTGCTTCAAGCGCCGTGAAACCATCCGTCTCGTAAACAAGCCCGTTTCCGACTATAACTTCTTGAACATTTAGGCTTTGCCGTTGACCGCTGGCATCATTGACCAACTGTAAGTTGAACGCTTCGCCTTCCAGCAAACCATCACGTTCATCCGAGCTTGGGTCATCGCCCCAGATCGCCACACCAGCGCGACTGCCTGCGCCAACCCATCGTCCTGATGGCGAATAAGCTTTTACAACAAGATTGTCGGAGGCATCAACGGCAGGACCGAGAGCGACCATCAGGCTCATGTTGCGGCTGGTGTTCTGCGGTTGTCGAACAAGAGTGTTCTGGCTTGCGACAAGCCTTTGATCGACGGGTTCAGGATAGACAAATTGAATAGCATTGTCAACTTGAAGTATATAGCCCTGCCCAGAATGCATTGGTGGCATAGAAGAAAATTCCATCGCCGGCACAGCAAAATGTCCATCGCCATCCTTCATCAAAACAACATGGTCGATAATAGGTGCGATTGCTTCGAAGTCCGGCGCGCTCATGTCAAGTTCATATTCCGGCAGGTACGAGATTAAATTCCAGCCTGCATGAAGGTCTAGTGGCGTTTGGGGGTCAATTGTTTCGCCATCCCAGGCACCGCGAGCCACGCCAGCCATTTTCACCCAATATGCTTCAAAGGAATTCCAGAAAGGGATGTTGTTGAAGTCAAATTCCGGGCTGTAGAAACTGCCGAACATATCCTTCATGATGATAAGCTGGCTATAATCCTCGGACATTCGCCACTGATGCGCCATCTGCATGATGTCCGCGCCATCATCTTCGCCATGATAGCGTCTGTCGGGCGTGATGTTGAGCGACATCAGATTCCAGCCGCGATCAAGGTCAATTCGTTTGCCGGGGGCTTCACCGAAAATTCCCAGCGCGGCGTTGAAATCATAAATCTTATAATTCCCACTGCTATTCCCGCCTAATGCTAAGCCACCATCAAGAAACTTGAGAAATGTTTCGGCATGATTGGGTTGATACTCACAAATCAGTGTTGGTTCGAGAGGATTTATCAGATCGAAAATGGCAAATTCTGAAGAGGTTGAAGCTGATAAATAACGTCCACTGATTTCTAAGCCAATCGGAGAACCGGAGATATGATGATATAATTCCCCGACCAAACGAGGATTTTCCAAGTCTGACAAATCAACCATGTCGATCATATCATTCCAGTCGTAGCAAGCTCCGCTTATGTAGGCGACTTCCTCGCCAAGGACGATGCGCCCCCAATAGCCTCGACGTGGCATTTCCAGAATGGAGAGTAATTCGGGTTGATCTGGGTCTCCGAAATCCCATATCCTCATCGAATACCCTAGCGTGAAGAGGATATTTCCCACAGATTCCACGCCATAAGTATTCTCATTGAGCAATCTGCCTATAACGCTCATGTTTTCCGGATCTTCAATATCCACTAAAATTGCACCATCACCAAAATTCGACCTGGCAATCACTGCCCGTGTTCCAACTATGGTGAAGCCTTCCAGATTTCTGAATATACCGTCTTCCAATGCGCCGATCAGTCGCATGTCTGTGGGGTCTGAGATGTCAACAACTTGCAGTCCTTCACGCCTGCCTAAAACGTACAGCAGATCGTTTGCATAATCCAAATACTCACCATGGCCGCCAATGTCTATATTACCGATGATCTCCATCTCATCGGGATTTTCCAAGCTAACCGCGGTGATCCCATCATAGAGAGTAAAGGCGACATTGTTGACGACAGTGAAGCACGATTCCCTGTGGTTATTGCCAATGGTCAATTCACTACGAATGAGAACATTCGACGCGACACCGATGAAAGTAAGAATCACATCGCCATCGACATCGTTTGACTCAATAATCAAAGTGTCCCGCCCATCTTCTATCAATTCTTCAGGCTGGAATGTGACTGTAAATTCATGCTCCTCACCTGGAGGAATAGCAAAAACTCCGCCACGATCTATTTCAAACAGACCGCGCGAAAAACGGAGACCCGGTAATTCTAATGGGCTGAATCCCTCATTAGTGATGGTCACATTGGTTTCTGCACGTTCACCAATCGTCAAAGTGCCGAAATAGTGATGTCGAGCTGGAGACACATCAATCGAAGGGGAATCCTGAATGTAGCGATAGACTTTCAACCCTGCGTCTTCATCGGCAACAAAGATATAATCACCTTGAACAACAATATCCACGTATTCACCTTCGCGATACGATCCCGCATACTGGGGATTTTCAGGATCACTGACGTTCATAATGAGAATGCCATGATCTTCTTGCGCGTAGTACAGGTAATCGCCATCCACCGCCATCTGAACCGCCTCGGTATCATCAGCGTATAATTCCACGGGATTGTTCACGCGGGAAACATCGTAAAAACCACCGTTGGTAAAAAGTATATCATTTTTGAATGCTAACGCTGTGGGAGGATTGGCAGTGTTGAATGTTTGAACAATATGCGCTTCATTGCCACCGTCGAACTCAACGCGCGCCAAGCCACGAAGACCGGGTTCAACATTACCGTCTCTGTCTTCGTCGTCCTCGGCGTTTGAAACAGCGAAAATGCCTCTGGTGGTGTTGATCCAATTTTTAAAGGCAAGATGTGGTCTCTCGACTTCCCATTCCACGCCATTGTTCAACCGGAATGGATTCTCAGGATCTTCAACATTTATGCGACCAATGCCACCTCTACTCTGCAGAAGATAAACAAAGCCTTCTTCAGCCATGATACTCGATCCACCAAGATATCGGCATGACCCAATTATCTGCTGGTTTTCGTTGTTCAAATCAACAACAAGGAGATTCCTGGAACAAGCTATGTAGGCAATATCTTCCAGGATTGTCATAATTGATCCATTACCAAGCCGAAGAAAATCCTCTTGAAATGGCTGTTCAGGATTGTCAATATTGATGATGTGCAACATTCCATCGTCACCGGAAGTGCTCAAGTAAAGCTTGTTGCCATGAATATAGAGATACTCGGATCTGCCTTCGTCGAAATCTAACTGAGCCACCTTGATTACATTGTTATTGGCGGCGTGCAAGGGCAAAAATAAGGCAATCAGCAACATTGCAGTCAGAAAAATTGCGGCTGCGCTTTTCATAATAACCTCAACAAAAAACCGTAGGTAAATGCAAAAAGCTACGGCGAGAGCGGAGAATAATCCCGTACGTAGTCCATATCATCATAGTTATTATAAGATGTAAATCAAGTAATTCTAAACCGAATCAAGCAGATTGTTTTTTCTTTTTCAAACATTAACCCTCGCCAAATCACCTCAACAGCAACATTTTCTTGGTTTTTACAATTTGTGGGGTTTTCAGTCTGACAAGGTAAACGCCACTCGGCATGCCCTCCGCCATCCCAAGTGAAAATGTGCCAGCCAGCAGTCAGTTGATTATGAAGCAACTGACTGATTTCGCGCCCCTAGGCATCGCATATTGCGAGGCGCGGGTGAGGCGCTGGGGTGCGAGAAGCGGCACGGCAGGGACGGCGTGGTG
>CAZAGU010000050.1:0-18031 GCA_964484805.1 uncultured bacterium
GTCAAAACAACCGAAGAAGAGTCCGGAAATACTAAAATTGAACTTCCAAAGTTTAAGGCAAAAATTATTCAGGATGCCCCAGTTGTTGCTGAGGATTCTAAAACAGAAATATTGCCAGCGGTTGAGGAAGTTGATTTAAAGCCCGTTGTCGAGAAAAACACTTCCGCCGAAAGCCGTAAACCTGTCGTTGCACAAACACCTGCGCCAAATCAAAACGCTAACGCTAAAAAATCTCAAGGTGGCAGAAGCAAGCAGCAACAAAAGGCTTCGGATAAAAAAGCTCCCACTGAACGAACTAAAGCGTCCGAGAAACCTCAAGGTCGAGGGACTCAGCAAAAATCTTCACCTCCACCAGATCGAAAACAACATCGAAAAGACAATCGAAGAGACAAGGGTGAGACGGACAGGAAAAAACGCCAGAATGAGCCTCGTCGTGACAGACAAGCTCAGCCAAAGAGGCAAGAGACACCGCAGAAACTGGTCGCTGAAATTCCTGAGCCTGTTGTTGAGCCTGTGGTAATTCCTGTTGTTGAGGAAAAGGTTGCGTCACGAAAATATGAACTTCCCAAGGCGCGCTCGCTGAAGATTATCCAACAGGCACCCGACAAAGAAGAAGAGAAGCGTCGGAAAGCCGCGCGTCAGCTTGCTATAAAGAAAAAGGCACAAGAGGAAAGAGCCGCCCGCGAGAAAGCCGCCAAAGAAAAAGCAGCTAAAGCAGGGAAAAAATCCGAACCCGGCAAAGCAAAAACAGATCTGCCGCAGCAGGATAAAAAGGCTGTGTCCAAGTATCAGGATCCCGATAAACCCAAAACTGACTTGGCTGTTGAATCTAAGCCAAGGAGAAAGCTGAAACGTAAACGAGTCACAATTGCTGTTGAAACCCCTGAAGATGAGGTTACAAAAGAGCAGGAGCAAAAACTCTCTCGTGAGTTAGTTAAACGGGCTAAACAAAAAGTCGGCGTAAAGAGCGATGTCGTTCAACCTTCCAAACCGCTTCGTGGCGGCAAGAAAAAGCATATGCCTGTTGGCAAAGAGACACGCGATCCGAAGCAGAAACGCTCGCGGAAACGGCAGAAAGTCAGCGCGACGGAAGTTGCCGCGACCATTAAAGCGACAATGGCAAAGGTCGAGGGTCGAGGTAAAAAAACAAAACGCCGCGTTCACAGCCCAGCAGATGGTGGCACGGTCATCGAAACGACAGTCTTGCAGGTAACAGAATTCATCACCACACAGGAGTTGGCTAATCTTCTGGAAATTACATTCCAGGAAATTATTCAACGTTGCCTCAGCATGGGGATGATCATCACGATCAATCAACGACTGGATCGTGATATGATAGTGTTACTGGCTGACGAGTTTGATACAGAAGTCGAATTTGTGAAGGACGAAGAGCTTGAGGACGAACCTGAAGAAGAGATTGTTGCGAATCTTGTGAAACGTCCTCCAGTTGTCACAGTAATGGGGCATGTTGATCATGGTAAAACCACATTGCTTGATCACCTCCGACGTAGTCATATCGCTGAAGGTGAAGCCGGTGGTATTACTCAACATATTGGCGCTTACGAAGTCGTCTTTCAAGATCAGAAGATCACCTTCCTCGACACACCTGGTCACGAAGCATTTACTGCCATGCGCGCCCGTGGCGCTCAGATAACTGACATCGTTGTGCTGGTTGTAGCGGCTGATGATCGAGTCATGCCTCAGACACTTGAGGCTATTGACCATGCCCGTGCCGCCGGAACACCGATCATTGTGGCAATAAATAAGGTTGATAAGCCAGGCGCAGACCCTGAGAAAATTTACAAAGAACTGGCTGAGCACAATATCCTTGTTGAAGGCTGGGGCGGTGCATATCAATCAACTGAGATTTCAGCCAAATTTGGACAAGGTATGGATGATCTGCTCGGTGAGATTCTTGTCGCGGCTGAAATTCTTGATCTGAAAGCTGATCCTACTGTCAAAGCCAGAGGCGTTGTTGTTGAATCACAGCTCGACAAAGGTTTAGGTGTGCTTTGCACTGTCTTGATTCAATCAGGAACATTGCATATTGGCAATCCGCTGGTCGTTGGCGAAAGCAGTGGCAAAGTTCGCTCGATGTATAATGAGAAGGGTGATAAACGCCTTGAAGCTGGACCCGCCACACCGGTGCAGGTCGTTGGTTTCAATGGCGTTCCACAAGCCGGGGATTCCTTGGTAGTTTACGATACTGAACGCGAAGCGCGTGAAGTCAGCCAACGCCGTCAGCGTCAGCACCGTGAGATTGCGGCGCACAGAATTCGCACACTTACGCTTGAGCAAGCCAGTCGTCAGATGAAAGAAGCTTTGTTGCAGGAATTGCCATTGCTGATTAAAGGTGACGTGCATGGCTCGGTTGAGGTGCTTTCTGATGCCTTGATGAAGCTTTCCACTAAGGAAGTTAAGGTTGGCATCATTCACCGCGGCGTGGGAGCAATTACCGAATCAGATATTCTGCTTGCGGCGGCATCCAACGCGATTATCATTGGCTTCCATGTTCATCCGAATCCACAGGCTCGGGAATTGGCGCGTCGCGAAGGTGTTGAAATTCGCCTTTACAGGATTATCCATGAAGTCGTTGATGATATCCATTCTTCGCTGGAAGGGCTGTTAGTTCCGACTAAGGAAGAGGAAGTCATTGGGTCACTTGAGGTCAGGCAGGTTTTCAAAATCAGTCGTCTCGGATCAATCGCTGGTTGTCATGTAACCGAAGGAAAGATAACCAGGAGCGCCAAAGTTCGACTTATTCGTGATAGTATCGAAATCTGGCATGGTGAGTTGGCGAGTTTGAAGCGTTTCAAGGATGATGCAAAGGAAGTGGCTACCGGTTATGATTGTGGTTTGGCTCTTGATGGATATCGCGAATTGCGTGAGGCAGATGTGGTTCAGGCTTATGTGATTGTCGAGATACAAAGGAAGCTGGAAGACTCAGAGTGAAGCTGACTTTGCTTGTTTACGAATTTACTGTTCCTGGTTGTCAGTCGCTAAAAGAGAAACGCAAGGTCGTAAAAGGCCTCAAAGAAAGCCTTCGTAGTCATTTTAATCTGTCGATAGCCGAAGTAGATTATCAGGATAAATGGCAACGTTCAACCATAGCGATTGCTTTAGTGGCTGAGGCTTCCCATAACATTGAAAATACTATCAGTGCTATTGACACTATGATCAATAAGCGGCTGATGGGAAACATAATCAGGACTGAGAGAAATGATCTGCTTTAGGTTTAGTAAAGAATTTGAGACGCGAACATATCTGTTGGCGAATGGGAGTGATGAGTGAAGAAGGATTTTCGCGGTCGTCAGATGGGGATATTCCTGAAGCGTGAACTGGCGACATTAATAGACAGAGCCGCCAGAGAATATCCAGGCGTATTTTTCACGGTTACAGAAGTAAAACCGTCAAAAGATGTCGCTTATGCAGATGTCTGGGTCAGTTTCTTTGGCAAAGATGAGAAAAAAGCCTCCGCGTTTGAATGGCTTAAGAGAAACGCGGGTAGGTTCAGATATGAGTTGGCGAGAATTCTAACCATACGTAAAGTGCCGGAAATACGGTTCAAGATGGACGAAACACTAGTGTATGCCGCAAAGATTGACAGCCTCTTGAAAGAGGTCAACTTCAGCGATGAATCTTCACAGTCGGAAGGCGAGATTGAAGAATAAAGACTGGAAAGACATAAAAAATTTCTTTTCCAGTAAAGAACGAACCCTTGTGGTAACACACTTCTCTCCAGATGGAGACGCAGTGGGAAGCCTTCTGGCAATGGGTGGAATTCTTGAATATTTCCAGATTCCGTTCGTTTTGGCTATTGATGATCCATGCCCTGCGAAGTACAGTTTTATACCGGGCTATGATGAAATCGTGAATCTGAAAACCGATCCAATAGGTACTCCGTACTCAAGAATGATAATTCTTGATGCCGGGTCAATGTCGCGTATTGGGTCCGCGGTTCAATGCCGAGATGAAAACACCGTCATTCTGAACATTGATCATCATTACACCGGTGAAAAGTACGGCACATTAAATCTTGTCGATACTGATGCCGTGGCGACTGCTGAACTGTTGCATGATTTGATTCAATTTCTGAAAATTCCAATGACGGCACAAATCGCGTGTGGTTTGTATGTGGGAATATTAACCGATACCGGTCGATTTAGATTTTCCAATACTAACGCGAAAGCGTTTCGCATTTGTGGTGATTTAGTCGCATTTGGGATTAACCCTAGTCTGGTCACCGAGAATGTATTTTATAATATGCAGCCGGAAGTGCTGAAGTCTCTGTCTTGGAGCTTATCCGGGCTGGAGTTACATTTCAACGGCATGTTGTCGATGCTGGTTCTGGATTATTCTCACACTGTCAGCGATAGTCAGGATTTTGTCGAATATGGGTCATCAATAAATGGTGTCGCCATATCTGTATTTATTCATGAGATTGAGCCTGAAGTGTTAAGGGTATCAATCAGGTCAAGATGCCGAGTGAATGTCAGTGACATTGCCAAACGCCTTGGGGGAGGCGGGCATTTAAAAGCCGCTGGATTTCGTTATGATGGAACGATTGCTGATTTGAAAACGTGCTTGCTGAAAGAAGTGAGATATGAGATCACGCGGCACGGTTTAGCGCCAGGTGAACCCTTCCTCGAGATGCCTCCCGATACTGGGTCTGGACTCTCTGAATGGGTGGTGTAATTATCTGTGATCTAATGGAATTTGAGCTAACTAAAGCCGTTCTGGATGATCCGGAAGGTTTAATAATTCCGGTTTTTAAACCAGTTGGTTTGTCATCTTTTGATGTGATCAGGCGGTTACGACCGATTCTAAAGGTAAAAAAAATAGGTCATGCAGGAACATTGGACCCTTTTGCCGACGGAGTGCTGATTGTTGGTGTTGGGCGAGGAGCTACTCGCCGTCTGGATGAATTTCAGATGCTTGAAAAAGAATACACCGGTGAAGTCGTTCTTGGGATAACCACTGACACCTTTGACCCAACTGGCAAGCAGATTGAAGTGAACGAATATGAGCTTCCTGATGAAAGTACAATTCAGGAGGTATTGAATGAGTTTGTGGGAACTATCGAACAACTGCCTCCGGTATTTTCTGCAGTGAAAGTTAATGGTGTGCGAGCGTACAAAGCCGCTCGAAAAGGCTTGGAAATCGCAATCAAGCCACGAGAAGTGAATGTTAAATCAATACAACTCATGCGGATGCTATCCGACGGTTTCAAGATGAAAGTAATTTGTTCTAAAGGCACATATATCAGGACCCTGGCGTTTGATATAGGTCGTAGGCTGGGTATGGGTGCGCATCTGGGACAACTCACGCGGACTCGAATTGGATCCTTCACGGTTGAACAGTCGAAGACTATAGAAGATATTGCCGCCTGGGCTGGAGAAATGTACAGGAGCGAGAAATGAAAATCATTACCGGTCTGGAAAATGTTGAGAAATTTTCAACAGGATCGGTTACAGTCGGTTCATTTGACGGTTTACATCTGGGACACCAACGCATTTTGCAACAGATGAGAAAACTCGAAGGACCGGTGACTGTTCTGACGTTTCATCCGCATCCCCAGTCTATTGTCAGACCGGATAAGCAAACGCCACCGCTACTCACTAGCTATGCGGAGAGAGTGCAACTATTCAGCAAAATTGGCGTTGATCGGTTGATTATCACTAAGTTTGATCATCGGTTTGCTGAAATATCACCCGAAGAATTTGTGACGGATGTACTGGTGAAAAAGATCGGTATGACCAGCATTTTCGTCGGTCCTCGCCATCGTTTTGGCGAAGGACGAAAAGGTGATGTAAAGCTGTTGGAAAAACTGGGTGAAGAACATAAATTCGAAGTAAATGTCATCGAGCCGGTCAATCGGTTTGGTGAAATTATTTCCAGCAGTCGCGTGCGCAAGCTATTGCTGGATGGGGATGTTCTGACTTCATGGCGTTGCCTGGGCAGACCGTATTATTATACAGGTCAAGTTGTTCATGGCGATGGTCGAGGTAAGAAACTGAATATTCCCACAGCCAATATTGAATCAGATGAACCAGCAAAAATCGCTCCTCCTCCCGGCGTTTATGCTTCGGTTGTCGAAATTGGTAGCATTCGCTGGCCTTCGGTCAGCCATTTTGGCCCCCGACCTACTTTTAAAGGGGCATTGCCATCGGTCGAAACTCATATCATCGGTTTCAAAGGCAACATATATGGTCATCAGATTCAGATTGGTTTGATTGACTATCTGCGCGACACTAAAGCGTTCCCAAATCCTACGGAACTGTTTCATCAGATGGCGCGGGATTTGAAAGAATCCATTCAGCGGCTTGCCGAACTTGGCTTCGGCTTCAAAGCCCGCTTAAGGATTCAACGGTACGGCAAAATAATTGCGTAAAATTTTAATGAACAGTCGTTTGGAGAAAAAATGGCTTATACACTGAAAGCAAATCAAGAGATAATTGATCAATTTGGCAAGAACAGTACTGACACAGGTCACACTGAAGTTCAGGTTGCTGTTCTGACCAACCGCATTAACTATCTCACAGATCACTTCCGGAAAAACCCGAAGGATCATCATGGACGACGTGGTCTGCTGAAGCTTGTTGGCAAGCGTCGCCGACTGTTGCGGTATCTCGATAACTGCGATCCAAGGCGTTACAGAAAAATTATCGAAGACCTAGGACTGAGACGATAGACCAAGAGCATATTGCGGTGACTGTAATTATTCAGCGCCGCATTCTCTTTTATGAGAATGTATGACTTACTGGTACGGAATTTCTTTCTAGGATGTTTAAGAAAGGTGAATTAGTGATTATTGTAAGAGAAACCACAGTTGGCGGTCGCACACTCAAGGTAACGCTTGGAATGACAGCGCGGCAAGCCGATGGCGCGGCATGGGTTCAATACGGCGAGACCGTATTGCATGTGACCGCTGTATCGAAAAGGAAACGACGAGAAGGCATGGATTTCCTGCCACTTACCGTTGACTTCAGAGAAAAATTTTATGCTGCTGGAAAGATTCCCGGCGGGTTTTTGAAACGGGAAGGGCGCCCGCACGACAACGAAATATTGAACGCCCGCATTATTGATCGTCCAATCCGTCCACTGTTTCCTGAAGGTTATGCTTACGAAACTCAGGTAATGGCAGCGGTTTTATCAGCCGACCGTGAGAATGAAGCTGGCGTGTTGGGTCCTATTGCTGCCTCCATAGCTCTGAACATATCAGATATTCCCATGAACGAAGCGATTGCATCGGTTCGCGTGGGTTTAATTGATGGTGAGTATGTTATCAATCCTACACTTCAGGATATAGAGAACAGCAGACTCAACTTGTTCTTGGTTGGTTCAGCCGATGCTATCACAATGGTTGAAGGTCATGCAGATGAACTTTCCAATCAGGAATTGATTGATGCATTGTTCTTTGGACACAAAGAAATCAAGGAAATCGTCAAGTTTATCAAATCAGTTACTGATGAATGCAAAAAACCAAATCGTGACTTTGAGTTACCGACCCGCGATCCTGAGTTAATCAAGAAGATTACTGATTCCTCGACAGATAAAATCAAAGCGATTGCTGTTGAGCAAGATAAACAAACACGCGGCAATTTAGTCGCCGAGTTGGAAGATTCCTTTCTTGGCGACTTTGAATCCGATCAATATGATGAAATTGCAACCGTCAAAGCGACTGTGGATAATCTTCTCAAGAAGGAAGTCAGAACAAATATTCTTGAAAAGAATCTGCGTCTGGATGGCAGATGCAATACAGATATTCGTAATATCGATTGTATGCTCGGTATTCTGCCTCGCGCCCATGGTTCTGCGTTCTTCACACGCGGTCAAACTCAGTCATTAGGCACAGTGACACTTGGCACTAAGCTTGATGAGCAGCGTTTGGATTCACTCGATGTTGACGGCTTCCGCCGTTACATGCTTCACTACAATTTTCCACCCTTCTGCACCGGCGAAGTGAAGAATTTCTTCAGCACTTCACGGCGTGAAATTGGTCATGGTAATTTAGGTGAACGAGCTATTCAGCCAGTATTGCCGGAATGGACTGACTTCCCATACACGATTCGCATCGTCTCGGAAATTATGGAGTCAAACGGTTCATCCTCAATGGCAACAGTTTGCTCAGGCTCACTAGCGCTGATGGATGCCGGTGTGCCAATCAAGAAGCCTGTTGCAGGAATCGCGATGGGTTTGATCAAAGAAGGCGATGACTACAAGATTCTGACCGACATTCTTGGCGATGAAGATCACCTTGGCGACATGGACTTCAAAGTTGCTGGTACTCGTGACGGGATCACGGCGTTCCAGATGGACATTAAAATTGAAGGCATCACTGCCGAGTTGATGGCAGAAGCCCTTGAGCACGCTCAGGTCGCACGCTTTAAAATTCTTGACATTATGGATGCCACGATAGACAAGCCCCGTGAAAATCTTTCGGCTCACGCACCTAAGTTTATTGTCATGAAGATTTCTGTTGATCGCATCGGCGCATTGATTGGACCCGGTGGTAAGATAATCCGGGAAATCATCGCTGACACAGGCGCTACCATTGATGTGGAAGATGATGGCACAGTGCGCATTGGCGCTGACACTCAAGAGGCAGGCAATAAAGCCCGTGCTCGTGTGGAAGCTGTCACCGAAGTTCCTGTCGAAGGAAAAATTTACAAAGGCATTATCAAGCGCATTATGAACTTTGGCGCCTTTGTTGAGATTATCCCCGGTGTTGAAGGCTTGATGCACATTTCCGAAATCGAGCATTATCGCATTAACCGCGTTGAAGATGTTTTGCAGATCGGTGACGAGGTTGAAGTGTTATTACAGAAGCTCGAACCCGGTGGCAAGATGGACTTGTCAAGGAAAGCTCTACTACCGAATGATCACCCGCCGCAACAAGGTGGCAGACCACCTTATGGTGGTGGTGGTGGTGATGACAATCGCGGTGGTGGTCGCCCAGGAGGTGGCTATCAAGGTGGTGGTGGTCGTCCTGGTGGCGGTCGTCCCGGCGGTTCGAATGATCGTGGCGGATTCCGGAGGTAGATTGACACCGGCAAAAACTAAATCAACCTTCCAGAAAACAGAACTGGATAACGGCATTCGCGTTGTCACAGAATCAATACCCCATTTGCGCTCCTTAGCATTGGGGTTTTGGTTTGACACTGGCAGTCGTGATGAAACAGATGATGTGGCTGGAATTGCGCATTTCATTGAACACATGATGTTCAAAGGAACGAAGAAGCGCAATTCTATTCGGATTGCACGGGAAATTGAGGGGAAGGGCGGTCATTTAAACGCCTATACTTCAAGAGAAGTAACCTGTTACTACGCCCGGGTGATTGACGAGCAGGCATCATGCGCCGTTGATGTACTGTCGGACATTACGTTTAACTCCCTGTTCAACCCAATTGAGGTTGACAGGGAGCGAGATGTAATTGTCGAAGAATTAAAGGCTATGGAAGATACTCCAGACGATATCGTTTATGAGTACTTCAGCGAACATGCCTTTAAAAAACATCCACTCGGTCGCACCACACTTGGCACGCGAGACACACTGGCAGCAATCACCAGTGACACGCTGATAAACTATGCAATGGATCATTATACAAAGCCACGCATTGTCATCAGCGCCGCCGGGAATGTGAATCATGCTCGACTGGTGAAGATGGTGGAGCGTCGGATTCCGAAAAGTTCCGGCATTGAACAGATTAGAACCACACCACCCTCAGTTGAAAAATCATTCAGCCGACAGGATGTTTACACTACCACTCAGCAATCCCATATTATTTGGGGCTGTCGGGGACTCACGTATTTCGATCCTCAGAAATATGTTTTGTATGTGCTCTCAACCATTCTTGGTGGTGGGATGAGTTCACGTCTTTTTCAGACCATCCGTGAAAAACACGGATTAGCTTACACTGTCTATTCCTTCTCAGAGTCTTACCATGATTCTGGCTTGTTTGGCATTTATGCTGGAACACAGCCGGAAAATGTTGAGAAATCTCTGAAGTTGATTCGAAAAGAAGTGCAGAAAATTGCCACGAAGCCTGTTTCACGAAATGAGCTTGCAAGAATCAAAGCCCAACTTAAAGGCAATTTGATGTTAGGGCTTGAATCTCCGAATGCAAGAATGCACCGGCTGGCAAAGCTTGAACTGCACAACGAAGACTGGAAACCAATAGACCATGTAATCTCTCAAATAGACGCGGTTACTGCCGAAGATGTGCAGTCGCTGTCGCATCAGCTTTTTGAAGAGCAGGGTACTTTTTCAACAATCCTGCATCCAAAAGAAGAAGAGGTGAACTAATGAGAGTACCAATTATTCCCGCCGAACGAACGCGAGAAATTCGCTACGCTGTGCGGGATATTGTTGTCCTTGCGAATAAAGTCGCCGCCAAAGGCGAAAAAGAAATGCTTTACCTGAACATTGGTGATCCAAATAAGTTTGATTTTTCAACACCGGATCATTTGGTGAAAAGGATGAGCGAAGCACTTGCCGCAAACCTGAACGGCTATGCGCCATCATCGGGAATCGCGGAGAGCGTCGAAGCCGTCCGCGGTGAAGCAGGTCGCAAAGGCATTAAAAACATTCAGGATATTTTTATCACAACCGGTGCTAGCGAAGCCATTGAACTTTGCCTCAGCGCCTTGGTTAATCGTGGTGAAAATGTTCTGACTCCATCTCCAGGCTATCCTTTATATACGGCGATTATTGCCAAGCTTGAGGCTGAAGAGAATCCATATTATTTGGACGAAGCCAACGGCTGGCAGCCGGACATTGAGGATATCAAGAGTAAAATTAACGATAAAACCCGCGCGATAGTGCTGATTAACCCGAACAATCCCACCGGGTCAAACTGCACGCGCGAGACTTTGCTTGAACTGATAAAAATCGCCAAAGAGCGCAATCTTGTCATCTTCTCGGATGAAATATACGACAAGCTTCTGTTCGATGGTGAAAAACAGATTGCCACAGCATCGCTGGATGAACATGCGCCGATCATCACCTTTGGTGGACTGTCCAAGAACTATCTAGGCCCAGGCTTGCGCATCGGTTGGGGTATCATCAGTGGTGATAGTGACATACTTGACGAATACATTGAAGCGATTAACAAATTACTGCGGGCGCGTCTCTGTGCCAACCATCCATTGCAGTATGCCATCAAGCCGGCTCTCGAAGGCAGTCAGGCTCACATTGGCGAGGTGATGGAGAAGTTGACACGTCGTCGAGATATGACCGTTGAGATGTTGAACGCTATTGATGGCATTTCCTGCGTTTCTCCCCAGGGAGCGTTCTACGCCTTCCCACGGTTGGAAATTGCAGAAGATGACAATTCTTTTATTGGAAAAATGATTGAGGCAACTGGTGTTGTGGTTGTTCCGGGTAGTGGTTTCGGGCAGGTTCCGGGCACAAGGCATTTCCGTGTCGTGTTCCTTCCGCCTGAAGATGTGCTTGAGAAAGCTTACAATGCCATCGGTGATTTCATGAAAAAATATCGTAGTGAGCATTAAGATCAAAATCAACATTGAGATAATGCCTCATGGTGAAGACTTGCCCCTGCCGAAATACTCAACTGAGGATTCAGCAGGGGCTGACCTTTTTGCGGCAATTGATGAGCCATTGGTAATCGAGCCGCATAAGTTTCTGGCTGTTTCAACCGGGGTCAAGATTGCTTTGCCAGAGGGCTTTGAAGCACAGGTTCGGCCTCGCAGTGGCTTGGCTTTCAAGCATGGCATCACGGTTCTGAATTCGCCCGGCACGATTGACGCTGATTACCGTGGCGAGATTGCCGTTGCGCTGATAAACCACTCGGACGTGCCTTTCACGGTCAACCGTGGCGACCGAATCGCTCAGCTCGTGATTAGCCCGGTTGTGGTTGCTGAGTGGTCAGTAGCCGGGTCATTGACTGAAACCGATAGGGGCGAAGGTGGGTTCGGCCATACAGGACGCTGACAGAGCCATTCCACCGGCGCTGTTGTATCATAAAGTCAGCACGAAGCTTGATCTTGGTGTCACCGTAATATTACCATCCATGTTCAGAAATCAGATGATGCGGATCCACCGAGCAGGATGGCGAACAATCGTACTGGATGACCTGCTGAACACTGATTTGAACCACCTGCCTGAGAAAAGCTTCTTCCTGACATTTGATGATGGCTATGAGTGCATCTACGACTATGCCTTCCCGATTATGGAAGAGTTCGGCTTCAAAGGGAACATTTTCATTCCATCGGGGAAAATTGGCGGCAGGAACGATTGGGACTATCACTTTCTGGGAACGTGGTATAACCATTTGAATTCCCAGCAGATAAAAGAACTGATCGCCGCTGGATGGCAAATCGGCGGGCATGGGGTCGATCACAAAGCAATGACGATGTTATCTGATGAGGAAGTCAGCCAGCAGTTGGCGCAGTCGCGCGATGATCTGGAGAATGAGTTTGGCATCAAAGTAAACTGGTTTTCCTTTCCATTTGGCAGATACAACGATAAGATTGTTGATAAGACTTGCGAAAGTGGGTATCGAGGAGCGATAATACTATCGAATGGACAGCCGATAGAATCCGCCAAGTTGTTGACTGTGCTGGTTGATGCTGTCTATCTGTTTGATTTAGCTGTATTTGTTCAAAGAAGATTGTCTCGCAATGGCTTATACTGGCTGGGAAGTCGGTTCCGGAAGTCATTGAACTGGTGCAGTGGCGGCACAATCTTATGGAATAAATGGTTTCGTAGTGAGAAGAAGAGGTAAAAAGGCTTTAAATATGTACTTTAGGCTCTTATATTGTGGGTTCAATTTCGTTTGCTCAGAGTAGTAATACTTGGTGAGCATGGCAACACCCAAAGAAATTCCCCGGCTTTATCATTCTATAAAGCAGGTAGTGCAACTGACTGGCGTTACCGATTCCACATTGCGCTACTGGGAAAACGTTTTTCGCGAGCTGAATCCTCGACGAAACAAAAACAAAGTCAGGCAATACCGACAGAGCGATATTGAACTGGTTCTGCATTTGAAACACCTTCTTTGGGAACAAAATTTCACGCTTGAAGGCGCTAAAAAGAAGCTGGCTGAAGATAACGGTGTCAAAGATGAGCCGGTTAAAGAATCCAGCAACGTAGCTCAGGCTTTAAGGGAAACCCGGCGTGAGTTGCAAGAAATCAGGCGTCTGTTAGATTGAAAAATATTCGGGGCGTGGCGCAGTCTGGTAGCGTACTTGACTGGGGGTCAAGTGGTCGCTGGTTCAAATCCAGTCGCCCCGACAAGGTTAAGGCAACTTAAAAATCGCATACAACCCCTTCTATCATACACGGTAGAAGGGGTTTTGATTATGTGTGAACTTCTCCAATTTGATGCCTATATTTACCTGATTGTTTGGCATTTAGAGAAAAAGACTTATAATTTGGAACTTTTCAGTTTTGGGTTTGTTCAAAAAGAAACCTTTGGAAGGAACGTTAAGTGTCAGATTAGGTGAGTTGACGTTTAACATTCTATTCAAATAGTTAATATCGAAAAACTTATTCAGTACTCTTGAAGAGGAGAACAGTGGAATGAAGAAGCTTTGTTTCTATTTTTTAATTGGGATTTTGATCACGTGCCTGTCAGTTCCGGCATTTGCTTTGCCTCAGCAACCGGCTGAGCTGGATACACTCAACCGGACTCAGGTATTGTTTCAGTGGAATGGCATTCACAGTGCTGATGGCTACCGGCTTCAGATCGCTCTGAATGAAGAATACGACCCCTTTGAAGTAGCGTTAATTCACGATATTGAATCCGAAACGAATGCACAGATCGTCAACGATGGTCTCGACTGGGGCGTGTCTTACCTATGGCGTTACGCCGCAATGGATGCTGAAGACAATCAGGGCGAGTGGTCATTTATCCATCGCTTCTCAATCATGGCGTTTCCCGATAGTCTGGCTAATCTGGCGTTCACTGTTTACGATGCCGACCAAATGCAACCCGGTTTGACTTTGTTTGGCTGGGATGGTGGCTATGTTGCGGCTTCTGATATTGAAGGCAACATCAAGTTCATCAACACTGGCGCAAATGACATTGAACTCCTGCCGAGTGGTGATTTCCTCTCCATAGAAAAATTCCCAGGTGGAAACATCACGACGGAACGCACTATTGATGGTGATGTGTTGTTCGCCTCAGTGCCAGGACTGGCTCACCATGAAGTGGACAAACTTCCCAATGGTAACTACCTGACCATTTCAAAAGAAAAGCGCTGGGTAATGAATCCAAACGGCGATGGCGATTCCTTGCTCTGGAAAGCTGATTTGATTCTTGAGACCAATTCCGCTGGCGACACATTATTCCGCTGGAGCGAATTCGATCACTTCTCACTTGAAGATTTTGAGCAGTCCGAGATTGACCGTGTCCCAGAAGGTGGCGAGATGGATTGGACACATTCCAATTCCTGCCACTTTGACCCGGAAAATAGCTCCATCGTGGTTTCGGTTCGTCACCTTAGCCGCGTCACGCTGTTCGACTATCCCACAGGTGATGTTATTTGGAACATGGGTAAGGAAATGCCTTCCGGCGAAGTCAATTTTGGTCATGATCTGAATTTTTCCTACGAACATGACGCAGAATGGTTGCCAAACGGTAATCTCCTCATGTTTGATAATCATAACCTAGGGCCTGAAGATTCTTCCCGTGCACTGGAAATTTCCATTGATCTTGATCGCGAAGTCGTGGCTCAAAATGTTTGGGAATGTTGGATTTCGCCAAAGTCATTATCTCAAGGTGACGCAGATCGTCTCGAAAATGGTAACACCCTTATTGCTTCTGGTAGAACAGGCATGATCTACGAAGTGAACAGCGAATGCGAACGACTGTGGGAGGTAGCTAAAACAAACTTCGAAACTGGTAGAGCGGCGAAATTTTACCGTGCCGAGCGTGTGTCGGATATTTATCCACAGGTGTTCACGGTAAAAGGACCCAACAACGACGACCACGTTCCCGATGGCGAGTCCTATTTCCAATTTGCGATCAACAACGTTGGACATTGCCAGCAAACATACCGCTATCAGGTCACAGACACTGAGGGCTGGTTTGATGTCGAACGCTGGATGGCAACAATCGCCGCTGGCGAGACCGACATCCGCACTATTTATGGCAACACTCCCGATGGCATTGCCATTGACACCGTGACCGTAACTGTTTATCCGGTTGGCAAGCCTAACAAGGCTGATGTATGGACAGCGATATTGACATCCGATCCTGATATGTCCGCCGATAAGCCGGAAATCAATATCCCGAATGATCTGAATCTGGTTGGCGCTTGGCCAAATCCCTTTAACTCAACCACGACAATCGGTTTTAGCTTGCCACATCAGGGCGATGTAAACCTCAGCATCTGCGACTGCAACGGCAGAGCGATTGAAACGCTGATCTCTGGCAATTTATCAGCCGGCGATCATACCGTTGCCTGGGATGGCACAAATGCTCAGGGGTTGGAAGTTTCAGCGGGGATGTACTACTACATTTTGAAATTTGACGGCAGGAAAGCCGTTGGCAGAATGAGCTACATCAAGTAGCAATCTTTGGTTACTCAAAGGCGGGAGCATGTTTGGTGAGGTCAGACATGCTTCCGCCTTTTCCGAGTAATCGCGTTGCTTCAACATTGCCTTATTGGTGTTATCCTAACCCCGAATCCGTCAGCAGTCTATCTTGAGTCTATGATTAAATGGAGATTACGGTGATGAAAAGGTTGCCACTATTTATTTTCCTATGTCTGATGATTACAGCGTCAATCTTCGGAACAAGCGTATGCTGGTCTGAAAATGTAATCCAACCACCGAATGGTAAAGAACTCTGCACGAAATATGCCCTGTTTTCATGGGATTATGATCCCGAAGCGGTAGCATATCAAATTCAGATCGCCACTGCCAATGAAGAAAATTCCTTTGCCGAGCCCATTGTTGATCTGGTTGATTCCAGCCTGGCAGTGATTGTCAAGGAAGGGCTGGATTTTGGGAATTTCTATCTCTGGCGAACTCGGAGTATTTCAGATAACCGTGAAGATTCTGAATGGTCAGCCACGCGGAATTTCTCAATAACTGATCTGCCTGATACCCTGCGCAACGCCTTCCATCCTGAAATTCATAATTCAGACCTCATGCAACCGGGCATCAGTATTTTCACGCCCGGCGGCACACCAGTTGGGATGCAGGCTGATGGCGAAATTGTCTTATATTTTCCCGGTGAAACCGGATGGTGGACGCGAGGACAGCATGACATCAGAAGGCTACCCGATGGTGATTTCACTACCATTGCCCGTGGTGGATTCAGAATTTTCAATATCTACAACGACACGCTCTGGTGGCAGGGGAATTACACCGATGAAATTTCCCACCATGATGCGTTCCTGAAATCCAATGGCAACGTGATGATGTTGACTAATAGCTACTACTGGGTTCCGCGCGGAGAAGACTCACTGTTTTACCGGTGCGATAATATCGTAGAAATGAACATGGACGGCGAAGTCGTCTGGCGCTGGCGAGGTTACGATAATTTTTCTTTCGATGACTATGACACTCTGGTTTATGATAGAGTTCCACCCGGTGGACAATTGGACTGGACGCATAGCAACTCTTGCACAATGGATGAGAATGAGGAATTTATCTACCTTTCAGTCAGAAATCTGTCGCGAATCGTCAAGATTGCTTATCCATCGGGGGAAATTGTCTGGAGCATGGGACAGCCCAGACCTTCAGGCGATGTTGATTTCGGGCAGGATCTCGACTTTCACTTCCAACATGCCACGGATCCGCTCGATGATCACCGATTGTTATTTTTTGACAACCATGTGAGTGCTCCGGCATTTCACTCCCGCGCGATTATCATTGATGTCAACCCCGAACGAAATCCTCCAGCAGAAATTGTCTGGGAGTACGCAACCAACTTCGCTTATTCCATGGGCTCGGCTTACGAACAGCCCAACGGCAACATCCTGATTAACACAGGCTCCTCGTTCAGTTTCTACGAAGTTACACCAGATGGCGAGTTACTCTGGGAGATGGTGTCGGAGATGCATCCTTCCAACTATCGCTTGCGCCGGATTGACTGCCTCTATCCCTACGTATGCCTAGTAGTCGCTCCGCCAGATAGCTGTGGCTTGGCGTATGAATCAGACGTCACCTACAAAGTGTATAACGAGGGTGAGTTGCTACAGCAGTTCAGCTACAGATTTTCAGATGAATCTGGCTGGTTTGAGGAAGAATCTGGCTTCTTCGATCTGGAGCCCGATCAGAGCGTCGAGTTTATATTCCATGGCAATTTGCCCGACGTAGAAGTCTGGAATCAACTGACATTCGAGCTTGATCCGGTCAACGCGCCTCGGAAGAGGAAGAGTTACATCAGCGCTGTGATTCCGGGAGTGTGGCGAGTCAATTCTCGTCAATCTAAGCCATTGCCGGAAATGATACAGTTAAGTGCAATTTATCCGAACCCTTTCAATGAATCCGTTCGGATTGATTTAACCTTGCCAAAGGCATCCTCTGTTCATCTGAATGTTTACAGCTCTGACGGCCGTTTAGTAGGTTCTGTGCTTGACTGTACTCTTGAGGCTGGTCATCATAATTTCGCTTGGAGTGCTGAAGGAATTCCTGCTGGCGTGTATGTGGTCTCACTCGATGCTGGTGGTGCGGTAGCTCGGGAAAAGGTTGTTCTGGTGAAGTAACCCGAAAGCGACTGCATTTCGAGGGAAATAATTAACCACCAAGGGCACCAAGCTTTGTTTTGTGAAGAGCGTTGACATATCCACAGCGGACGAGTGTCCGCTGTTCCCTTAATTCACAAAATAAGAAACAGAGAAAACGGATTAATAGTCGTTCCCACGCAGGAGCATGGGAACAAGGTGGACTATTGGGAGCTACTCATTCCCACGCTCCTGCGTGGGAATGTCAAAACTCTAAATCTGGGTTCCCGGTCAAGCCAGGAACGTCAGGTGGCATGTCCGGCTTGCCCGGACATGTTTATCTTAATTGCATTTTTCTTTAATTCGTTAAATCTGTTGTGAATTAAAGACA
>CAZAGU010000051.1:0-17933 GCA_964484805.1 uncultured bacterium
ATTGGTCAATTGCATCGAGCATATAAGCGAGCTCGAGGGAATCGCGATAATTTTCATCGAATCCCGACTCACCCATTCGCTTCATCCAATTGATGTCGGCACCCGCTGAGAACGCCGTGCCTTCACCAGTGATGATAATAACGCGAACTTTAGTCTGTGCTCCACCCCACTCTACCACCTGACGAATCTCATCAATCATCTGGTCGTCGAAGGCATTGCGTATGTTTGGGCGGTTTAAGCTAAGGCGAAGGACACCATCGGTTAAATCAATCCGTACAGCTTTAAAAACCTTTGATTCCATATTACATCCTGAAAATGCCCATTTTGTAGTCTGGAATGGGTTCGTTCAACGACATGGCAATCGCTAGGGCAAGTGATGTCCTGGTGTCAATCGGATCAATGATGCCATCGTCCCAAAGCCTCGCTGAAGCATAATAAGGACTGCCCTCGTGTTCGTAGCGATCAAGAATTGGTTGCTTAAAAGCTTCCTGCTCTTCCTTGTTCATTTCTGGCAAGCCTTTCTTGGTAGCCTGCTCCATTTTAACCTGAAGGAGAACATTAGCAGCTTGCTCGCCACCCATAACCGAAATGCGCGAGTTGGGCCACATCCACATCAGGCGCGGGAAATAGCCGCGACCACACATGGCATAGTTGCCAGCTCCATAAGAACCGCCTACTACCAGAGTGAATTTAGGTACCTGAGCATTTGCCACGGCATGGATCATCTTAGCGCCATCGCGGGCAATTCCGCCGTGTTCATATTCCTTGCCGACGATAAAGCCGGTGATATTCTGCAAGAACAGAAGAGGAATCTTTCGAGAAGCACATAGCTCAATAAAATGCGCTCCCTTGCGACCAGATTCACCGAACAACACGCCATTATTGCCAATGATTCCAACAGGATAGCCCATGATCCTCGCGAAACCAGTAACAAGGGTTGGGGCGTGAAGCTCTTTGAACTCACTGAAGCGACTGCCATCAACCAGCCGAGCTATTATTTCGCGGATATCGACCATCTTGCGAATGTCGGCAGGAACAACACCATAAAGCTCTTCAGGATCATAGTAAGGTTCCTCTGATGCTTCTCTCGCGAGCTCAAATTTTGGTGGACGGTTGAGATTTTCGATGATGTCGCGAAGAATCTGCAAGGCATGTTCGTCATTCTGAGCATAATAATCACTGACCCCAGAAATCCTGCAATGCACATCAGCGCCACCTAGCTCTTCGGGAGTGACTTCTTCACCTGTAGCAGCTTTAACTAATGGTGGCCCACCGATGAAAATAGTTCCCTGCTTGCGAACAATAACAGTTTCGTCGGACATAGCCGGCACATAAGCTCCACCAGCAGTGCATGAGCCCAAAACAGCCGAAAGTTGAGGGATTCCTTTTGCTGAAAGAATCGCCTGATTGTAGAAAATTCTGCCGAAGTGATCTTTATCAGGGAAGACACCATCCTGCAATGGTAAGAAAATCCCGCCTGAATCGACAAGGTAAACACAAGGCAAGTTGTTATCGAGAGCAATACGCTGGGCTCTTGCGTGCTTCAAGATTGTTATCGGATAGTATGTTCCACCCTTTACGGTCGCATCGTTTGCCACGACCAGCACTTCCCTGCCATGAACTACACCAACACCGGTTACAACGCCAGCACTTGGCGCGTCATTCTTATACATATCAAAGGCTGCGAGAGAACTAAACTCAAGGAATGGTGTGTCTGGATCGAGAAGTCTGGTAATGCGTTCACGGGCTGTGAGTTTTCCGCGTTTTTTGTGGCGTTCGACATGATGAGCAGGCCCGCCCTGTTTCACAACCGCGACTCGCTCGCGAAGTTGATCGACAATTGTTTTCATAGCGGCGCGATTTGCTCGAAAATCATCCGAACGCGTATCAATTTTGGATTGTATTCTTTTCAATGTACTATGTGGCTCAAATTAAAGATTAATGTTAAGTAACAAATCATGGCGCTCCCTTAGGAACGCCATGATTTAAGTACATTACTATTCTGGTGTTACTTTATAGCCGTAACAAAGCAACCCTTCCTCGCCTTCGGTTCGAATACGACGGAATTCTATTTTTACCCTTTGACCTATTTCGAGTTTAGTCGGATCTGCTACATCAGCGACTTGCGCCATCAGTCGGGCTCCGTCATCCAATTCGACGATGGCAATGCCATAAGGGGAGAAATCTGAATGCTCTTTAGGCGGTGTGTAAATAACCGTAAAGGTTACTATCTTGCCTTTATCAGCGAGCTTGATCGGTTTTCCCACTTCGCCATTCGGATATACCGGGCGAGGCGGAAAATAAATCTGTCCCGATGGAACCTGCTCGGCTTCGAGTCTGTACCGTTGCGGTATTTCTCTGTGGTAACGCGGTGATCTTATTTTCATGATCGTTTCTCCAGAATATGAACTACTGAACTGCCTCCGCTACCGCCCATATTCTGCGCTAGCCCACGTTTGACATCTTTGAGTTGTCTTTTACCGGCATCTCCGCGCAATTGCTGGGTAAGTTCAATTATCTGGGCAACCCCTGTTGCTCCAACCGGATGTCCTTTAGATTTTAGACCACCCGAAGTATTAATCGGCATTTTACCGTCAAGAGCAGTATCGCCACGCTCGACAGCGGGTGCACCATCGCCTGCTTCAAAGAAACCGATGGATTCTGTAACCATGACTTCAGCATTGGCGAAACAATCATGCACTTCAGCAAATTGAATGTCTTTAGGCCCCACTCCAGCCATCTGGTAGGCTTTCTGTGCCGCAACCGTCGCGGCTTTTATTGTCGTTAAATCTTTTCTTGTATGAAGTGCGATTGTATCTGAGGCCTGACCTGAACCAGCAATAACAATCAATGGCTTGCCGGGGAATAATTTTTTAGCAAGGTCTGCCGGGCAGAGAATAGCCACCGCTGCGCCGTCTGTGATCGGCGAGCAATGGAATAATCTAAGCGGATCCGCAACTTTAGTAGAGTTCATCACAGTGTCCAAGGATACTGCGAAAGGATACTGCGCATTGGGGTTCAACGCGCCGTTGGCATGATTTTTCACTGAGACCATCGAGAATTGCTCAATGGTGCTACCGTACTTAGCCATGTGCGCGCGCGCCATCATGGCATACAATCCGGGGAATGTCACCCCTTGATAGCCTTCCCACTCTGTATCAGCAGCCGTGGAAAGTGCAAATGTCGCTTCATCGCCATTGATGTCAGTCATTTTTTCAACACCACTGACCATGACAATATCAGACACTCCAGAAGCGACTTCCATCCAGCCCATCCGCACAGCCACACCGCCGGAAGCGCAGGCGCTTTCAACACGGGTTGCAGGGATTGGCGTTACACCCAGAACGTCCGCCATCAGCGATCCTATATGTTCTTGAGCGCTAAATAACCCACCAGACATACAGCCGACGTACATGGAATCAATGTGATCGACGCCAGCGTCCTTGATCGCATTCGTTGCCGCGAGCAAAAACATATTGCGCATTGACAAATCCCAGAGCTCGCCCCATTTATGCAATCCGACGCCTATTACAGCAACATCTCTCATTTTTTCTCCTTTTACTTTTTCGAGCGATTTTACAGATTGCGCAATATCTTGCCGCGGAACTTAGCATACTGTCCGTATTCAAGATAAATCTTGTTTTCATCCAGTTGTGGACGTGTCTTGATTGCTAAGTCCTGCCTTGCGAGAATTTCATCCTTAATCTCAAAGATAAAGGAATCCGAACCCGCGCCTGACCCAAAGGACACCATCATGACGGTATCGCCGGGTTTGGCAATATCCAATACAGCCGACAGCCCGAGCGGGGATGCGCCTGAATAGGTGTTGCCCAACCAGGGAACGAGCCATCCTGTTTTGATTTTCTCGACGGGAATGCCAAGTTTCTTGCCGGCAAGCATGGGGAATTTACCGTTGGGTTGGTGGAAGACGACATAATCGAGGTCAGCAACTTTGAGTCCTGTTTTCTTCAGGATGCCATTGGCTGCGCCAAGAGTATGTTTGAAATATGCGGGATCGCCTGTAAATCGTCCGGCATGTTGGGGATAGTGCTGGTGTTCGCGGCGCCAGAAATCAGGAGTGTCAGTCATATATGAATAGGTATCCACGACTTTAGCCACGATGTTATCTGTGCCGAAAATATAAGCAGCGGCGCCTGCGGAAGCCGAATATTCCAGCGCGTCTCCGGGAGCGCCCTGTGAAGTATCTGCGCCAACACCCAAGCCAAATTCGATGACACCTGCTTTCACCTGTGAGTAGCAGACATACATCGCTTCTGAGCCTGCCTTGCAAGCGAATTCAAAGTCAGCGGTATGGCATTCGGGAGTGGAACCGATGGCTTCAGCAAGTGTAGCGCCTGTGGGTTTGACGGCGTATGGATGTGACTCTGAGCCAACATACACCGCGCCAATTTTCGATGGGTTAATTTTAGCTCTTTTCAGAGCATTCTTTGTAGCTTCAACGGAAAGTGTTATCGTATCCTGATCTGGTGCAGGCACTGATTTTTCTTTGAGTTGGAGACCTTTTTTGTAGTTTTCTGCATCAGCGCCCCAGACCGATGCAATAGACTCTGCTTTAATCCTGTAGCGTGGGATGCAAGCTCCCCACCCTACGATTCCTACGTCTGGCATACGTTCTCCATGTGTCTTTATGGAACTACTATCTATGGGATATGTTGAAATTTACGTTCCGGAGAAAGATACACGATTATCTACCCACCAATTTTTCGTTTCCCCGCAAACTGGTGGATAGATAAGACTGGCGGAACCAGATTACCTGATGTCTTTAATTCTAAGCTGAAGACTGGTTCTGTCCATCCATGTATTTTCAGTGATATTGTACACAATGTCTATGTAACGATTATCTCGCAATTTACCAATCTCCGAGCCACGGTTAAAGGCAATAGCGTCGATTACTGTTGAATTTTGACCAACACGGAATTTCAAGTGATTGTTTCCAACAATCTTGGGTTCACCCATGATTGCGACATTTCTTGACACAAACATCGGGGATGTGTTTCGAGGACCAAATGGTGCGAGCAGATTTAAAAGTTTGACAAAATCCCGATTGATTACGTCAAGTTCGATTTCATCATCAATATTTATTTTCCGGACAAGGTCATTATCAGTGAGCATTGTCTTGGCGATCGAATTAAAACGTTTCTTGAATTCAGGAATATTTGCCGCGTCAATTGACAGACCAGCGGCGTATTTATGGCCACCGAATTGGATGAACAAATCAGCGCAGGCTTTAAGTGCTGAGTGAAGGTCAAAGTTAGGAATGCTACGTGCTGAACCTTTGCCAATGCCATTTTCGATGGAAATCATTACCGTCGGTCGATAATATTTTTCTATGATCCTTGAGGCAACGATTCCGATCACGCCAGAATGCCATCCTTCACCCGCCAGAACAATCACCGAATCTTTCTTCGGATCAAATTCCACTTCCATCTTTTCCAATGCTTCGTTCAGAGTCATTGTGTCGATTTGTTTTCGACGTCGGTTCTCTTCTTCGAGCAATTTGGCAATTTCCATGGCGCGGTAGTGATTGCGAGTTACGAGCAGTTCGACCGCTGGCGCTGCTTGACCAAGCCTTCCCACAGCATTTATTCGCGGTGCCAGTCCATAAATAATTTGGCTGACATCAATCTTGCCAGGGCGAAATCCTGCCGTCTCAATCAGGGTGATAATGCCGTCCTGCCCCTCCTTATTGAGCTTATCAAGCCCCAATTTAGTGAAAACACGGTTTTCACCGATTAGAGGCACAATATCTGCCGCGCTACCAATCGCAACAAGGTCAATGTATTTTTCAATGTAGCTCGAATCCAGTTCGAGTTTTTGAAGCAAACCTTGAGAGAGTTTATAGGCAACACCACATCCCGCGAGATCTTTGAAAGGATAACCGCAATCACGGCGTTTAGCGTCAACCACTGCGCAAGCATCTGGAAGTTTTTCGCCTGGTTCATGGTGATCAGAGACTATGATGTCAATGCCATGCTCTTTAGCGAGTTCAACTTCATCTACAGAAGTAATACCGCAATCTACTGAAATGATCAAGGTGCATCCACGGCTTTTTGCCGCTTGTATGCCTCCTGGAGAGATTCCGTACCCCTCGGTCGCCCTATCCGGTATGTAAAACGAAACTTGACCGCCAAGGTCTTTCAAAAACAGGTAAAGGGTCGCTGTTGAAGTAATTCCATCAACGTCATAATCACCATAAATCATTATCTGTTCACGTTCTCTGAGAGCAATAATAAGCCGGTCAACGGCTTTATCCATATCTTTCATCAGGAACGGATCATGCAGGTGATCTGTGTCAGGTCTTAGGAAGCGTTGAACTTCTTCGTTCTCTACTAGTCCCCTGTTATAAAGGACACGCGCAATTGGGCGTGGGACCCGAAGCCGGCGTGCCATTTCCTCGACGGTAACCGGATCGTATGGGCTAAAAAATACCCATTTTGAATCCATTGTACCTTATATGTTAAAACAAAACAAACGCGGTAATGTGGATGGATTGGAAAATTAAAGAAGAGCCGGTCTGTAAGCCGAATTCTGTTCTATGTGATCATCCATCTAGCAATGCTGTTGCCAACATTGTCATGCGACCTACCCACGGATAAAGGGAGACGGACAGCCTCTCACCGTAAAAACGGTTCTCCGCTTATTTGGTCTTGCTTCGGGTGGGGTTTACCAATCATACGCCTCACAGCGCATGTTCATGATTATTATCATGTTTTCACCCATTCCCCGTATGTCGGGGCGGTTTGTTTTCTGCGGCACTTTCCGTCGCTTCGCAACGCCTCGCAGTTAACGAGCACCCTTGTCCTATGAAGTTCGGACTTTCCTCATCCGCTGAAATAGCGAACGCGATCACTCGACCGACTCTCCCAGAAAGATTTTAGTACAATCTATCCAGTCGATCCGAAAACTCATCAGAAACTAAAATACAGCCGCAGACTTCGCAGATGATAAACTCTTCCATCTTTCGCACTTCAGTTTTTCTTTGAGGTGGCAAAACGGAATAGCAGTAACTACAAGCGTCACCAACGATATAAGAGACACCTATCCCATCACGAATTTTCCGAATTCTCTCGTAATGAGCTATCAATGGCACTTTCAGTTTCTTCACTTCTTTTTCGCGCGAGTGAGTCAACTCAAGAATTTCGCCTTGTGTTTCGCCAAGTTTCGCCTGCATTTCTTTGTCGCGATCAGTAAATTGCGCTTGGATTCCTTCAAATTCACTGTGCTTTTCGAATAACTCATTCTCCAAGGCATCAATTTCTACACGCAATTCCTCAAGCCGTTTTTCGCACTTAATACATTTGTCTTTGGCTTGCTCTATTTCGGCTGTAATCGCGTCATATTCCTTGCTGGTTTTAACACTGAATATGACAGCCTGAGATTTTTCGCTCTGTTGCTGAGAGCTTTGTAATTCAACCTGTAAATTACTTCGCTCACCTGTCTTTTCTTTAAGGACCGCATCAAGGTCTGAAATTGCGGTTGAAAGGGTATCAATTCTACCATTAAGTCTTTCGAGCTGCTCGGGAAGATCCCCTTTCTCATCATCAAGTTCCTTAAGCTGGTTGTCGATTTCCTGCAAATTAATTAGGATCGATAATTCTTCCAGCACGCTTTAACCTCCTGATACATCTCAAATGCCATCAAAAAAAATGATGCTCGGCATAGCCGGGCACCTATCACAGTTTGAGAATCATTAATTTAAGATAAACTGGAGCGATGAGTTTCTTTAAGTGCGAGACTTTATTGAAGAAATACATCTTGCTCCATACAAACAAACATTAAAATGAGTGGGCCCACTAGGACTCGAACCTAGGACCGACGGATTATGAGTCCGGTGCTCTAACCAACTGAGCTATGGGCCCGAAACTGTCAATTTGCTTTCGCTATTGAAACCAAATAGCTTCTCAGCAGGTTGAATTAATCCAACGTTACTTCTCGAATACTAACTATAGGATTGATTCAACATAAAATTGAGGCTTCTCCTAAGCGTAGTATTTCAATGTAACGAAGATTAAACAAGATTGCAAGAAAACAATTCACATAAATAAAAACCGGCAAATTCAGTGATTCGAATTTTCAAGCAACTTATCTACAGTACAAAATATACAGGTCTGAAAATGCACTTTCTGTTGAAAACACGATCTTGCTTTACCAAATGTCGTAGCTAACCTCAAGCCATCCAATAACACGTGAATAGTTCTTTAGGTTAGCTACAATTGTTGATGTCGCTTCGCTATCACGGTTGTAATATGTAGAGCCAACATTCACTCCGAGGTCTCGCGTTAGAGAATAGTAAAAACTCGCAGTAGTCGTAATTATAAGATCATTCCTTCCGTGGTGGATTGCGTCCAATTCCAGCGGCAATGCTGTATTGTAATATCGATCATCAACTTGAACATTGACCCTAGCTCTGGCGCGGGATTTGTTAATTCGGAAGGAATAGGCACAAGACACCTCATAAGTGTCTTCCTCGTAACTTCCATCGCCATTTTCATTATCTTCAGTATCCTGAAATTCTGGCGGAATGCGATCAAGATCGTCAAAACCTAAGTTGTCGTAAGTTCCAAAGGCATAAGACATGGCAACCCGCCAATGTCCTTTGCGCAAAACAGCTTCAGCGCCAACGCCTAATCTATCACCGTCAAATTCGGTAAAATACTCATTGTATGCGTAACGTTTGAATTCACCGAACACAGCATATTCAATAAGCTTTGTCGGTCGATAGAATACTTTAGCCATTGATTTCGACATGGCAAAGTCTGCATGATGCCTCTCGCCGGTATGGTCGTCATTATAGTCGCGTAAAAAATAGTACGGCTCGTAAAAATAGTTCAAATAAAGATGCCAAGCACGGCTCACATCCTGATTCGCTGAAAAGGAAGCCCAGCCAAAGGTGTTGATCGAGTTGATCGCGTAATGTGCAAAATCGCCTGTGGCGGAGAGCTTTGTCTCAGCCTTTTTAAATACTTTGATTTTGTATGACGCAGATAGCTTGAGATCAGAGCGCATGTCATCAAGTGTTTTCACAGGTGAAATGTAGTACTCTGTGCCGTCTTTTGCCCTGTCATAATCACGGGATGAATATCTGAGGATGTTATTATCGTATGTGAACTTTAACGAGGTGGACAATGATAATTGTCCACCTGCATACGCAACACCCGAGAGACATTGCAAGCAAAGCAACATCATTAAAGCTACTATCAGTATTCTCGTCATTAGCCTGTATGATCGTTTATGTTGAGAAGGTTCTTAAATCCAACCTACTTTTTAGATAGACCGTTGCTAAGGTCTTTTTGGGGAATATAGAAACGGAACAAAACTTCAACATTAGTATCTGGCAAAAGGATTTCAATGCGGTGTTTTCCTTCAGGCACATCTATATAGAAGTTCTCTCCTCTGCCAATGACTTTCGATGATGTTTCACCGTAAGTAGCCACACCTGAGATAACACCTGCCAAAGCCTGCGTCTTAATGATCTTGTTGTTTTCCCGAACCTGAACACGGAATGGCTTGTTTCCTCGCATGTGATGGTCAAATTCAAGCCGCGCGACACCACGAATGCGAGTTGGTCCAATAATTTCAAGCTCAATGGGGTTATCATTGGTGGCACGGTAGTAGATATATCCCTTCTCCTTAACGACCACTTTAACTTCGTCTTTAAAATGTCTTGGCAGGAAAGGAATATAGCTGATTTCTTCTTTGGATGAGCTTTGTTCTTCATAGAATCTCGCAAAGACTCTGGTTTTAGTCTGGTTTGGAAGTTCGATTGAGTATTCATGAGCGCCTGCTGGCACATCCAAATAAACACTCCGGGCTTCTGCAATCCGAACATTCTTGTCCGAAGGCATAGAAACGGATTTGTCGCGACTGGAGCCTCTGCCGAGAAACTTTCGATCCTTCCCATCTTCAAGGACAACAAAGCTGTAAAGCACATCTTTGTTTTTTTTCTGGATTTCTGCCCTGGTATATAGCTTCAGAGTCATAGGTCCGGTAACACTAACCTTGACTGAGGTTTCGTGTGAGAGTTCCCAGTATGACCAAGTCTTTTTATTTACTTTAAGTTTAACCCGGTCGCCATTTACAGGTTGGATCACTTTCCAATCTGCGGCAATTGCGTTCCCAAGAAAACAAAATAAGAGGAGAACAACAACCAATGAGGTTAAACATCTATCGCTAAGTCTGTGCATTTTTTTAACCGTTGTCAGATCAATGTGTCGGGATCTTCATTTTCCTCACGCCACTGGAATTGCTTGCGATCAAAAAACTTGACAACACCCAATATTACCAGCATTATTATCAACACTGTCCATGCAATTGCAAGGTTGTATCGTTGGTGTTCAAAAACCAGTCCTGTGCCTGTCTTAGGCAATGGAATCTGACCTCTTGGCAAATCATATGCGATTGCCAGTTTATCAACATCATATAGTTGAATAATTGGCACGTTCATATTAGAAAAACTGTGAAGCACACCAACATTCGGGTAATTAACTGAAGGTAAGCGTTGTGAAAAACCCTCTGGAATAAGGCTGGCGTTTGCACGATGCCCTATCGCGGCGATACCACCACCAACATTGATGACGGCTTTATAACGATCTAGCGGGTTTTTCTGCTCAAATATTTTAACACGTCCTTCGACATTTTTAGTCAGTGATCCTTCATGTATCAGAGTTACTTCATTGCGTGTAACAGCTTGATAAATAAGGTCTTTACCAACTTCAGAGAGTCGAAGTCCGCCTTCATCATCACCACCACCCATTGAGGCGGCAACAGAACGATAGTCAAAGACACCTGCATCATACAGCACTCGCTCCATGTCCAGCCATGTGAAATCAGGTGAATTAGCACCCCACCATGACGAGCCCACGGAGGTAATTGATATTGGAATCACACCAAGCGCTTTGGCGGCGGAATACACCGCAATGTTTGCGCCGGGCATGGAACCGGTCATCATCACTGCTATTGTATCATTTTTATGAAGCCCTGCTTTTGACATCAGATCAACCACAACAGCAGAGAAATTTGGATTCAAAACTGTAATTTTATCCTGAATCCTGCCTTCGTCAGTTGTAATGGGGCTGTCTTTTTCACCAAGCATAGTGTATGTCAAAGGGTCTTTTTCACTACCTGCGCTCTGCATTCCACCGGGTAAACGGTAGTCCTGTAAAGTCTTCAGGGCAGAATTCATTATTTCAGCAGATTTTACTTTTTGATCAAAGTGATCTGCTTTTATTGTAACTCGGCTTGTTTCAGCCCAATAGAACAATGCTATGAAAGCAATTGCCATGGCTCCAAGCCAGAGTTTGGATTGTAAAGTAGGTCTAAACATTGCCGATTAACTGCCCCTGGGTTACAACCATAACTAACACACGCACCATAGCACCACCCATCAGAACGGTTGCGATGGTTTTATAAACTCCCTGCCGTTCCATCCAGTTCGCAATTAAGCCGGGAATAATGTAACCAATCGCTTCAAATCTGATTTCCGTTCCTAATGAAAACACCTGGCGTGAAGCATAACCAAGAACAAAACCGAGCAAGACAGCCAGCACCATTCTTCTTCGTCCATATACGAAAACGAATCGTCCGATAATTCGAATACATATCCAGACAATTAAAGCAACTAATAAGGTGCCAAGTAGCTTGAAGGGATCGTGGAAGTTTAAAGCAATATAGCCGGGCACAACGATACCGCCAGCGGCTAATCCGAAGACCTCATGAAAGATCAGGCTAAAAGCCACACCGAGGCCAACCGCGATTTCAATCAAGATTCCCTTCTCCTGTTTTTATTGAAATAACGGGCGATATCTAGTCCACCGGCACCAACATTGCCGAGACCAATAACCGTCCCTCTCTCTTGAACTAAATTAAAAATTTCATCATAAATCTTCTCTGGTCTCATCGTTCCAAGCCCTATAACTTTGTCCTTGGGGATTTTATGCTTTGCGGCAAACCCAACGAACCTGTTCAGGCTCTGACCGGTTAATACCAAATAATCAAATTTTAGATGTTTTGCTATCATCTCAATGAGTTGCATACTTCGATCTTGGCGATCAGCTCGTGAATTTAAAAGCAGTATCTCTGTTCCCAATGGTGCGAATCGCTCTCGAATGTCATTGGCAATATTCAACGATGATTCAGGATCGTTTGCCGCCATTGCGTTGACAAAAAGAAGACTTTTGTCGTCTTCATCACACCTTGCAACACGCAACGCCCCTGCATCAGGTTTTACGTTATACATCCCCTTGAGTGCCACCGCACGATCAACGCCAGCTTTATCACAAACTGCCAATGCCAAACTGATGTTGGCGGGGTGTTCGATATAAGAAAAGTTAGCTAACTCATCACGCGAAACATTGCTACTAGGCATCCGAGTTACAGATGATCCTCGCTTTTTCCCAACCTCTTCAAGAACCCAAAGATTCTTTTTTTCAGATGTAAAAACATCGGCATTAAATGGAATAGTATTACTTAAGGATCGAGCAACCTGTTCGCGGTGCCGCCCCATTTCGTTGATGTGATCCAATCGCGTATTCGTTATCACGCCAATCTGCGACTGCACAATTGAATGCTCACAAAGCCATTGGTATTCAGGCAAGACAGCCATGCATTCTATTACGAGAACTTCAGGTTTGAATTTTTCGATATATCGAATGATTTTTACCTGTTCAATGATGTTTGCTGGCTGATTTCGCTTAATGGAGATGTCCACACCGTCTGGGTTGATAATTCGCGGCAACGTACCTGTGGTTTTGCCAATAGTACGAATATTGTCTGCGCGCAAGCCAGCGGCAATTAGGCGAGTTACTGAGGATTTTCCACGCGACCCATTGACATGTATTCGCAACGGAATGTTCCGAAGCCTTTTCTGGTGTCCTTGATATTCCCAGGCTCCGTAGCCAACTAAGGCAACAATAATCAGTAGAAGAACGAGCATTTACCTTTCGACGCCGACCTCCGAAACAGGAGAGGGCACAATTTTATTGACTTTTAACCCGTTACCAGCTTAACGAAGTTTTATTGATTTTACAATAAAACTTCGCAAGACTACAAATATATCAAAACTCTTTAGAAAATTCAAGGGATTTAGGAAAATAACCTGATTCTCCAAGGTTTTGTGAATCTATTCACCGTTTAAAGAGATTCTGAATAGCTGATATTGACCATTGATTTTACTCGAAAACAGCATCCATGATCCATCCGGTGAAATCTGAGGGTAGGTAACATCATACCCAGCGATAGCGATTTGCTGAATTTTCTTATCCTTAATGCTTAGTGCATACAATGCAGATGTCCCATTCTCCCAACCAGTAAAGATCAGCCAGTCCTTTTCAGCGCAATAGGTGGCAGAGCCACATTTTATTCTCGATGGCGTGAGTATTTCCTCACTGGAACTTTCCAAAGCCAGCAGCAACAGTCTGTCATCTTTGTTTAAGACGACGATATGGTTGTCATCTACCGACACTGGACAGCAATAATCGGAGTACTCGCCAGCAATTTTCTGCACGTTCATTCCGTCGGCATCAGCAATATACAGCCCATTGGCTTTTTTATATTCTGACTCCTCATTGCCCGCATCCCGTTCAGACAGAAAAACAATTCGACCATCGGGCATACAGACCGGATTCCAGTCATCTCCAGGGGATTCAATCACTGGCAAAATAACTTCAGCAGTTGGATCATACATTAAGATATCTCGATCCAACGGCGCGCTTTCACCTGCACTTGACACAAAGAAGACCCTCTCGTCGTTATAATCCCAAACGGGAGATTCATCGTTAGTATCAGTTTCCAGCAACGGACGCGCTTCAAACGTCATGCTTGTTGATTCAGATTCCATATCTTCTTCAAGAACGTCTGAAATAGATAAATCAAGCTCAAATAGTTGCCAACGCTTATCAGTTAAGGACTGAAAGACAATTTTCTCCCCGCTCCGATGTATGGATCCGAACGCGCTTGGATCTTCACCAAACGTCAACTGCTCTGGCTCGCCAACAATAGTGAGAAATTCGGACTCAACAATCTCCGGCTCTGGAATTGTCTCTTCCTGCGAAATTGATTCTGAAGGCGTTTCGCTACGCTTAGTAATTTTCCCCACACTTCCACATCCCCACAGAACAAAAGCAGTAAAGATCAAAGCGAGTGAAAATGGGATTAACCTGAATGACATTTTGTAACCCCGATTTTTAGTTTAATTTTCAAATTCCCGGCTCAAGACCGGCGGAAACCATGATGTTCCGACAGAGAATAGCCACAGTCATGGGGCCAACTCCACCCGGCACAGGCGCAATGCCAGCCGCTTTGGGCTCGATTTCATCGAATGCCGCGTCACCAACCAATCTGTAGCCACGTTTCTTGGATGAATCCGGCATTCGGTTGATGCCCACATCCACCACAACAGCGCCTTCCTTAACCCAATCGCCCTTGACAAGCTCAGCTTGCCCGACAGCAGGCACAACGATGTCACCCTGACGAACGATCTCTGGAAGATTCTGTGTTCGAGAATGGCAAATAGTTACAGTGGCATTCCCGCCACGCCGTTTCAGCGCCAGCATAATTGCCAGTGGTCGCCCGACGATCACCGAACGACCAATTATCACCACGTGCTTGCCAGCAGGGTCAAAATTGTAATTCATCAGCATTTCGACAACTGCCGCGGCAGTGCATGGCATGAATCGTGGTTGATTTATATATAGTAAGCCAACATTTTCCGGATGAAAGCAGTCAACATCTTTGCTGGGCGAAACCATTCGCTGAATTTCCACTTCATTCAAATGTGATGGCAGAGGGCTTTGAACCAACAGCGCATGAACAGCCGAATCATTATTCAACGAACTGACAGCATTTCGAACATCATCCATCGTGGAGTCTTTTGGCAGTTTGAGGTGATGAAACCCAAAACCAACCTCATCACACATGCGTTGTTTCGCCCGGACATAGACCGTTGAAGGCAGGTCTTCACCAACCTGAACAGCCGTGAAAAATGGACGAGTAGCGCCTTTGTTGATCTGGTCGTCCAGACTAGTCTTTATTTTAAGCCGGAGTTTTTCGGAAAGCGTTTTTCCGTCTAAAATTACAGCCACTTGAATTCCTTTTCAATCGTTCCCGTTACGGCGACATTCACCCTGAGCCCCAAACGGGTCTTGAGACTTGTAAAAATCAGACCTCCTGAAACCAACAATATAGTTTCTGAACAGAAGGTATTGGTAAAATAACGAAGGTGCCCACCACTTATTCAGCAAAGCAGTGAGTTCCTCAATCACACTATAAAATAAATCATTTACTGCCAACATTATCAACCTACTAGGCAGTTTTTTTGAGAAATCCAAATCCATGCGCAATTCATGGAATAAATGCGGGTGTTTTCTTATGAGCGCAGGAAAAGTTTTTTCGCCAATGATCTGGGCAAGCTTAAGAATTTCGGACAACTTTCTAGTATGCAGATGAATGATCTTAATATCCTTGTTCACAATCACATTCACACCTGCTTTTTCCAATCTTATCCCGAAATCAATGTCTTCACCATAATCTTTTAATGTCTCATCAAAGCCATTTATACGCTCGAAACTCGTCCGATCAAGCGAGGCGTTACCACTGAGGAACATCCTGCCCGGCACTCTCGCACCGTTTGGAAAGCGAGCGACTCCGCGGGTTTCAAGATAACGGGCGTAATAGCCTGATTCAGTGTTTTTCTCATAGCAAACTGTCCCAAGAACTGCCACATTTGGTTCCATGTGAGATTCAACATGAAGGCGAACGAAGTTTTCCTTCACCAGCATATCGCCATCAAGCAGAATCAATGTCTGTCCTCTCGACTGTCTAGCGCCGATGTTCCGGGCGGCGGATCTACCACGATTTGCAGGTAAAACAACTGGCACAAGGTTAATCTTGCCCTTGTATTTTTTTAGCCAATCCGCTGTTTCATCGCCGGATCCATCATCCACGATAATTACCTCAAACCGATCAGCGGAATAATCCTGCTGTTCGAGTGTCGCAATGGTTTTCTTCAGCAAATTCAAAGATCGAAAAGTGGGGATGATAATGGACGCATAATTATCCATTGTGGTTAAAATCCTCTATCACATCGGATAACGCGCCCTCGAATTTATCCCCGATCCTTTGCCATGAATACTCCATTACTATTTCTTTTGCCCTTTTGCGGAATCTGGTTCGCTGTTCTTTACCATCCATCATTGATTTGATCGCCTTGGCAAGAAGCTTCGGCTCTTTTGGTGGCGCTAAAATGCAATTCTCACCATCGCAAAGATACTCCTTAATGCCACCGCTATCGGTCGCCACAACAGCCAATCCACAAGCCATAGCTTCCAGTGGAGGCAACCCGAATCCTTCAGACCATGAAGCATGAAGGTAAATGTCGCCTTGTTTGTAATAATTCGCCAGCTCAATATCATTCTCAGGGTGAAGTAACTCATATTTAAATTGCGCTTCGCTCATGTCGAGATCGTCGTTTGTGATAACTTTCAGGCTGAAGTCCCGGTCAGCTTCACGTAGAATGTTAAGCGCTCTGATTATATCCTGAAAACCCTTTGCACGCGCACGCCGACCGATGGTTACAAGCTTGCAGACACCATCTTCGCCTGGTGTAAAATCAGTATCCTGAAAAACCTTATCATTGTAACCACTGGGGATAATTGCCCGCGGTCGTCGTCCTGAGTGATGCAGAAGCTGAACGGCAGTCCAGTGCGAGTTCGCGAAGACATATTCCGCTTTCAGGCTTCTTCGGGCAATCGCTCTGTAAATTCTTAATATTAAATCATTTTTAATGTAACTGTGATCGTCAAACATCCTAACATCATCGCCCAACATCATGTTCACCACAGGGATATGACGGTCTTTACCAACTCTCTGCGCAAATAATGCGTAGGGTGGCATTGAGGCAAGCAAAACATCTACGTCTGGAATCTGTTTTTCCATGGACAATAATGCAACCGGCACTGCCCATAAAGGACTATTGACCTTGATTCCGCACTCGATGACGTGCAAACCATCTGGAATGTTCGTCTTAATTCGACCAGAGGGAATGATAATATAATACTCATTGCCACGACTGACCATCTCCTTACCTAACTCAAGCGCAACCCTCGTGCCACCTGTTTTATGGAGATTCGGTAGGATATAGGCAATTCTCATATTAAACCAGCCTCACGGTAATAGCCATACAGTTTCTCCATCACAGCGTCTAATCCATGCGTCCGCACAACCCATGCGCGGGACTCCAATGAAATGGCTTCTCGTTTTGCTGGCTGTTCGATCAGGTCAATTAATTGGCTCTCCAGATTATCGGCTGTGGCTGAAATAAATGGATTTTCTCCCAGAAAGGCATCAACCTCTGAATTGATGCGCGATATCGTCGGTATGCCCATCGCCAGCGATTCTACCGAGCTTGCTCCATATCCCCAACCGCCGGCATCGGTGATCTGATCAATAAATATATCACAACCTGCTTTCATCTTCATTGCGGTATCGTGGGGAACATTCTCAATCATCACCCAGTCAACAGGATACCTTTTTGCGAGGTTGTTCACCACAGCTTCAATGGCATTACTTCCTTTGAACATGCGGTTTCGCGCCGCGTGTCCAATGCGGATCCTGCCATCGGGTTCACGGCGTTGTGGTTTAACTCGATTTGTATCCAGCGGAAGGAAAAGATACTTCATCCCCGGAATTCGCTGAAGTAAATCTATCTCGGAAGTCAAATTCAACACTGAATAGCGATGAACTGCTTCAATGACACCGCGGTTTCTCACATCACTACCATGGTAAAAGCAGACAATACCTTTGTTTCGAGCGGCAAGTTGTTTAACCCAGCGACCATCTCGAAACATGTCTATCCCCTGCTCGAAGTGATAAATATCAAAGTCATTCAGATGGAATTTTCGGATCGCTGAAAGAATTCT
>CAZAGU010000052.1:0-17343 GCA_964484805.1 uncultured bacterium
TTTTCCGTGAAATGTTTTTAACGTTGCGTTTGGGCATTAAAATTCTTTAACGGGTTTGATTAAACGAGACATGAAGCTTTTGGATTTATGCACCACTCCCTTGCGATCTGTTTGCATAATTTTCCGCGCGGTCATGCGAACAGCAACCGAAGCTGCGCATTTCGGGAATGCCGATGCAAATGCCATTTGATGACTGACAGCCACGCTGACGTTGGGATCAATAGGTATATAGCCTAAAAACGTAATCGGCACACTGAGGAAATTCTGCACCACCAGATTCAGCCGGTCAAACACTTCAGCCGCATCTGCCGGAGATTTGACCATGTTGACGAGAACATGTAACCGCACCGTCGGGCTGGTGTGCGATATAACTTTAATCATCGCGTAAGCATCAGTGATTGCGGTTGGCTCACGGTTCGTAATGATAATGACTTCGTCGCTGGATGTAGTATAGGCAAGGATGTCCTTAGTCAAACCTGCGCCAGTATCGAGAATAATGAAATCATACTGCTTCTCGATATTGGTGTAGCTTTGCACCAACCGGTTTTGCACTTGGTTCTCCAGTTCGAGCATTTCAATCATTCCACTCGATCCGGGCAGAATATCAATTCCTTCCGGGGCGTGGACAATGATGTCTTCGATGGTCTTTTCGCCAGTAAAAACATCAGAAAGATTGTATTCTGGATTGATTCCAATTAGAATGTCAAGGTTTGCCAGATTTGTGTCTGCATCAATCAAAAGCACTTTCTTGCCGAAACCTGCCAGCGCGATTGAGGTGTTAAGGGCGAAATTCGATTTGCCCACACCGCCTTTTCCGCTGGTGATGGCAATTCTCACAACATCGCTACTACCTTTACTACCGGATTTTACAGCGTTGCGTTGTTCATCCTGTTTCATCCGTCTTAGTTTGTCTGCCTGATCAATTACCAACTAAAGTCTCCTGCCGCTTTGCGCTGTTTTCACCTTTGACCCACGTGGCAAAATGTTGCTTCTGCAGGTCAACCAATTCATCTGGATGTAAAATATAATATGCAATTTTCCCGGCATTGGGATGTATAATGTCGTCGGGTACGTTTTGCCCACAAGTCAGAACAGTCAGTGGCAAAGATTGATAGGTTAAAATGTTTAAAATGCCGCCTAAGCTATGCACTTCATCAAGTTTGGTAAAAATAATGCCGGTAGGTTTCAAGATGCTGTAATGTGAAATCGCCTGAAGCTGTTCTTCAAACCGGGTCGTTGCTGAAAGACAAAGCAACACTTCGTCAGGGTTTGCGGCATCAATAAAGGACGCGAGCTCTTCGAGTCTGTCTGTGTCCAGCGGTGAGCGTCCTGCTGTGTCAATGAAAATTCCGTCACGGTTGCGATGTCTTGAAAGCGCATTTTCCATAGCATTTGGCTGGTAAACTGCTTCCATGGGCAGTCCGGCAATGGCGGCGAAAGTCTTGAGTTGCTCGATAGCCGCCACGCGGTAAGTGTCTGCAGAAACCAGCACCGTGTTTGATTTGCCCCAGAATCTGTAGCTTGTCACAAGTTTTGCCAGCGTTGTGGTTTTACCAACACCGGTCGGTCCCACTAATGCAAAAACTTTTACCTTGCCGCGAGATTTTAACGGAGCTTGTCGCAACTTAATTCGTCGCTGGATTTCAGATTGTAACTCTTTGAACACAAAGCCTTTTTCTTCAAGTTCATCGCCCTTGTGTTCAATGTTAAACTGCTGGACGATTTCTTTGACGATCTTTTCTTCCACACCAGCTCGAATCATCTGTTTGTAAGCTTCGCTAAGATTCGGCGGCAGGCTGGGCATACGCTCAAATTTGATCTGCTCAGCGAGCTCCTGAACATTGCCAGTCAGCTTTTCCACTTCCTTGTTCAGCTTTCCAATGACTTCAACAGAGGCGTGTGCGTCCAGCGATTTTTTAAATCTTCCGGCCGTGTCTGGGCGTGGAGATGGCGATGCTACCGGGTGATGGTCAGGGGATGCCGCTACGACTTCGACAAGTTCTTTCGACATGAAAGATAGCATCCCGCCTTTTTTTACCTTCTGTGTTCGCAGGATAACAGCCTCTTCGCCGAGAGCTTTACGAACTTCCCGTAAGGCTTCGTTCATGGTAGGCGCTTGAAAGTGGCGAACATTCATTGGTGAACCTCTTGTAAACGAGCACAAAATTTCAGATCAAGCGAAACTTGGCTGAATCTTGGTTGAAAACATTGTAAATGCTCTAAAATAATAAATCGCAACGCTTTAAGCAACTATCCCTCCATTTTCACAGTGCCAACAGATTCAACTTGCGTGTTGACGAGCAATTCTCCATACGAGAGCACGGTTACATTCGGCATTACTGGCTCAATTATCCGGTGAAAAGCTCCGCGCACCGTGGGAGCGCAAACGACAATGGGACGTCTGCCAGCATTGGCAGCTTCATCTGAAAGAGTAATCATCTGCCTGTAAATGGTGTTTATCAATTTCGGCGAGAGCGCTAATGCGCCGACCCCAGTGCTCTGTGAACGCTGCATCTCTTCAGAAATCGCCGCTTCGAGGTGCGGATCGAGTGTAATGCCGTAAATTTTACCATCGTCCTCAGTGAATCGCTCTGTGATCGTTGGCGCGAGGGCATAGCGCACATATTCAATCAGCGTGTCGGGATCCTTAGAATGCGGCGCGTAATCTGTCAAGGTTTCGAGGATAATTGAAATATCCCGAATCGGCACGCCTTCCCTGAGCAATTTCTGCATAATTTTATGCACTGTCCCCAAGGGCAGAAGGTTGGGGATCAATTCTTCAACAACCGAAGGCGAAGTCTGTTTCATGTTTTCAATTAACTGCCGGGCATCTTCACGTGACAGAATTTTATAGGCATTTCGCTTCAGAACTTCCACGAGATGAGTCGCCAGCACTGCCGCGGGTTCAACCACTGTGTAGCCAAGGTTTTCCGCGCGCTCGCGGTTTGCCGAAGGAATCCAGAGCGCTGGCAATCCGTATGTAGGCTCCTTGGTCTCCAGTCCTTTAATCGTTCCTGTGGCTGTTCCGGGGTTCAACGCCAGATAGCTGCCGAGCCTTAGCTCTCCGCGAGCCACCTCGTTCCCTCGAATCTTCAACGCATAGTCGTTTGGCTTAAGCTGAAGATTGTCGCGGATGCGAATCGGCGGAATGATAATGCCGATGTCAAGTGCTTGTTGCTTGCGGATCAGGGAAATTCTGTTTAGTAAATCGCCATCTTGCGCCTGATCCACGAGCGGAATGAGCCCGTAGCCTATCTCCAGTTCCAAAGGATCAATATGAAGATAGTCCGTGATTTTTTCTTCCTGCTCGGGCGCCGGTGGCAGTTCTTTCTTGCGATTGGATAAGACCTTTTCATCCTGTTTTGTCATAAAGGCAATATAACCAACGCCCAGTGACAGAACCAAGAAAGGAGCTGTGGGCAATCCGGGCATTAATGCAAAGAACATCAAAACAGCCGAGGTGATGATTATCGCGCGAGGCTGGCTGATGAGCTGGCTGACCATCTCCACGCCAAGGCTGGAAGATGTTGCCGCCCGACTGACCAGCAAACCGGCGGATGTGGAAATTATCAGAGCTGGCACCTGACTGACAAGACCGTCACCAATGGTCAGGATGGTGTACGTTTGAGCGGCTTCCGCCAGTGGCATGCCTTTCTGAGCCGAGCCGACGATTAACCCGCCAACGATATTGACAATGGTGATAACCAGACCCGCAATGGCATCGCCACGAACGAATTTTGCTGAACCATCCATTGCCCCGTAGAAATCGGATTCTTTCCTGATTTTTTCGCGACGCTCCCGGGCTTCCTTTTCATCGATGAGCCCATTATTCATATCAGCGTCAATCGCCATCTGCTTGCCGGGCATGGCATCGAGAGTGAATCTTGCTGCGACTTCAGCGATTCGTCCTGAACCTTTGGTGATGACGATGAAATTGATGAGCACCAGGATCAGGAAGATAATAAACCCGACGACATAATTTCCTTTCACGACGAAATTGCCGAATGCTTCGATGACATTGCCAGCAAAAGCATCGGAAAGGATCAGTCTGGTTGAAGCGACGTTCAACCCAAGCCTGAAAAGTGTCAAGACGAGTAACAGTCCCGGAAAAACTGAAAACTGAAGAGGTTCAGTAACATACATTGCCATAAGTAAAACGAGGAGTGCAATTGTGATATTCAAGGCTAGCAGTATATCGAGCATTCCTGTGGGGATCGGGAAAACCATCAGTACCAGAATGCCGATTACAGCTAATGCAATCAGAATATCGGCGCGGGGAATAACTCGCTCAAGAAATGTATGTTGATTGGACTGTTCGTTCAATGAAAATCCAAGTGTATCGTTTTTTTCTGGCAAAACGGCAATAATTGCCGAAGTCTGCAGAATAAAAACTCAAAAGTAAATAAGGCAACCGCTGTGCCAGCGCCTTCAAAAAAGCCAGAATTTTGGATAACACATGTTGTTCATGAATCACAACCCACCACTTATCCTAAGATGAACAATTGTTGCTCTGAATTCAAGGTATTAGTGGGGTGGAAAGCAAATTAAAACTCACAATTATACCGATACTCGGACTTTTTCACGCAATCTGTAAACCAAGGCTAAAACTTCAGCTACCGCCTGAAACAATTCATAAGGAATTTCCCAGCCAATTTCAACCGATTTATACAGTGCTCGCGCCAGTTCAGGCTCTTCAACGATAGGAATGTCGTGCTCTGTGCCGATGCGCTTAATTCTCTCCGCAAGTTTCCTCATGCCTTTCGCCACGACCCTTGGCGCGCGCATGTTTTCAGGGTCATATTTCAGCGCGACAGCCACATGGGTCGGGTTGGTGACGATGACATCCGCTGTGGGCAATTCATTGATCATTTTGTTCATCGACAGTTTGAATTGAATATCGCGGATGCGTTGCTTTATCAGCGGATCGCCCTCGGTCTGTTTGTTCTCGTCCTTAGTTTCCTGCTTGGACATCATCAGGTCTTTGTTGTGTTTCCATTTCTGGAAGAGGAAATCTAGAATTGCCAGCGCCAGAATAGCGATTGCTGAACGGATTCCTATCGCCAGCGCGGTGCTGGAAACCGATGACAACACTGTGGCGATGTCCTGATCGATAAATTTGACGATATTAGGTAGCGCGGCTTTAACGGCGAAGTATCCAATGACGGAAATGACAGTCAACTTGAACACGCCCTTCGCCATTTCCATCAGTCCGCGAACCGAAAAGATGCGTTTAATGCCTTTGATCGGGTCAAGCTTTTTCGGGTCGAGTTCGAGTGGTTTGGATGTCATGAGAAAGCCATTCTGCACAAGCTTGGTCATTGTCGCGATGACCATCACAGACAGGGAGAATGGAGCCAGAAGTTTAGCAATAAACAATCCGCCGGCGTTGAAATAGCCCGGAACGGAATTTACAGTCAGCTCAAATGATGGAAGATTGCGGTAAATAGACTCGCTGGAGTAAATTAGACCATCCATGATGTGCTTGCCCATGAATGAAAGAAGCATGAATCCTGCAAACAGCACAATAGCGTTGCCGAGTTCCTGTGACTGAGCTATATTGCCTTTGTCACGGGCGTCCCGAATCTTCTTCTGTGTCGGTTGTTCAGTTTTTTCCTGATTCTTCTCGTCGGGCATTCGTCAGCTTTGTTAATGTAAAGCGTTACAACGGAAAGTGAATTGGGCAAAATCTACCGCATCGAACAAGTTAAAGCAAACATCAAGCCAGATGGTGTTGAATGTCTGGCTGAAATATGCTTAAAACTATCCTAAGATAAAAGGTCAGTGTTAGAATATGTTAAATACTCAAGCCAAGAAAAGCCAGACACCGCCGGATGTCTATTTTTTCGCCTCAGAAAACTATTTTCCTACGCGCGAAAAATTATTGAAAATTAGTGAGGAACTTGCGGATTTGCTGAAAATCGACACAATAAACTGCCGTTTTCGGCTACTGACAAACTCAGATGAAGTGGATGCGGTAATAAATTCCACTTTGAGCGCGCCTGAGCTTGGCGTGTTCGTGCCGTTCAGCGGGCAGGTTCAGCGCGGGATGCTGGAGCTCGCCACGCGATACAAGAACGTCGCCATTGTCAATGCCTATCTGCCCGGGTTTGGTCTGAGTGACTCCTCTTCATCGGAATTACTATGCGCAAACGCCCATCCCGCCGCGGTGGATGTTTTCGCCCGGCTGAAACAGATGAACATCAACGCTTTCTGGATTTCCACACTTGACGATTTCCAAAGACTAATGGTGGCTTCCGCGGCGATTGCGAGTATGCGGCATTCCCGCCTCCTGTCGATTGGCGGCACAGAAGCCTGGGTGATAAATAGCTGTGTTGATCCAAGATTGATCAGAGCGCGTTTCGGGGTGGAAATTCTACATGTCGGTCAGGATATTCTCGCCGAGCGCTTTAAGCAGGTTCAAGATGGCGATGTTTCAGATTGGGTTGATGGGTATCTGTCAAGCGCGACGGATCATTCTTCTATTAACAAGCTTGAATTGACCAAAGCTTCGCGACTGGCGATGGCAGTAAAACTTCTTCTTGAAGAAAACGACGCTGACGGCTGTGCTCTGGCGTGTTTTGCTCTGATAAAGACGCTGGACACCACAGGTTGCCTGGCTCTGAGCCAATTAAACGACAGCGGAAAATTTATCGGAGCGTGTGAAGGCGATCTTGACGCGGCACTGACGATGTTGCTGATGAAAAATCTTGGCGCGGAAAATTTCTGGATGGGCAATCCGATCATCTTCCCTGAGAACGAGATACAGCTTGTCCATTGCACTTCAGCGCGGAAACAGGGCGATGTGGTTTTTGATTATCGTCTGATGCCCCATCACGAGAGCGGTAAAGGTGTGTCTTTGGATGTGCAGTTGCCTGTTGGACAGGAAGTTACCTTAGCTCGCATCGGAAATGATCTGAGCAATATTCTCGTTTGCCGGGGAAAGACCAAACCCGTGGCAAAGCTTAAGACCTGCCGGACGCAATCGCGGATAGTAATTCCTTCATCCGAAAAGTTTGTTTCAGCCATGACAGGAACGCATGTCATTAGCAGCCTTGGGGATTTCAGCGGGGAACTTGAGTATTTCGGCAGGTTAAAGGGTTTGCAGGTTGATGTCTGCTAGGAGAATGCGCTAATTATTGCGCCGGGTGGGAATTCTTGGATTTATTTTGGGACATAAAAATATTCCCTGCAACATTTTATTGTTTTCTTCAGTCTAAAACAACAAAGAACAAAAAAGGCATGACGGTTCTGCCGTCCAACAAGATTTTTTAGAGGAGAAACACACAATGAGAAATTTAACACGCTTTGCCCTTGTGGCATTGGTATTGTCTTTGATGATCGGTTTTACTGCCGTGCCGACTTTTGCTGGAGAAATCGAAGAGGTCAAGGAGATCAAAGTAATCAAAGCCGACCGGGCTTTCCTAGGCGTTTATCCAAAAGACCTTGAGGATGACGACCGTGAAGCTCTGGACTGGGAAAAAGATTACGGTATCCTCATCAATGATGTCGTTTCAGATGGTCCCGCCGCCGAGGCAGGATTGAAAGGTGGCGACATCCTGATTAAGATTAATGGCGACGAAATTAAGTCTTTGAAATCACTGCACAAGGTTTTATCTCAGTACAAACCTGACGACAAAGTGAAGGCTTACGTCATTCGCAAGGGCAAGAAGAAAGACTTCAAAATGGTTCTGGGCGCGATGCCTCACAAAGATGTGAACATCATGAACATCAAGAAGAAGTTCTCAAAGGGTGGATTCCTCGGTGTTTATTCCATGGAGCTCACTGATGGTCTCAAAGAGTATTTCAAAGTCGATCATGGTGTAATGCTGAAATCCGTCTCCGAAGACACACCCGCCGAAAAAGCAGGGTTGAAAGCGGGCGATGTGATTATGGCTGTCGATGATGACAAGATTGAAACATCAGGTCAACTGATGAAGGCGTTGCGCTCGTGCAAGCCGGAGACAGAAGTTGCCATTTCTGCCAGCCGTGAAGGCAAGCCCATGACCGTCAAAGTCGTACTTGGTTCGGCTCCTATCCCGTTTGATTTTCACACAATCTTCGGAAACGTTGATGACATTGATGTTGAAGAAATAATTCAGGATGCAATGCAGAGTATTGAGATTCAGATAGATGCACATGGGGATTTCAAAGAGGAGATGGATGAGTTGCGTGAAGACCTGAAAGAGCTAAAAAAAGAGCTCAAAGAGATTCAGAAAAACAGCAAGTAAATGTGCTGAAAGCTCCTATAACTTTAAACCCGGGTCTTATGGATCCGGGTTTTGTTTGTATAGCATTTTTTGAAAAAATGCTTTTCTTTGTGAACGATGTGTTGATGCCAATTGGTGCGCTCAGTGGTTGTGAGGGTTTCGCTCGAACTTTTATGAGATTGCTTCGCTTCTAATAAGCCTCATACATGTCATACCGACGAAAGTCGGTATCCAGAGAAAAGTATATATATTGTGTATGCAAGACTTAAAAACTCTCAGTCTGGGCTCCGGCTTTCGCCGGAGCGACGTGGTGTTGGTGATTATGGCTGTTGCTTTCAAAAAAAATGTCTGAACCACCAGCCGCCTCATTCCCAACTTGATTGGGAATCCAGATTAAGAGTTTGAAGGTTCAACTACCAAGCGAATAAAGAACGCTAAGGTTTTTTCAATAAGTGTGCTCTGCAAATTCCACAGCGGACATTGTCCGCTGTCATGCCAGCGAAGGCTGGCATCCATCGTTTTGAGCGGTTTTTTTATCTGTGAAATCTGTGTTAAGCTTTGGATGAAGTTCTTTTTAAGGAAAAATGCCCTGATTAAGCTCTCTGGATTCCAAATCAAGTTTGGAATGAGGAGGGAAAGGTTGTTGGAACGCTGGCGCCCTTGATGGTTGCAATGGAAGTTTTTGAGATGACATCAGTTTTCAGAAACGCTTTGTATGACGTTGTCAGAACTGTTGTAACTTTAGATTAAATTTTCCTGTAATGAGAGTATATTGACACATAAGATTTTCAAGCCTATCTTACCTACCTTGAGGGATTATCCGTTTCAGCATTAGCATTTTCTTAATACCTGCGTAGCAACTATAGGGCGGCGATTCTTTTGGCGATTGATTTCAACAATTGAACAGCCACTTAACGGAAATTCGTCAAATGCCAATTAATACCTTTAGGAGGTAATTATGGGTTTCTCACGGAAGTACATCGAGCATTTTACTCACCCTCGTGGTATTGGTGAAGTTGATCCCGCCGACGCAACCTGTCAGGTTGAACATGCTGGTGAAGGTTGTTTTGATCAGATAAAAATGTCCATTCAGGTTGTGGATGGCAAGATTTCAGACCTGAAATTCCGTGCTCGTGCCTGCTCAGGAACGATTGCCGCTTGTTCAGCCGTCACCGAGATTGCCATCGGAATGGATGTTGAATCGGCAAAGAGCATCACTCCAGATGATGTTGCCAATTTTCTCGACGGTGTGCCAGAGAAAAAGCGCCATTCCGTTGAGCTTGCCGTTGAGGCTTTAACAACGGCGATTGAAAGCTTGCAAGTTTAATTATAAATTTATTTTCAAGAGTGCATTATGAACCTTCATAGCACGTTGTTGATTTTTGCCAAAGAATTCCGCGACATCCTGCGCGACCGGCGGACGTTGATCTCGATGGTGTTATTGCCAATTCTTCTCTACCCGCTGATGATGGGTGGTATTTCGCTGTTTATGAAAAAACACATGGATAAGGTGGAAGCCCGGGTCTCGAAAGTCGCCTGGATAGACAACGACAATAGCATTGAGTTACTAAAGATCATCGAGTCCATTGATGGCTTGGAAGTTCTACCGGGTAAAATTGATTCCGCGATGGCAATGGAGCTTATTCGTGAGCGTGAAATTGAAGTCATAGCAATTATTCCGGCGGGTTTCTCAGATTCACTCAATGCTGTTTTGCAGGCAAGCTCAGACATTGACGTGCCAGGGATTCGCCTCTACGCCAACATGACTCGCACGCAGTCCGAGTTTACCGTCAGAAAGATTACTCAAGCCTTAGTGGACTATCGAAGTGATATTACAGCGGTCAATTTGCGAGAGCGTGGCTTTCCTGCTCAGATGGTGAGACCATTTATTGTCTATCAGGATAATATTGCTTCCGCCAAAGAGGTTGGCAGTTTCGTGCTAGGTTCATTTCTGCCTTACATCCTCATTCTGATGGCATTGACCGGAGCGATGTATCCTGCCATTGACCTGACCGCTGGCGAAAAAGAGCGCGGTACACTGGAAACGCTTCTGGTGTCTGGTGTTTCGCGGATAGACATCGTCATGGGCAAATTCCTGACCGTTTTTTCCGCTTCGTTGATTACTGCTATTCTGGCGGTTGGAAGTATAGCCTTGAGCGGCGTGCTGGCGATTGAATTCATCCCCGAAGTTGCAGGCAAGCTTGAGATTTCGATTGGTCTCCGCGAGATGGGGCTGATGATTATGGGCATGGTTCCGCTCAGTATTATATTTTCATCCTTGCTGATGACTCTGGCTCTGTTTGCCAAGAGCTACCGTGAGGCGCAGAGCTACGTTTCGCCGCTGATGTTCATCGTCATTTTGCCGTCGATGGCATCCATGATGCCAGACATTCAGGGTAGCAAAGAGATGGCGCTGATACCAGTGATGAACGTGTCAATTCTCCTGAAGGAGGGGCTCTCCGGAAATATTGATGTTACAGTTGCTCTGATAACAATGGCTGTGAATCTGGTTTTTTCGGCTGTTTGTCTGTTTCTCGTTTTAAGGATGTTCAAACGTGAATCTGTATTATTCAGAGTCTGATGAAAAGGACGAAATTCCAATCGTCAATGAGAATCAGTCCAGTTTTCAGTTCATGCAAGAGGTTCCGCGTGTCGGGCGGCTGTTCAAGGTGGCAGTGGTCGGCGCAAGTGGTCTTGTGGGCGGGAAGGTGCTGGAAATTCTCAAAGAGCGTCATTTCCCTGTCGGGGAGTTGTTTCTGTTTGCCTCATCGGGTTCTGAAGGCAAATGGATTCACACGCCTTACGATGTCCAGCCGCTTCTAACGTTGAAGCCACGTTTGCTTCCAGAGGTGCATTTTGCCTTCATGGCAGCAGGCGCGGCGGTGTCGAAACGCTGGGGCTGGTCATTTGCTCACAAGGGCGCGTATGTGATTGACAAAACCTCCTATTTTCGGATGAAATCCTACGCTCCTCTGGTGGTGCCTGAAGTCAACAGCGCCGATCTGAACCGAGCCAGCCGGATAATATCCTGCCCGAACTGCACGACGATACCGATGGTGAACGTGTTGGCACCGTTGCATAAATTATTTGGCTTGAAGAGCCTGACAGCGGTCAGCTTTCAGGCAGTATCCGGCGCTGGTAAGGTTGCCCTGGAAACGCTTGAGGCAGAGAGTGCCGACAATGACTTGGCACCGTCCTGTTTTCCCGCCAGAATCGCTGATAATGTCATCCCCTGGATCGGCGCTGGCAAGAACGGGCACAGCGACGAAGAACTGAAGATCGTCAACGAGACCCGCAAGATTCTTAAATTGTCGAGACTGCCCATTCGAGCGACCTGCGTCCGTATCCCAGTGACCGTGGGGCATTCGATTGCCGTTCATGCGGATTTTCGCAAGCGAGTTTCAATCGACCGAGCGTTGAAAGCATTGCGTAAATTTCCTGGCGTGAGGGTGGTCGAAGACGGTTTATACCCCACGCCGGAAATGGTTAGGGACACAGATGATGCTTTCGTAGGTCGAATTCGCCGCGACCGAGGCCGGACAGGCTTGGCGTTCTGGATTGCCGCCGATAATTTGCGCAAGGGAGCGGCATCAAATGCGGTCAAAATCGCCGAGACACTGATAAATGAAGAATTTGTGTAAAAGCCGTCTATGATACCCATTCCATACCGTGATGAAAATCCGTCAAAGTCATTTCCGATTTTGACAGTGATCCTTATTCTTGTCAACATTTATTTTTATCTCGTGCCGAACCTGCGTGGCACTCACGATGTTTTGATTACGAATTTCGGTTTTATACCGCATCACATTTTAGCAAATCCACTCGGCTTGCTCACATCGTTGTTTCTCCATGCGAATTTGCTTCACTTGATCAGCAACATGTGGTTTTTGTGGCTGTTTGGCGATAACATTGAAGACAGCTATGGCAGGTTGTCATTTCTGAGCATTTATCTTGTTTCAGGCTTGGTGGGTAATTTTTCGCACGCAATTTTAACCGGTTTTACGTCGCAGATTCCGCTGATTGGCGCATCGGGCGCGGTTGCGGGTGTGATGGGCGCTTATTTGGTGAGATTTGGCACGAAGAAAATCCGTTGTTTGTGGCTTCTGATAATTTTCCCGGTTTTTTTCAGCATTCGCGCCTTTTGGTTTATTGGGTTTTGGTTTTTATTTGAATTTTTAGCAGCTTTCAGCTTTGCGCCGAGCAACGTCGCTCACTGGGCGCATGTGGGCGGATTTGTTTATGGCTTCTGGTGGAGCCTTCGAAAAAATGAGCGACTGCGAGTCTCACGACTCAAACGATACATCTAATTCCTTTGACGAAAGTTACACAGATTTGAAATACACTGATGCGGTTGACTACTTAAACAGTTTTGTAAATTTTGAGCGGGTGGCAGAAACCCGCGAACGCACCAACGGCGCGGATTTACAGCGTTTTACCGATTTGCTGACGGCAATCGGCTCGCCACATCGTCAGTATCCGGTCATTCACGTAGCAGGCACCAAGGGCAAAGGGTCAACGGCGGTTATTCTCGCTTCGATCCTGCGTGCCAGTGGTTTGCGGGTCGGGCTTTACACATCGCCGCATCTGGTGACGATTCGCGAGCGGATGCGCGTTGACGGACGGATGGTCAGTAAGGATGAGTTCGCTTCGCTGATGCTGGCATTGAAACGAGCGCCTGAAGAGGTTCGACTCAGCCAGAATATTGCTTTTCGCACGGTTTTTGAACACTTAACCGCCATGGCTTTGCTCCATTTTCAGCGAAAAAGTGTTGATATTGCTGTGGTTGAAGCCGGCATGGGCGGCAAGCTGGACACAACGGTCGTACTGGATCCGATCATCAGCATTTTAACACCGGTCGGGCTCGATCACACAGCGATTCTTGGCGAGACCATCAGCGAAATCGCCTGGGATAAAGCTCACATCATCAAACCGCATACACCGGCTGTGGTGGCGCTTCAGACGAAGGAAGCGACCGATAGATTTGTCGAGATGGCTGAAAAAGTCTCCGCTCTGCTGACTATCAGCGAAGGTCGGGATGAGTTCAGGCTAGTCAGCCATAAATTGGCAGGGCTGGAATTCGTTCAGAAGAATGATCCTGAAAATGTGCAGTACAAAACAAGGCTCTCTGGAAATTATCAACTGAGCAACATTTCTACAGTTTTCACCGCAGTCAATCTGCTCCGTCGGCAGGGCTGGGAAATCCCCGTTGAGGCTGTGCGAGATGGCATTGGCAACTTGCGATGGGACGGAAGATGCCAGATCGTCTCGCAGAAGCCATTGATAGTTCTCGATGGAGCGCACAATCCACTCGGCGTGGAAACGATGGTAAAATCCATTCAGGAAAGGGTGCCTGGGAAAAAATGGAACATCGTCTTTGCGGCGATGAAGAATAAGAACATCCCTGAGATGCTCCACGCTCTTGAACCATTGAATGGCAAGTATTTTTTCTGCAAAATCCAGTTTCCCAAGAGCTGGTTCAAGAACTACGTCCTTGAGACCATGCCCGATGTGCTGAAGCTGGGGAGCTGGCGGACCAGTGCGCCTGAGTCCTACCAAAGAGCTGTCAGTGCCGCTGGCAAAGATGAAGGAGTGCTGGTCATTGGCTCGCTGTATCTGGTGGGCGAGATTCTTCGACACTTGAAAGGAATGCCAACGCCGCATAGTGATGGCAGGATTGACGAGCGAATTTAGCACAGGTGATTTGCGATTGAGGCTGGAAGGTGATATATTACTGTGTTCCTCTGATGACGAAAACCTTGCCAGCGATATTTCCTCTGGAGTTGTAAGCTGATGAAACCTATGCTGAACATCCGCAAATTTCAACGAACTGATTACAGTCGGCTGTTCCAAATCTGGCAAGAAGTCGGCTTGACATTGGGAGCATCGGACACTGAGCCTGAAGTGATGCGGCTGTTGGAGCACAATCCTGAGACCTGCTTTGTTCTTGAAGAGGATGGGCTGGTCGTCGGTTGCGTGCTGGGCGGGTTCGATGGCAGGCGAGGCTTGGTGCATCACTTGGCGGTTGATCCTAAGTTTCAAGGCAGAGGCTACGGACGGGCTTTGATGGATGAGTTGGATCGGTTGTTCAAGGAGATGGGAGTTGTGAAGTATAGCTTCTGGATTGAAGTGGATAATCCTCAAGCGATTGATTTCTACCAACACATTGGATATGATTTGCGAGACCTTATAACAATGAGTAAGACCCTGATTGATGGATAAAAATTCAGACAGACAGCAAAAAGAGAGCGAAGAGAAGGAATTTGATGTTCATTCTCTGATTGATGCCTTCCAGAACTTCAACAAGACTGCCACGTCGCTGACAGGCTCATATCAGAAGCTTGAAGCGCGTGTGGAACAATTGACTGAAGAGCTTGAGGAGAAAGATCAACAGCTTTACAGCCGCTTGCGAGAGCTCGACCGAGCCTCCCGCTATATCACAACTCTGCTTGATGCAATCTCATCGGGTGTAATAGCCATTGATTTGGACGGGCGAATTACGATGTTCAACCGCATGGCAGGCGAACTGCTGGGCATTTTCCCCGAAGACGCTGTCGATCATCCCTACGAAGACATCATGGGCAAGGATTATCTTCAGTCCAGCGCGCTCTATACGCTTCACTACGGGCCTGAGCTTCGTGGCGTGGAGAAAGTATTGCCAACCACTCAGATCCGCGTTGAAACCTGCACCACCTGGGTTGTGGATTCAATGGGTAATCGCGTCGGTTTGATCGAAATGTTCGACGATATTACAACCCTGCGCCGCCTTGAGGAAAAAGTCGAACATCAGAGCGCCTTGACCGCGATGGGCGAGATGGCGGCGGCTGTGGCGCACGAGCTTCGCAATCCGCTGGCAGGAATTGGCGGGTTCGCGGCGATACTGCGCGAAGAAATGGAAGAGCATTCTGAGAACCTTGAACTCGTCGATAAAATTGTTCAGGGCGTTCATTCTTTAGATCGTTTGGCGACGAATTTGTTATTCCTGACCAAACAGACCAGAATCGCCAGATCGTCTTTTGATATTCGCGAACTGGTGAAAGATGTTACCGAATTATTACAATCTGAGATTAAAGAAAAGAAGCTCAAGATTGAAGTGACAACCGAGATGCCTGATGAAGAAATTCCGTTGGTCGCCGATAAAGAGCTCCTGCGGATGTTGCTGACCAATCTTGGCCGCAACGCGATTCTCGCCATCGTACGCAGTGGCTCCATCAAGTTCATGGTACAGTGGCGGTTATTGGCAAACCGGGTGGATCTGATTGTTGAGGACGATGGTTGTGGAATACCACCGGAGAACCTGCACAAATTATTCAATCCGTTTTTTACAACTCGTATCGAAGGCACTGGCTTAGGGCTAGCGCTGGTGAAGAAGACTGTGGACATTCACAAGGGGCAACTCAGGGTTGAGTCTGAAGTGAATGTCGGCACACGCTTTACTGTCACATTGCCGATCAGGAACGTCCTCCCCAATGATCAGTTGACGGCGCAACCTGAAGAAGGCTTGAGTTCACAATAGATGTCTGATCTTCAACAAGGAAATAATAAAGACCGCTTTTCTGCCGGTACTCTCCGACTGTTGAAACTGGCACGAATGCTGGGTCCTTCTATTATTCTTACACTCGGCAAGCTCTGCCGGTACAAGGTCGTCAACCGCCACTATTTTGACGAGGCTGAAGCTCAGAGCAAGGGTGTAATCGTGGTGCTCTGGCATGGCAGAATGCTACTGCCGATCTACCACCACCGAAACAGTGGAATCGCTTCACTGGTAAGCCTTCACAAGGATGGCGAATTCATCACTCAGATAGTTCAACGTTTGGGTTATGTCATCCATCGCGGGTCACCCAAAGAGGGCGGGCGCGAAGGTTTCAACGCCGTGCTGAAGGATCTGAAAAGTGGCAACACTCTGGCGATGTTCCCCGATGGGCCAACAGGTCCTCGACATTCAATCCACGACGGAATCATCCACCTTGCCCGTTTAACTGGCGCTCCCTTGATTCCACTTCTGTTTTCTGCCAAACCTTGCTGGCGTGTTGGAAGCTGGGACCGGTTTATGATAATGTTACCATTAAGCCGGGCGATAGTGAAATATGGCGAGCCGATCTACCTGCCGCGCCGAATGTCTGGCGAAGCCGAACTCGCGCAATGGCGAGATCTGGTGCGTGATAAAATGCTTGCGCTGGAGCAGGAAATTGATCAGCAGATGGGTGTGCAGGATGTTTAAAAGGAGACTTTGATTTGAAACCGCAGGGTTGGCTTTTGCCGCTAAGTATTCCTTTTCAGGCAATCGTTCAGATTCGCAACCGTATGTACGACAACGGTGTGTTCGAATCGCATCAGGTGGACGCGCCGGTCATCAGTGTGGGTAATATTGCCGCTGGTGGCACGGGGAAAACGCCATTTGTGCTCCATTTGCTCGAACGGCTGAATAATAACGGCTACTCCAGGAAATTCAAGACAGTGGTGCTCAGCCGCGGATATAAAGGCTCATACTCGGGAACGTTGCTCGTTTGCGATGGCAGGCGAGTGCTCGCCACGCCTAGTTTGGCAGGCGATGAGCCGGTTTTGATTGCGTATTCACCCAATCGTGTTCCGGTGGTGGTGGATCGCAACCGCGTAAGGGGTGCGCAGTTCGCTGTGAATTCGCTGAAGGCAAAGATGATTATCCTCGATGATGGCTTTCAGCACCGGCGGCTGAAGCGCGATCTGGATATTGTTTTGCTGGATGCGATGAATCCCTTCGGTAATAGTCGGGTTTTTCCGGCTGGATTTCTGCGTGAGCCTCCGAAATCGCTCGCGCGGGCTGATTTGATTGTGCTTTCCAAGGCTGAAGACAGCATTGAGCAGATGGCGGAACGCTGTGAAAATCTGGGCAAAGTTCTTGATAAGCCAGTGATAGCGACTCAGATGAAAGATCATTACTGGAAGAAGATATCTGGCGACCAGATATTTGCGCCTGAGGAGGTTGCCGAAAAAAAGGTGTTTGCCTTCGCTGGAATTGCTCATCCAGAATCGTTTTTTCGCTCGATAGTAAGACTTGGCGGTGAGATTGTCGCTGAGCTGGCTCTGCCAGATCATTGTAGTTATACAGCGCAGAGGATAGATTTCATTTCGCGAAGATTTGCGAAAAGCAAAGCGGAGT